>NZ_CP110009.1:2753716-3079122 GCF_025947305.1 Flavobacterium sp. N3904
GAAACCAGTTCTTGGGGAAAAGGCCAATATTGTAAACAACTACAATGAGCTTACGGTTTCTTTAAAACAAAAAGAAACCAACGTAAAAATGAATATCATTTTTAAAGTTTATAATGAAGGAGTTGCTTTTAGATATGATTTTCCAAAACAAACAGAACTGAATTATTTTATTATTTCTGATGAGGTTTCTCAATTTAATTTGACAGAGGATTATAAAACATTTTGGATTCCTGGGGATTTCGATAGTAATGAATATGTTTATAACGAAACAAAACTTTCAGAAATCGATAACACCAAATTAAACCTTAATAATGGTATTGGAGTAAAATCGATTCCAGGAAAATATGTGGTGCAATCACCATTGATGATGAAGTCTGCCGCAGGAATATATATCAATATTTTTGAAGCTGCAGTAGTCAATTATCCAGTGATGCATCTTAATGTTGATGGTACGAAATTTAAGTTAACATCTCAATTGGTTCCAAATGCAATTGGTGACAAAGCCTATTTGCAAACACCTTGCGTATCTCCTTGGAGAACGATTATGATTAGTAATGACGCCAGAGATATTGTGGGTTCACAATTAATTTTGAATCTGAATGAACCTTGCAAACTGGATGATGTGTCGTATATAAAACCAATGAAATATGTTGGAATTTGGTGGGAAATGCACGTTGGTAAATCGACTTGGGATTATGCAGGTTCACAAAACGCTTCAAATTTTGCAGAGAAGCCTGTAGCTTCAGGAAAGCATGGTGCCACTACCGAAAACACAAAACGATATATTGATTTTGCTGCCAAAAATGGTTTCGACGGTGTTTTGGTCGAAGGATGGAACGTAGGCTGGGAAGATTGGAATGGCAACTGGAAAGAAGAAGTATTTGATTTTACAACGCCTTACCCTGATTTCGATCTTGCCGCAGTTACGGCTTACGCCAAAGAAAAAAACATAAAAATGATTATGCACCACGAAACATCGGGTTCTGTTGCCAATTACGAACGTCATTTGGACCGTGCTTTCGACTTGATGAAAAAATACGACTATCCGGCTGTAAAATCAGGGTATGTAGGTAAAATTATTCCGCGTGGAGAATTTCATGACGGACAAACAATGGTTAACCATTTTAACTTTGTAGTAAGACGTGCTGCCGATTATAAAATCATGGTAAATTCACACGAATCTTCCAGACTTACGGGTTACAGCCGTACCTATCCAAACTACATTGCCGCCGAAGCCGCTCGTGGTAATGAATTTAATGCCTGGAGTACTGGAAATCCGCCAAATCATGAGACCATTTTACCGTTTACAAGACTTCTTGGAGGACCAATGGATTATACTCCTGGAATTTTTGAAATAAAAATGAGCTATTATGATAAAAATAAAACCGAACAGGTTCATACTACGCTAACCAAACAATTGGCATTGTACGTGACCATGTATTCTCCGTTGCAAATGGCTGCTGATTTACCAGAGAATTACGAAAAACGCATGGATGCTTTTCAGTTTATAAAGGATGTAGCGTTAGATTGGGATGATACGAAAATCCTGGAAGCCGAACCTGGAGATTATTTGACAATTGTTCGAAAAGCCAAAGGTAAGGAATCTTGGTTTCTTGGAGCAATTACCGACGAAAATGCCAGAAAATCGGAGATAAAATTAGACTTCTTGACCAAAGGGCAAAAATACAAAGCCATAATATATGAAGATGCCAAAGATGCCGATTGGAAAAACAATCCAATGGCTTACAAAATAAGAACGGTTGAGGTTACAAGCAACTCAAAAATAAATTTGGTTTTGGCACCTGGTGGAGGAACCGCTATTAGTTTTGAACCGATAAAATAATCTTAATTTTCATTTTATTAAATCCTGCATCTTAAAAGTATGCGGGATTTTTTTTTGATTTTAATTTTGATTCTACTTTAGAATGCCGAAATTGCAACACCAATAAACCTCAAATAATTTTATACCAAACAAAATGAAAACAAACCTATTTTTGGCCCTTTTTCTTTTTAATTCTGTTGCGTTTTTTGCACAAACCAAAGACGAACAGGTTTTTAAGGAAATTTACAATTCGGCATTAACCAATTCAAAATGCTATTCTTGGTTGGATCATCTTTCCAATGACATTGGGTCTAGATTATCGGGTTCAGACGGAGCTGCAAGAGCAGTTGAATATACCAAAAAACAAATGGAAACACTTGGTTTTGACAAAGTGTATTTGCAGGAAGTTATGGTGCCAAAATGGGTACGTGGCGAAAAAGAAACAGCTTATATTCAAGACAATAAAACTAAAATCAAAGTACCGATTTGCGCATTGGGCGGTTCGATTTCCACACCAAAAAATGGCATTACAGCCGAAGTGATTGAAGTACATAGTTTTGATGAATTGAAAACATTAGGTGTTGATAAAATAAAAGGGAAAATTGTTTTTTATAACCGACCAATGAACAATGCTGATATTGAAACGTTTGATGCCTATTCTGGAGCAGTAGATCAGCGCTATGGCGGAGCTGCTGCAGCTTCAAAATATGGGGCAGTTGGAACGATTGTTCGTTCGATGAATTTAAGATTGGATGATTTTCCGCACACTGGAGGGCAAAGTTATGGTGATATTCCAAAAGAACAATTCATTCCAACCGCTGCTATCAGTACCAATGCAGCCGAATTATTGAGTAAGACCCTAAAAAGCAATCCAAACGTGAAATTTTATTTTAAACAATCCTGTCAAAAAATGGACGATGTTTTGTCCTATAATGTTGTTGGGGAAATAAAAGGAACCGAACATCCTGAAAATATTATGGTGGTAGGCGGTCATCTTGATTCCTGGGACTTAGCCGATGGTTCGCATGACGATGGAGCGGGAGTGGTACAAAGTATGGAAGTGATGAATATTTTTAATAACATAAAATACAAGCCAAAAAATACCCTTCGTGTGGTGCTGTTTATGAACGAAGAAAACGGAACAAGAGGCGGAAAAAAATACGAAGAATTATCATTGGCCAATAAAGAAAACCATATTTTCGCTTTAGAAAGTGATTCGGGAGGATTTACACCAAGAGGTTTTTCATTAGAATGTAATGACGCCAATTTTGCTAAAATTTCGAGTTGGAAAAACGTATTCGAACCGTATTTGATTCACAGTTTTGTAAAAGGACATAGTGGTTCAGACATAGAAGCATTAACATCTAAAACAATTGTAAAAGCAGGTCTAAAGCCAGACTCGCAACGTTATTTTGATTACCATCATGCCGCAAACGATACATTTGATGCCATAGACAAAAGAGAACTGGAACTTGGTGCAGGAACAATGGCTGCCTTGGTTTACATGATTGACCAAAATGGGATTCAATAATTGGTTTTTTAAACATTTATAAACATAAATAACAAACCTGTAAGCAATTCAAAATCTTACAGGTTTTCTTTTATAAAATAGTTTCATTCAGATTCTTATAAATAATTAGTAATTGAAAGTATGTTTTGTCATAAATTAATGTGAAATTCTAATTTTTTAAAACTTACTTACTTTTAAATACACAAAATAAATCCTACTTTAGCATCTTATTTAAAGAGCAGAAAAATGATTAGCGAAGCACAGTTTCAAAACGAATTGAATGTCTTAATTGCCAATGCCATTAGAGAGGATGTAGGACCTGGAGATTATAGCTCATTGGCCTGTATTCCAGCAAATGCAAATGGAAAAGCAAAGTTATTGGTAAAAGAAGATGGCATAATTGCCGGCGTTACTCTTGCAAAAATGATTTTTGAATATGTAGATCCTACTATGCAAATCGAAACGTTTATAGAAGATGGGACTCCCGTAAAAAAAGGAGATGTAGTTTTTCATGTTTCTGGTAGCTCGCAATCTATTTTAAAGTCTGAAAGAGTTGTATTAAACACAATGCAGCGCATGAGTGCCATTGCAACCAAAACTAACAGTTTTGTGCAGTTATTGGCAGGAACCAACACAAAAATTTTAGACACCCGAAAAACAACTCCGGGATTTCGTGTGGCCGAGAAATGGGCTGTAAAAATAGGGGGCGGCGAAAACCATCGTTTTGCTTTATACGATATGGTTATGCTAAAGGACAATCACATTGATTTTGCGGGTGGTATTACATTGGCAATAGCCAAAACACAGGCTTACCTAAAAGAAAATAATTTAGACTTAAAAATCATTGTTGAAGCGAGAAACCTTGCTGAAATCGAAGAAATTTTAAAAAGCGATGGTGTACATAGAATTTTGATTGATAATTTTAATTACGAAGATACACGAACAGCTGTGGCGATGATTGGCGACAAATGTCAAACCGAATCTTCAGGAAATATCAATGAAGATACGATGAGATTATATGCAGAATGCGGTGTCAATTATATTTCATCGGGAGCTTTAACTCATTCAGTTTACAATATGGACTTAAGTTTAAAAGCAATTTAATACTATGAGTTTGATAATTGAGGCTAAACTCGAAAAAATTCCTGTAGTCAGAAACTTGATGCATATCTTAAAAAAAATTAAGATGCCGGGATTGGGAGGTTTTTCGTTTTATGATTTGTTAGAATTGTATTTTGAAGGAATAATAGATGGGGCTTTTTCGTATCATGCCAGTGCAGTAGCTTTTAGCTTTTTTATGGCCTTGTTTCCTTTTGCACTATTTATTTTAAATTTAATTCCGTTTATCCCTATTGAAGGGTTTCAGAATGATTTTCTTCAATTTGTAAAGGAAGGGGTTCCCCCAAATACCTATGATGCAATAGCCAATATAATAAATGATATTCTCAATAATAGCCACTCAGGATTAATGTCTTCAGGTTTTTTATTATCAATCTTCTTGATGGCCAATGGCATAAATGGAATCTTAGGAGGCTTTGAGTCTTCTCGACATGTTTTGGAAAAAAGAGGTTTTTTAAATCAATATTTCGTTGCTTTAGGAATTTCGTTATTGCTGTCCATTCTTTTGCTTTTGACTGTTTCTATTATTGTGGTTTTTGAGGTGTTTATTCAAAAAACAATGATTCAAGACGTATTAAGTGACCGTATTCCGTTAATTATTTTAGGAAGGTATATTTTTGTAATACTAATGATATTAATAACATCTTCCATATTATTGCGCTACGGAACAAAACAATCACATAAACCTCCATTTATAAGTATAGGGTCTGTTTTTACAACTATACTTATTATTATATCCTCGTATTTTTTCGGAATTTGGGTATTGCGATTTTCAAAATACAATGAATTATACGGTTCGATCGGAACACTGTTGATCATGATGTTTTATATCTGGATTAACTGTATGATTTTGTTGCTGGGATTTGAATTGAATGCTACAATTCATAAACTAAGAAAAAAAAATCACAGTATTAAAGTTTAGTTATAAATGACATTGTTTAAATGAAATTTTGTATTCTTGTTAAAGATTACCCAGACGCAGATTCTTTTTGTATTTGGGAATAATAAAAAAAGTGAGACAATAATTTAAGAAAAATGAAAAAAAGTATCGTATTTAGTGTAGTTGTGTTTTTTGCTATGGTTTTCAATGCCCAAAGCCAGAATGTTTTAGGTAAATGGAAAACCATTGATGATGAAACTGGGCAAGCAAAATCTATTGTAGAAATTTATGAAAAATCAGGAAAAATATACGGGAAGATTATTGATATCGTAAATCCGGAAAAAAGAAAAAATCTTTGTACAAAATGTTCAGGTGAAAATAAAAATGCCCCAATTCTGGGCATGGTAATCATTAAAGATCTTGTGAAAGATGGTGATGAATATAATGGTGGTAAAATATTGGATCCTTCAAAAGGGGAAGAATACAAATGTTTAATTGCCCTTGACGGAAAAGACAAACTAAAAGTGAGAGGTTTTGTTGGAGTTTCTTTGTTTGGAAGAACGCAATACTGGTATAGAGTGAAAAATTAATTTTCTTAAATATAAAATGAGAAAAGTAGCAGCAATAATTTTATTTTTCACAATACTGTCAAATAGTTTTGGACAATCTGAAAATTCGCCTTTGCAAATAAGTCATCTTATAGGTGACTTTTATGTTTATAAAACTTTTCATGATTATAAAGGAACTCTGATTTCAGCAAACGCCATGTATCTGGTTACGGATAAAGGTGTTGTTTTATTTGATGCTCCTTGGGATAAATCGCAATTTCAGCCACTGTTAGATAGTATAAAATCTAAGCACAATAAAGATGTTGTGATGTGTTTTGCAACACATTCTCATGATGATCGCGCTGGAGGTTTGGAATTTTTTAGAAAAAACGGAATTAAAACGTATACTATAAAATTAACTGACGCCATTCTAAAAAATAAAAATGAAAAAAGAGCCGAATTTGTAATTCCGAATGATACTATTTTTAAAGTTGGAGAATATAAATTTGAAGTGTATTATCCGGGGAAGGGGCATGCGCTAGATAATATTGTAGTGTGGTTTGATAAAGAAAAAGTACTTTATGGAGGATGTTTTGTTAAAAGTACTGATGCAAAAGATTTAGGTTATTTGGGGGATGCCAATGTGAATGAGTGGGAGAAATCCATTAAAAAAGTTCAGGCAAAATTTAAAAACCCAAAATATATTATTCCGGGTCACGAAGATTGGACAGATACAGGGTCTTTGGACCATACTTTAAAATTGGTTCAGGAATATAAAAATAATGCGTCTGTTGAATTAAATAAAAAGTAATTTTACAGAGAATAAAATCTTTACATGTATTTCGTCGAAGTCATTTTACCGCTTTCTTTAGCCAAAACATTTACGTATAGTGTATCTGAAGCTGAATTTCTTTTTATAAAAAAAGGAATGAGGGTTGCGGTGCCTTTTGGTAAAAGCAAGATCTACACGGCTTTGGTGATTGAAATTCACAATAACAAACCCACTTTATACGAAGCCAAAGAGATACATCAAATTTTAGATGATTTCCCTGTAGTAACAGAATTTCAAATTGCACATTGGATTTGGATAGCCGATTATTATATGTGTGCAATTGGAGATGTGTACCGTGGTGCTATGCCAAGTGGATTGTTATTGGAAAGTGAAACTCTAATAACAAAAAAAAGCGATTCCTTTGTTGATGAAAGTCTGCTATCGGATGATGAATATTTGGTTTATGAGGCTTTGCAACAGCAAAGTTCGTTGAAGATTCTAGACATAACTGCAATTCTCAACAAAAAGAATATTTTTCCTGTAATACAAAAATTGATTGATAAAAATATTCTGGTATTACAGGAAGAAGTTCAAGAAAGTTACAAACCAAAATTGGTACGGTACGTGCGATTACATTCCAAATATGATACTAACGAAGGCTTAAAGGATTTGCTCGAGGTTTTAAAAAGTGCCAATAAACAAAAAGAAATAGTTTTAAATTATTTCCAGTTAAGCGCATCCGAAAAAAAACCGATTACTGTAAAAAGATTAGTCGAAGCAGCACAATCTTCTCCTGCAATTGTGAAAGCATTGGTAGATAAAGAAATTTTTGAGGAATATTTTTTGCAAGAAGATCGAATAAATTTTTCGGGTAAAGGGCGAGAAGATGATTTGCAATTGAGCAATGCGCAACAATTTGCTTTTGAATCCGTAAAAGCAAGTTTCAAGCAAAAAGCAGTATGTCTTTTGCAAGGAGTTACTTCGAGCGGTAAGACCGAAATTTATATCAAACTTATAGAAGAATATTTGGCTACGGGAAAACAGGTGTTGTATTTGTTGCCCGAAATTGCTTTGACAACACAATTGGTTTCCAGATTGCGAGCGCATTTCGGAAATAAAGTGGCTGTTTTTCATTCAAAATATAATAATAATGAAAGAATTGAAGTTTGGAATCAAGTGTTGCAAAATGCTGACAAAGCCCAAATTGTTATCGGGGCCAGATCGGCTTTGTTTTTGCCCTTTCAGGATTTAGGTTTTATCATTATTGACGAAGAGCATGAACAAACTTTTAAACAGTCGGATCCGGCACCACGTTATCATGCTCGGGACGCTGCAATAGTTTTGGCCAATTCGCATCAGGCTAAAGTACTTTTAGGTTCGGCAACTCCAAGTATCGAAACCTTTTTTAATGCAAAATCAGATAAATATGGTTATGTTGAAATTACCGAACGTTTTGGGAATGTAATGATGCCCGAAATTGCATTGGTGGATTTAAAAGACAAATATTTCCGCAAAAAAATGAACGGTCATTTTAGCGATACTTTAATTGAAGAAATCACAACAGCTCTGACATTAGGGGAGCAAGTTATTTTGTTTCAAAACAGAAGAGGCTATTCGCCAATTATAGAATGTATAACTTGTGGGCATGTGCCGCATTGCGAGCAATGTGATGTAAGTTTGACCTATCACAAACATAAGAACCAGTTGCGATGTCATTATTGTGGATATTCTATGGCAAATCCTACTCTTTGTCATGCATGCTCTAGCATTGACTTGACTACCAAAGGTTTTGGGACAGAGCAAATTGAGCAAGAATTAATTGCTATTTTTCCAAATGCCAAAATCGGACGAATGGATCAGGATACAACACGAGGAAAATTTGGTTTTGAAAAAATCATTGACAGTTTCAAGAATCGAGAATTTGATATTTTGGTAGGTACACAAATGCTTGCCAAAGGATTGGATTTTGACAATGTCAATTTGGTCGGGATAATGAATGCCGATAATATGCTCTATCACCCTGATTTTAGAGCTTTCGAACGCAGTTTTCAAATGATGACGCAGGTTGCAGGACGTGCCGGTCGATCAGAGAAAAGAGGGAAAGTTATTATACAAACGTACAATCCCAATCACAACACAATACAGCAAGTTACCAATACTGATTATAATGGAATGTATAAAGAGCAATTGTATGATAGGCAAATTTATAAATACCCACCTTACTTCAGAATAATAAAATTAACCTTGAAACAACGAGATTTTGATAAGCTCAAAGAAGGGTCAATGTGGTTGTACAATGTTTTAAGCCAAAATCTTAATCTGCCTGTGTTGGGACCCGAAGAACCTGTTATTAGTAGAATTCGCAATGAATACATTCGCAATATAATTATCAAAATACCTCAAAATACGCCAATTGGAAGCACAAAAAAAACTATTCAGAAAATATTGAATAGTTTTGAGGCAGTGGCTCAATATAGAGCTATACGAGTAACGACAAACGTCGATTTTTATTAGAGTAAAGTTTATGAATAGGCAAGTGCTTTAACAAGGTCTTCTTTCTTATTGCGACTCAAAGGAATTTTTGTTACTCCAATTTCGGCAAATTTGCTGTTGAAACGGTCAATTTTGTCAATGTTAACAATAAAAGATTTGTGAACCCTTATAAATTTTTCTTTAGATAAGTCATTTTCAAAAGATTTCATCGTTGAAAGAACCAGATTGCTATCATCTTCGGTAACTACTTTTACATAATCTCCAAAAGCTTCAATCCATTTAATTTTAGAAGTAAAAATCTTTAATTTTTTGAGGTTGCTTTTGATAAAAATATGTTCGCCTTCGTCTTCCTTATTTTCTTTCTTTAGAAGAAATTGATCAATCGCTCTTCGTACAGAAGCATTAAAACGTTCAATAGAAATTGGTTTTTGCAAATAATCAGTTGCGTCATAATCAAAGGCCTTCATAGCATATTCGGCCTTAGAGGTGACAAATATAATCTGAGGTTTTGTTTTTAAACCATCAAGAAAATCAAAACCACTAATAACAGGCATCTCAATATCAAGAAATATCAAATCTACGTTATGTACAGTCATGCAACTTTTAGCTTCAATTGCATTCGAGAAATCTCCTATTAGGTTTAGATTGGTATGATTGTTTACTAATTTTGCTATAATCATTCTTTGTATTGAACTATCATCTACGACTACACAGTTTAGTTTCATAATGTCAAATTTTTGATTTGGTAGAGTAAAAATAGTTTATTTTTTTTTATAATAAGTAAAAAAACCTGTTTTTTTTCACCATTCGTCGATTAAAGTTGATTTGTACTTGTTTGTTTAAAATAAAACATTACTTTTGCACCCAAATTAACAAATAAATAAATATTTATGAATCATTATGAAACTGTTTTCATTTTAAATCCCGTTTTATCTGAAGTTCAGGTAAAGGAAACAGTAAGCAAATTTGAAGATTTTCTTACTAGTAGAGGAGCAGAAATGGTATCGAAAGAAGACTGGGGTCTTAAAAAAATGGCTTACGAAATTCAAAACAAAAAAAGTGGTTTTTATCACTTATTCGAATTCAAAGTAGCTGGTGAGGTTCTTATCGCTTTTGAAACTGAATTTAGACGTGACGAAAGAGTTATGCGTTTCTTAACTGTAAGTCTTGACAAACATGCTATCTCTTGGGCTGAAAGAAGAAGAGCAAAACTTAAATCTCAAAAAGCTTAATTATCATGGCAACATTACAACAATCTGCTTCAGGAAAAAAAGACGGGGATATCAGATATCTTACGCCTTTGAACATAGAAACCAACAAAACTAAAAAGTATTGTCGTTTCAAAAAATCAGGTATCAAATATATTGATTATAAAGATGCTGATTTCTTATTGAAATTCGTTAACGAACAAGGAAAAATTCTTCCTCGTCGTTTAACAGGAACTTCATTAAAATACCAAAGAAAAGTGTCTGTAGCTGTAAAAAGAGCACGTCACTTAGCTTTAATGCCATATGTGGCTGATTTACTAAAATAATAAAAATTAACAGTTGTTGGTTTTCTGAAACATGAAACCTAACTTCTATAAAAAAGGACAACAACATGGAACTTATTTTAAGACAAGACGTTCAAAATTTAGGATTTAAAGATGATATCGTTTCTGTAAAAAACGGATACGGTCGTAATTTTTTAATTCCACAAGGACACGCTCATTTAGCAACTGCTTCTGCAAAGAAAGTATTGGCTGAAAACCTAAAACAAAGAGCGCACAAAGAAGCTAAAGTAGTAAACGATGCAAAAGCATTGGCTGAAACTTTGAAAGCTATCGAAATTAAAATCGCTGCAAAAGCAGGTGGTGAAAAATTATTTGGTTCTATTACAAACATTGACATCGCTGAAGCTTTGGCTAAAGGTGGTCAAGTAATTGACAGAAAATTTATCACTTCTGGAATTGTAAAACGTACTGGTAAATATGCTGCTACTGTAAGATTGCACAGAGATGTTATTATCGAATTGCCATACGAAATTGTTGCTGAACAAGCATAATTTCTAAATCAATATTTTAAAATCCCATTCCGTTGTAAAACGAGATTGGGATTTTTTTTTGTTTAATTTAATTTAGAATATTTATGTTGATGCTTCACACTATAATCTAAAATTTAAAATCTAAAATTGTAAATGAAATACGCTAGATTAACAAAAGAACAATTTGAAGAGTTAACACAAGAATTTACTAACTTTTTGGCAACCCAGGCAATTGATAAAGCCGAATGGGATCAAATCAAAGCCGAAAAACCAGAAGTTGCTGAGCAAGAACTTGACGTTTTTTCAGATTTGGTTTGGGAAGGCGTGCTGTCTAAAGCAGAATATTTAGAGTTTTTCTCGAAAAATCATATTTTTCTATTTCATTGTTTCGAAAATCATGTGCAATCAATTGTTTTAAAATCATTGGTTCCCGAAACCGACTTTTTGACTAAAGAAGGTTTGCAATGGCTTAGTGACAATATGTTTACAGAAACAATTGAAATGAAAGTGGGAAAAAAAGAATTTACCGAAGAACGTAATCTTTCGATTTTTCAATTGATTCAGCAAGGGTCTTTTTTGAGTGATGGACAATTATACAATCAAATTAATACGATTATCAAGTCGTAAATTTGATTTTTAAAGTTAAAATTGGTTATTTTAGTAGATTATTTAATCGACTAGAATAGGCAATTTTGTTTTTTATGAAATGAGCATGCCGAAAAATGTTAGTAAAAACTAATATGCGATATGCGAATTACATATGACCAAAAAAAAAGCAAATATAATCTTCATATGAATATACAGCAGACCATCCAAACGCTTAGAGAAGAACTTAATCTTCACAATCATAGTTATTATGTATTGGATAATCCTACTATATCGGATTATGAGTTTGATTTGAAATTAAAGGAGCTTCAAGATTTAGAAAATAAACATCCAGAATTTTTTGATGCTAATTCTCCAACACAACGTGTAGGAGGTACTATAACCAAAAACTTTGAAACTGTTCCGCATGAATATCGGATGTATTCACTTGACAATTCCTATTCTAAAGAAGATTTGATCGATTGGCAAAATAGAATTCAAAAGGTTTTAGGGAATGTTCCTTTAGAATATACTTGTGAATTAAAATATGATGGAGCTTCGATAAGTATCACTTATGAGAATGGAATGCTAAAACGTGCTGTGACTCGTGGAGATGGTTTTCAAGGCGATGATGTAACTAATAATATTAAAACAATTAAATCAATTCCGTTGCAGTTGAAAGGAAATTTTCCCGAACACTTTGCTATTAGGGGAGAAATCATTTTGCCTTTTGCAGGATTTGAAAAAATGAATCAGGATTTAATAGAAATTGGAGAAACTCCATATTCCAACCCGAGAAATACAGCTTCTGGTAGTTTAAAATTGCAAGACAGTGCCGAAGTAGCCAAGCGTCCTTTGGATTGTTTGCTTTATTTTTTAATTGGTCCAAACTTGCCTTTTTCTTCTCAATTTGAAGGATTAGAAATAGCAAGAAATTGGGGGTTTAAAGCGCCAGCTGAAGCAAAATTGACTAAGAATCTGGATGAAGTTTTTCAGTTTATTGAATATTGGGATGTTCATCGTCATGAGTTGCCTTATGAAACAGATGGAGTGGTTATAAAAGTAAATGATTTTCGTCATCAGGAAGAACTAGGATATACTGCCAAATCACCAAGATGGGCTATTGCATATAAATTCAAATCAGAACAGGTTTCAACAAAATTAAATTCGATTTCCTATCAGGTAGGAAGAACAGGAGCTATTACACCAGTTGCTAATCTGGAGCCTGTTCAATTGGCAGGAACGATTGTAAAACGTGCTTCTTTGCATAATGCTGATCAGATTGAGAAATTAGATATTCGAGTGAATGACACGGTTTTTGTTGAAAAAGGAGGGGAGATTATTCCTAAAATTATTGCCGTAGATTTAAGTAAACGCACCGAAAATTCAAAGCCTACCCAATATATTACTCATTGCCCTGAGTGCAATACTGAGTTAATACGAGGAGAAGGCGAGGCCAATCATTATTGTCCTAATTTTTATGGCTGTCCTCCTCAAATAATAGGGCGAATTCAGCATTATATTTCTCGAAAAGCTATGGACATAGAAGGTCTTGGAGGAGAAACGGTTGCGCTGCTTTTTAATAACGGATTGTTACATAATTATGCCGATTTGTATGAATTGACAGTAGAGCAAATTTTGCCTCTGGACAGAATGGCGCAAAAATCAGCTGAAAATCTCGTAAATGGAGTTAAAAAATCAAAAGAAATTCCGTTTGAAAGCGTTTTGTTTGCACTCGGTATTCGTTTTGTGGGAGAAACTGTTGCCAAAAAACTGGCCAAACATTATAAAAATATTGATGCTTTGCAACAAGCAACTCTCGTGGATTTGATTTTGGTAGATGAAATTGGAGAAAGAATTGCGCAAAGCGTGATTGACTTTTTTGAAAATACTGATAATAAAATCATCATCGAAAGATTAAAACGTTACGGCGTACAATTTGAAATTGTCGAAAAAGTAAATCCAAATGCAACTAATAAATTCTTAGGAAAAACATTTGTCGTTTCAGGTGTTTTTTCGACTTTTTCTAGAGACGAATTGAAGACTTTGATTGAGGATAATGGTGGTAAAATTGGAAGTTCAATTTCTGCAAAAACTGATTTTGTAGTTGCAGGTGATAATATGGGTCCAGCTAAGTTAGAAAAAGCAAATAAACTTAATGTGCCAATAATCTCAGAAGATCAATTTATTACAATGTTAAATGAAAGCTAGTACTCCATCTCTTATATTGTTTTTTACAACTTCGGCTATGGTTGTGATATTTAAATTATTAGACTATGATGGTTTAGTATTATTTGGTAAGTCAATTATAATTCCCTCTTTGTTTATCTATTATTTTGTATCAAATAATTATAAGATTACTTTCTTTAAAGGATTAATTTTTCTGCTACTTTTTGTGAGAGATGTTTTTACGACGCTAAATATTAGTGAATCTCCAAAAGGTGCTTTTTTTTGCGTCTTGATGGTTTATGTTATGCTTTTATATTTAGCTCAAAAGGATTTTGAATACCTGAAATTTAGTTATAGAGATAGTATTTCGATTTTTATTTTAATTCTTGGAATTGGAAGTATTTGTTACTCCGTTTTAAATTTAGAACTTGAAAACTTAGAGATGGATTTTTCATTATACGTACTTTTTGGTATAGTTTTGAGTATTTTGAGTGTCGTTTCAATTACAAACTACATCAAAATTGGAAGTTATGCTTTTTTTAATGCCATGTTAATGTGTATTTGTTTTATAATTACAGATATCTTTTTTGTGTTGTATAAATTTTATTTTTATAATTATGCTTTTATGTTAATTAGTATTATCACTCAGTTTTTATCTTATTTTTTTATGGTAAATTATTTATTAGAGAAAGATAAAGTGAGTGAAGATTTAAATGATAATTAATTTTTTTTAATTCTATTAATCTTTCTCAAGTTAAAAGCGATGCCTATTTAATTGGTTTTAATTATTTCTTCATTATACAAAATAATTATAATTTCTTTACAAATAAAGGTTTTTAAAAATGCACTAAATCCAATTGATGAATTTGATATTTTTTGCTATAATTAATTAAAAAAATAAAATGTTAAGAATATAACAAAAAGTTTTAAAACGTCATTATACTTTTTTAGATTTACCATTTCAAATGCAACTTAATTATTTAAATTTGTAATCCTGTAAAAGTACTATGTTTTTAAATTATTTAAAGAACCTAATTTTAAATAGAAAAATAAAAAAAAGCCTGACCAATGTCAAAGCAAATAATTTTTCGGGTTCGATCAAAACAGTTGGATTGTTTATTGATGAAAGTTGTTTTTTTTATAAAGAAAAATTAATCGATGAAATTGTAAAAAATGGAATCGACATCAATAACATTAAAGTTATTTTATACAAAGAATCTTTTGAAAAAAAGGAAGTTTTTACTTATCCTACATTTGGATTAAAGGACTTCGATTTTAATGCAAGAATAAACCTTAAAGAAATTAATGCTTTTATAAATGAAGATTTTGATCTTTTAATTAATTATTATGATATTGAAAAACCAGTTTTGTTACTTTTGACAAATAATTCAAGTGCAAAATTTAAGGTTGGTTTTTCTTCAATTGACAAGAGATTAAATCATTTCATGATTGCTGTTAATGCCCAAGATTATTCCGTTTTTACTCAAGAATTATTCAGATATCTAAAAATATTAAACAAAATATAATTTAAATTATGCAATCATTAATAGGAACAGGAGTTGCCCTAATCACTCCATTCAAAGAAGATTTTTCTATAGATATTGATGCCTTAAAAAGAATAGTGAATTTTTCTATCGATGGTGGTATAGAATATTTAGTCGTGCTCGGCACAACTGCAGAAAATGCAACATTATCTCCTGATGAAAAAGAGTTGGTGATTCAAACCGTGATTGAAGTAAATTCAGGAAAATTGCCTTTAGTTCTTGGTGTTGGTGGTAATGATACTTTGAAAGTTGTTGAGGAATTAAAAACTAGAGATCTATCTGCTTTTACTGCAATTCTTTCCGTTTCTCCATATTATAATAAACCTACACAGGAAGGAATATATCAACATTTCAAGGCAGTTTCTGAGGCTTCGCCAATTCCAGTAATTTTATATAATGTTCCTGGAAGAACTGCAAGCAATATGTTGCCAAGTACGGTAATAAGATTAGCAAATGATTTTGAAAATATTGTAGCGATCAAGGAAGCTGCTGGAGATATGGTTCAAGCCATGCAAATATTAAAGAATAAACCAAAAGATTTTCTAGTGATTTCTGGTGATGACATGATTGCTTTGCCAATAGTTTTGGCTGGTGGTTCTGGTGTTATATCGGTAATTGGCCAAGGTTTTCCTAAAGAATTTTCCGAAATGATTCGTTTGGGATTGAATAAAAAAGTAGATGATGCTTTTAAATCCCAATATTTACTTTCGGATTGTATTGATATGATTTTTGAACAAGGTAATCCGGCCGGTATCAAAGAAGTCTTTAAATTATTGGGAATTTCTGAAAATGTTGTAAGATTGCCTTTGGTTACAGTTGACGAATCTTTATCAAAAGGACTATGTGATTTTATTAAAAATATTGATAAAAACAGTTGAAAATAGCCGCTTTTTTTTAAACAAAGAAATATTTTGTAATAGCTAAATTAATAACTAAATTTGCCACCAAAACTTTGGTGTCTTTTATTGTGGATTAATTTAATCCAAATAAATAAAAATAAGTAAAAAAAATGAAAAAAATAATATCTGTATTGCTTGTTGTTCTCTTTTTTTGCTCTTGTAGTGAATATCAAAGTGCCTTAAAAAGTGGAGATGTTGCAGTAAAGTTTGATGTTGCTACAAAATTATATGATGCCGGAAAATATACGAAAGCTATTCGTTTATTTGAACAATTAGCTCCAGCTTACCGTGGTAAACCTTCGGGAGAAAAATTGTTTTATATGTATTCTCAGGCTTGTTATAAAACAAAGCAATATTATTTAGCTGGTTATCAATTTGATAGTTTTGTTTCGGGGTATCCAAAAAGTGAAAAAGCAGAAGAATGTGCTTATTTAGGAGCTCAAAGTTATTCGATGCTTTCTCCAGTTTATAGTCTAGATCAAACCGATACATACAAAGCATTAGAGAAAATGCAAGGATTTATTGATCGCTATCCAAATTCAACATATATTGCTGATGCAAATGCTACATACAGAAAGTTAAGTGATAAAATTGAAAAGAAGGTGTATGAAAATGCATTAGAATATAATAGAATATCAAATTATAAATCTGCTATTATTGCGTTTGATAATTTCATTGCAGATTTCCCAGGAACTCCTTATAAAGAAAAAGCATTGTATTATAAGTTTGATTCCGCTTATTCATTAGCAATAAATAGTGTTCCTTCAAAAATGGAAGAAAGGCTGAATGCTGCTAAAACATATTATTTGAACTTGCTTAAATTCAAGCCAAATACAGAATATAAAACAAAAGCAGATGAAATGTCAGCTCAAATTGATTTAGAATTACAAAAATATAATAAATAAAAAGTCATGGATTTAAAAAAGACAAATGCTCCAGTAAACACAATAACATACAATAAAACTGTTATTGAGGAACCAACTGGAAATGTGTATGAGGCGATAACAATTATGGCTAAAAGAGCAAATCAAATTAATTCTGAGATAAAAAAAGAATTAACTGAGAAGCTGGAAGAATTTGCAACTTATAATGATAGTTTGGAAGAAGTTTTTGAAAATAAAGAGCAAATCGAAGTTTCAAAATTTTATGAAAAACTTCCAAAGCCTCATGCTTTGGCTGTACAAGAATGGCTTGATGGTAAAATCTACCATAGAGACGCCAACAAATAATTTATACAATGTCAGTTTTAAGCGGAAAAAAGATTTTGCTGGGCATTTCTGGCGGAATTGCTGCATATAAAACGGCTTCATTAGTTAGACTCTTCATAAAAGCAGGTGCACATGTCCAAGTGATAATGACACCTGCTTCTAAGGATTTTATAACCCCACTTACCTTATCGACCTTATCCAAGAATCCTGTTTTTTCGGAGTTTTACAACAAAGACGAAAAAAATGAAGAGTGGAATAGCCATGTTGAGTTGGGACTTTGGGCAGATTTGATGGTCATTGCTCCGGCAACAGCCAATACATTGTCTAAAATGTCAAATGGATTGTGCGATAATCTATTAATTGCCTGTTATTTATCGGCAAAATGTCCAGTTTATTTTGCTCCAGCAATGGATTTGGATATGTATATTCATCCTTCTACAATGGATAGCTTCAAGACTTTAAAAGGTTACGGGAATATTATGATTCCAGCCGAAAGTGGAGAACTGGCCAGTGGTTTGTCTGGAGAAGGCAGAATGGCTGAACCAGAAAATATAGTTTCTTTTTTGGAAGCAGATCTCGAAAGTAAACTTCCACTTAAAGGAAAAAAAATACTCATCACTGCAGGGCCAACTTACGAAGCAATAGACCCCGTTCGATTCATTGGAAATCATTCTTCAGGAAAAATGGGTTTTGATATTGCTAAAAGTGCTGCGAATCTAGGTGCATCAGTAATATTAATTTCTGGACCTACGCATCTTAACATAAACCATCCGTTAATTAAAGTTATACCTGTTGTGTCTGCACAAGACATGTATGAGGCTTGTCATGATAATTTTAATGGGGTGGATGTTGCAATTGCAGCAGCAGCTGTTGCTGATTATAAACCTAAAAATATTGCTCTTCAAAAAATCAAAAAAACGGCTGACGATTTTACCATTAAATTAGAAAAAACGAAAGACATACTCGCCTCTTTGGGTGAAATTAAAGAAAAACAGTTCTTAATTGGCTTTGCTTTAGAAACTGAAAATGAAATTGAAAATGCCAAAGCAAAAATCCAGAAAAAAAACTTAGATTTGATAGTTCTTAATTCGCTGCAAGATGAAGGAGCCGGATTTGGAAAAACGACCAACAAAGTCACTTTTATTGATAGTTCTTTCAATATTGAACCGATGGAACTGAAATCAAAGGAAGCCGTTGCCGATGATATTTTAAACAAAGTAATAGCACATTTTTATGATTAAATTTGTTTTATTTTTTTTTATGGGTTGTGGTTTTATTCAGGCACAACAGCTAAATTGCACGGTGACTTTGAATACCGATAAAATGAACAATGCCAATCAGCAAGTTTTTAAAACTTTGGAAACTGCCTTAAATGAGTTTATAAACAAAACAGATTGGACTGGACAAAGTTTGTCACAAAAAGAAAAAGTGAATTGTTCTATGTATATAACAGTTTCAAATTATACTTCGGATCAATTTATCGCCAATATTCAAGTGCAGTCTTCTAGAAACGCCTATTTTTCTACCTATTCATCTCCCGTATTAAACTTGAATGATAAAGATTTTACTTTTAATTATACGGAGTTTGAGAATTTGACATATGTACCCACAAGTTTTGATTCAAATTTGGTTTCTGTTATCTCTTACTATTGCTATATAATTTTAGGAATGGATGCAGATACTTTTATTCCTCTTTATGGAAATCAATATTTTGGAGAGGCTTTGAATATTGCAAATGTTGCTCAACAAGGCGGTTATAAAGGTTGGAACCAATCTGACGGTCCTTTGAGTCGATATACTTTAATAAATGATTTATTGTCTCCAACTTATAATGAGATAAGACAATCAACCTATCAATATTATGCTGGTTTAGATTTGATGTATCAAGATCAAAAAAAAGCAAAAGAAATTATTAAGGGATCGTTGATTAATTTGGAAAAGTTGAATGCCACAAAGCCCAATTCGTATCTTGTTAGAATATTTTTTGATTCAAAATCAGACGAAATTGTGTCTATTTTTTCTGGTGGTCCAAGCATTCCAATAACAGATATGGTTGACAGTTTAAACAAAACATCTACTTTGAATGCCAGTAAATGGCAATCTATTAAATATTAATTTTTATATTAGTATTGCATTATATTAATTCAATTTGTACTTAAAAATTCATAAATGATAACTTCTCTGTCGATAAAAAACTATGCGTTAATTGAAAAATTGACTATTGATTTTTCTAAAGGTTTTTCTATAATTACGGGTGAAACGGGAGCCGGTAAATCGATAATATTGGGTGCTTTAGGTTTGGCTTTGGGAAAAAGAGCTGATCTGACTTCACTCAAAAATAAAGAAGAAAAATGTGTTATTGAAGCTCATTTTGAAATTTCGAAATACAATTTAAAACCTTTTTTTGAAGCTAATGATTTAGATTATGAAAATGACACTATCATTCGCAGAGAAATTTTGCCATCCGGAAAATCAAGAGCTTTTATCAATGACAGTCCAGTAAATCTTCAGGAATTGCAGGAATTGAGTCTTTATTTAATTGATATTCATTCCCAACAACAAACTCAGGAATTGTCTGATGAGAATGTGCAATTTAAAATTATAGATGCGATTGCCAATAACCTGGAACTAATTTTTGAATATCAGGGACTTTTAAAATTGTATAAAACTCATAAGTCTCGATTGAACGCTTTGCTTAAAAGAAAAGGAGAAGCTTCTAAAGAACAGGAATACAACGCATTTCTTTTGGACGAATTGGTTGTTGCAAAACTAAAATCAGGTGAACAGGAAACGCTTGAAGCCGATTATGAGCAATTAAATAATGTTGAGATTATCAAAGAATCATTAGACAAATCTTTGGCAATTGCCAATGAAGAGCAAATTGGTGTTTCCCATAATTTGAATGAAATAAAAAATGCCATTCAAAAAATCGCATCTTTTTCAACGGATTATCATACATTATTTGAAAGAATAACAAGCCTTAAAATTGAATTTGAAGATATTGCGATTGAATTGAATCGTTGTTCAGAAAAATTGATTAATGATCCGGAGCAGTTAAATCTGATTGGCCAGAAACTCCAACTGATTTATAACTTGCAAAAAAAGCATCAGGTGATTTCGGTCGATGAGTTATTGGACATCCAGAGGAATTTGGAGAACACTGTTTTGGAACTTGGGAATATTGATGATGAGATTATAAATCTGACAGAAGTAGTTGATGACAATAGTAAACAACTCGATAAAATTTGTGATACCATTCACCAAAAAAGACTCGAGGCCATTCCTCTTTTGTCACAAAAACTGATTGCTATTTTAGAAACCTTGGGAATGCCGAATGTGCGTTTTCAAATGGAATTAAATAGTGCTTCAACGTATTTGGAAAATGGAAAAGACGAATTGCAATTTTTAATTTCGGCCAATAAAGGAACCGATTTCGGATTGTTAAAGAAAGTGGCGTCTGGAGGAGAAATGTCCCGAATTATGCTTGCGGTAAAAGCAATTTTAGCGCAATATTCAAAACTGCCAACATTGATTTTTGATGAGATTGACACTGGTGTTTCTGGGGAAATTGCCAACAGAATGGGGGAAATTATGAAAGTAATGAGCAGTCATATGCAAATATTTGCCATAACCCATTTACCTCAAATTGCGGCTAAAGGAACAGAACATTTTAAAGTGTTTAAATCTACTGTTGGTGAGGATACTCAGTCAGAATTAAAATTGTTGACCAGCGAAGAAAGAATCACAGAAATTGCACAAATGTTATCAGGAACTGTTATTTCGGATTCTGCCTTAAATCACGCAAAAGCCTTGTTGAACTAAATAAATGGACTATATTTGCCCATTCAATTTTAAAGCTTAAAAATTCAATTAATTGAAAACTTATAATATAAATTAACGTAAGACTAAATATGATTATAGAACCAAGAATGAGAGGATTTATTTGTTTGACAGCCCAACCAAAAGGATGTGAGCAAAGTGTTAAAAATCAAATTGAATACGTAAAATCAAAAGGAACTATAGACGGAGCCAAGAAAGTATTGGTTATTGGAGCTTCAACAGGTTTTGGGTTGGCTTCTAGAATTACGAGTGCTTTTGGTTCTAATGCCGCTACAATTGGTGTGTTCTTTGAAAAGGAACCTGCAGAAGGCAAAACAGCTTCTCCGGGGTGGTACAATTCTGCTGCTTTTGAACAAGAAGCTCAAAAAGCGGGTTTGTATGCAAAAAGTATCAATGGTGACGCTTTTTCTAATGAAGTAAAAAGACAGACATTAGATCTTATAAAAGCCGATTTAGGCCAAGTTGATTTAATTATTTATAGTTTAGCATCTCCAGTGCGATTAAATCCTAAAACTGGAGTTTTACACCGTTCTGTTTTGAAACCAATTGGAGCTACTTTTACAAATAAAACAGTTGATTTTCATACAGGAATTGTTTCAAATATTTCTATTGAACCATGTAATGAGGAAGATATTGCCAATACAGTTGCCGTAATGGGTGGTGAAGATTGGGCTATGTGGATTGACGCTTTGAAAGCTGAAAATTTATTGGCTCCAGGTGCTACAACCGTTGCTTATTCTTATATTGGGCCATCATTAACAGAGGCGGTTTACAGAAAAGGAACAATTGGCCGTGCCAAAGATCACTTGGAGGCAACAGCATTCACAATTACCGATAGCTTAGCCGATATAAATGGTAAAGCGTATGTTTCTGTAAACAAGGCTTTGGTAACTCAAGCTAGTTCTGCCATTCCGGTTATTCCATTATATATTTCCTTATTGTATAAAATAATGAAAGAAAAAGGAATTCATGAAGGTTGTATTGAACAAATTCAACGTTTGTACCAACAAAGATTGTATACTGGGGCACCGATGATTACTGATGAAAAAGGTAGAATCCGAGTTGATGATTGGGAAATGAGAGAAGATGTTCAGGCTCAAGTGGCAAAACTTTGGTTGGAAGCTACAACTGAAAATCTGGCAGAATTAGGAGATTTAGAAGGATACAGAAAGGATTTCTATAATTTGTTTGGTTTTGGGTTTGATGGTGTAGATTATAAAGCAGATACAAACGAAGTGGTTGCAATACCAAGTATTGGATAATTAGAATCTAGGATATTTATAATTTTAAAAACACCTTATTACTTGATGGTTTAAAATCAAGAAAATAAGGTGTTTTTTTATAATTTAATTTTAAATAATATTTTTATGTATAATTTATTAAAAGGTAAAAGAGGTATCATTTTTGGTGCTTTGGATGAAAACTCTATTGCATGGAAAACAGCTGAACGTATTCATGAAGAAGGTGGGATTTTTGTATTAACCAATGCGCCTGCGGCAATGCGGTTAGGTGATATTGATAAATTAGCCCAAAAAATCGGATGTCAAATTATTCCCGCTGATGCCACTTCGGTAACAGATTTAGAAATTTTGGTTGACAAAGCAGTTGAAATTCTTGGTGGTAAAATAGATTTTGTTTTACATTCAATCGGAATGTCGGTGAATGTTCGAAAAGGGAATCACTATACCAATCAGAATTATGAATATACTGAAAAAGGCTGGAATGTTTCTGCGGTTTCTTTTCATAAGCTAATGCAAGTATTATATAAAAAAGATGCCATGAATGAATGGGGCAGTATCATTGCCTTGTCTTATATGGCAGCTCAGCGTGTTTTTCCAGATTATAATGATATGGCAGACAATAAGGCTTTCCTGGAATCTATTGCGCGTAGTTTTGGGTATTTCTTTGGCAGGGACAAAAAAGTGAGAGTAAATACGATTTCGCAATCGCCTACAGCAACACGTGCAGGTCAAGGGGTTAAAGGGTTTGGAGGATTTATCGCTTTTGCTGAAAAAATGTCTCCACTAGGAAACGCTACAGCTGCAGAATGTGCTGACTATATTGTTGTTATGTTTTCTGATTTAACTAGAAAAGTGACTCTGCAAAACTTATTGCATGACGGTGGATTCTCCAATATGGGAGTCAGTCAAGAAGTAATGGAAATGTTTGAATAAATAATTATTAAGCTTTTTTGTTGTAAAACCATCAATCAAAAATTGATGGTTTTTTTGATGATAAAGAGTACCTTTGTTAAAATTTAAAATAAAAAATATTTAATACCGCTGTAATATTATGTTGTTTTCGTTGATCATCCCCGTTTATAATCGCCCAGATGAAGTTGATGAACTGCTGGAAAGTTTGTCAAAAACTACTTATGATGAGATTTTTGAAATTGTTCTTGTTGAAGATGGATCCACAATTCGTTGTCAGGAAGTTGCTCAAAAATATGGCGACAAACTTGATATTTCTTATTACTATAAAGAAAATTCTGGGCCTGGTGCTTCCAGAAATTATGGTATGAATAAGGCACGAGGTGATTACTATATTATATTCGACTCAGATTGTATCATTCCAAGTAATTATTTAAGCGAAGTACAGAAAGCATTAAATGAAAATTATGTAGATTGTTTTGGTGGTCCTGATAAAGCATTGGATAGTTTTTCGGATATACAGAAAGCGATTAATTTTGCAATGACTTCTTTTCTTACGACTGGAGGAATAAGAGGCGGATCCGAAAAAATTGGAAAGTTTCAACCCCGAAGTTTCAATATGGGATTGTCTCGAAAAGCATTTGAAACATCTAAAGGCTTTGGGAATATACATCCAGGTGAAGATCCAGATTTATCTATACGATTGTGGAATTTGGGATTTGAAACCAGACTGTTTTCAAAAGCATTTGTTTACCATAAAAGAAGAATTGATTGGGATAAATTTTCAATTCAGGTCAATAAATTTGGAAAAGCTAGACCAATACTCAATAGTTGGTATCCAGAGCATAATAAATTAACTTTTTTCTTCCCAACGGTTTTTATAACAGGATTTTTTGTATCTTTAATATTGTTGATTTTTAATCAAGATATTCCTCTTAAATTGTATTTTGGTTACTTTCTGGCATTATTTTTGCTTTCTTCCATACAGAATAAGAGTGTTAAAATAGGTTATTTGTCAATCGTAGCGGTCTGGAAACAGTTTTATGGATATGGAATTGGATTTTTACAGTCTTACGTTAAAGTTATTCTTTTAAAACAAAATCCAAAAGAAGCTTTTCCAGAGTTGTTTTTTTAAATTTAACATGACAAAAATAATTGGTTTGACAGGTGGAATTGGCAGTGGTAAAACTACAGTGGCCAAATTATTTTCAGAGTATGGAATACCTGTTTATATTGCCGATTTGGAAGCCAGAAATTTAATGCAGTCTGATTTAATTTTAAAGCAAATTCACAATAAATTTGGGGATTCAGTTTTTATAAACGGAGTTTTATTGCGAGACAAGTTATCTGAAATTGTGTTTAATGATACTGATAAATTAAAACAACTGAATGAAATTGTTCATCCTGCTGTAAAAAAGCATTTTAAAAATTGGCTTGCAGACAATAAAAACGCTCCGTACGTTATCTATGAAAGTGCTATACTATTTGAAAGTGGCAGTTATAACGAATATGATTTGATAATTAATGTTGTTGCTCCCCTTGAAATTAGGATTCAACGTGTAATAGAAAGAGATAAAACCACAAGAGAGAAAGTATTGGAAAGAGTGAAAAATCAATGGAATGATGAGCAAAAATCATCAAAAAGCGATTTTATATTAGAAAATACCAGTTTAGAGGGCGTAAAGTTAGAGATTGTTAAAATTCTTAAATTTTTAGGAATTAATCAAATCAAGTCTTAAATGTTAATCTTTGGTTAATGCATTATTTAATATATTGTTAAAATACTAATTTTGCTTAAATGAATAAGTTATTTTTTAGAGTACTAGTCTTGTTAATGAGTTTATCTTTGATTGGGATAATTCTTGTTCAAGTGTATTGGTTTAATAATTCATTTAAAAATAATGATGAGCAATTTAAATTTCACGTAAAACAAGTTATCGGTAATGTGGCTGATAAGTTGCAAAGCAGAGAAGCATATAGTTTTTATGATAAATACAATCATTATAAAGACAGTACCGGTAAAATTCCAAAAAGAGATGATTTATTGGAGTTTTATTATGTTCAGAAGAATCCAAAGACTAACAAAACTATTATTTATTCGAATAGTATAATTTCAGAGGATTTTAAAATTTCGGCAGGTTTATTCGATAAAAAATTTGATACTGAGAATTTTAAAAATTTTAACTCCAAAAGAGTTACCGAAGTTTACAATAACAATAAACTTGATAATTCGGGGTTACAGCAAAGTTTAATTCCGGACATCAAGATTGAAAAATCGGGTAATTTGGATGTATTGGATAATGCCCAGTTTGAAATATTTTTTAAAGACATTGCCTCTGCAATGCCTCTTGAA
Organism: Flavobacterium sp. N3904; assembly: GCF_025947305.1. NCBI lineage: Bacteria > Pseudomonadati > Bacteroidota > Flavobacteriia > Flavobacteriales > Flavobacteriaceae > Flavobacterium > Flavobacterium sp. N3904. The sequence goes on from NZ_CP110009.1 coordinate 2,779,631, forward strand.
GAAAGAATTTCAAAAGAAGTATTAAGAGACCTCATTAAGAAAGAATTAGAAGAATATGGTGTTAAGACTAAATTCGAATTTGGAATTTACAGTAATGGGATAGCGACAAAAATAAAATCGGATGATTTTAAATACGATAAGGATGCTACCTATTCAATACCTATTTTTACTGATAACGAAGGAAATGAAAAATACAAATTGCTGGTTACTTTTCCTCATAAAAAGAAGTTTTTACTGTCAGAATTAGTGAGTATTACAATATTATCAATCATATTTACACTAATTATTATTATAGCTTATACAAGTGCATTAAACCAGTTAATACGTCAGAGACAGATATCCGAAATTAAAACGGATTTCATAAATAATATGACGCATGAGTTTAAAACACCTATTGCAACAATAAATTTAGCTTTGGATGCTATTCGGAATCCGAAGATTATTGATGATAAAGAGAAAGTTTTTAAATATCTCGAAATGATACGGGATGAGAATAAACGAATGCATGCTCAAGTTGAAAATGTATTAAGGATTTCTAAATTAGAAAAGAAAGAATTAAATATAATAAAAGAGTCTAGTGATATTGAAGAAGTCATAAATGATGCTATCGAACATGTAAGTTTGATTTTAGAAGATAGGGAGGGAAGTATAGATACTCATTTCGGAGCCATAAGGAAAACTGTTTTACTAAATGATGTTCACTTTACCAATGTAGTAGTCAATATCTTGGAGAATGCAATAAAATATACTCCGGGAGTTCCTAAAATTGATATTTATACAGAGAATATTAAGGACATGGTTCTTATAAAAATTAAAGATAATGGAGTAGGTATGAGTAAGATTGCTCAAAAAAGAATTTTTGAAAAATTTTACAGGGAGCATACCGGTGATATACATAATGTGAAAGGACACGGATTGGGTCTTGCTTATGTAAAGAGAATTGTAGATGACCATAACGGTCAAGTATATGTTGAAAGTGAAAAAGGGAAAGGAAGTACCTTCATAATAAAATTACCATTAATAAATTAAAATATGGAAAACGCGAATAAAAAAATTCTGTTAGTTGAAGACGACCTTAATTTTGGTGCTGTACTAAAAGACTATTTAATGCTTAATGATTTTGATGTTGTTTTGGCAAAAAATGGTATGGAAGGTTTTGAAAAATTCAAAAAGGATACTTATGATTTATGTATTCTTGATGTAATGATGCCCTATAAAGACGGTTATACTTTGGCCAAAGAAATAAGAGAAAAAAATAATGAAGTGCCTATTATTTTCCTTACCGCAAAATCTATGAAAGAGGATGTTTTAAAAGGATATAAAGCAGGTGCAGATGATTATTTAAACAAACCTTTTGATTCAGAAGTGCTTTTGATGAAAATTAAGGCTATTATTCAAAGAAAAGCATCTGATGCAAAACCAGAAGCGGTACAATTTGAGTTTAATGTTGGTAAATTCCACCTTAATTCAAAACTTCGTTTCTTGACTTTTAGCAACGAGGAACCTATTAAATTATCTCCAAAAGAGAATGAATTGCTTAAAATGCTGATTCTTCATGAAAATGATTTAATGCCAAGAGAGTTGGCCTTGACAAAAATATGGAGAGATGATAATTATTTTACTTCCAGAAGTATGGATGTTTATATTGCTAAACTAAGAAAATATTTAAAATTAGATGAAGATGTCGAAATTTTAAACATTCACGGTGAAGGATTTAGATTAGTTGTTAAAGCTAAATAATAAAATACAAAAAGGCTTCGATTAAATTCGAAGCCTTTTTTATTTCCAATTGAGTTGTAAGGCAAAGCATGTTTTATCCTCTTTGGTAATGCTGAAAACAGTTTCATCGACATTTATACATTCGTGTATTACAACTTTGTCTTTTAGGGAGAGTTCTTTTAAAAAGTTCATTTCAAAACTTTTTAGCTGTTGGGATATTATTTTTTTTTCATCCACTAAATCCAAACACCATTCGAGGTATTTTACATTATTGGCATGATTTACAATATCTAAATCAGATAAAAAAACTGTTCTTTCGAAAACCATTTCTTTTTCGTGAGTTAAATTTATTTTTGAAAATCCCATTTGGGTTGCTTTATTTTCAGGATACAATTCAAAATGCTGATAAGGAAGTGCCAAAGGTTCCGGTCTGCGGGCTTTGGTATTGAAAACTGCCCAAAAGGTTTCCGATCCTACTATTTTTCTCCCGTTGACATACATTTCAAGTGCTCTTACCGAACGTGAATTTTCTAAGGAATTGATCCACGTCTTTACTGTTACCACATCTCTCCATTTAGGAAGCTCCGTGATTTCTACGCGCATTCTACTCAAAACCCAAGCCTGATTGAATTCCTGCATATCGGTAAAACTGATTCCTCCAACTTCAGAATGGGCAGCTGCAGTTAATTGCAAAAGATTGCATAAATCGGTGTATTTTAAGTAGCCATTTGGAGTACATTGCGTAAAATTGATTTCCCAATCTTTGCTTAAAACAGAAGTGAAATTTGGACTTATTGGCATATAAATAAATTATGAATTATGAATTATGAATTTGATCATTTATGTAATTAATAATTTTCGTTGTATCCGTTAAATAATCGAACCATTTGGTGTTTTCATTTCGCTTGAACCAGGTAAGTTGGCGTTTTGAAAACCGGCGGGTGTTTTTTTTGATTTCTTCAATGGCAAATGGCAAAGTAAATTCACCATCAAAATAGCTGAATAATTCTCTATAGCCTACAGTTTGCAATGCATTCAGTTTTTTGTTTGGATATAGTTTTTCGGCTTCCGCCAAAAGTCCTTCATTGAGCATACTGTCAACTCGTTGGTTTATTCTTTCGTAAATTACAGTTCTATCGGCTTCTAGACCAATTAGAATTGGTGTAAAATTACGGTTGTTTTTCTTTTGATTCAAAAAAGAGGAATACGGTTTCCCGCTTCCAAGGCAAACTTCTACAAAGCGCATCATACGTTGAGGGTTTTGCAGGGTTTGCGGATTTTCGGAAGTTATTCTCTGGAAATAGTCGGGATCTAATGTTTCTAATTGCTGTTGAAGGTATTCTATTCCTAGTTTTTCGTAATTTAAATTTACTTTTTCCCGAGTCGAAGGATCGATGGAAGGAAACTCGTCGAAGCCTTTTAAAATGGCATCTACATACAATCCAGATCCTCCGACGAGAACCAGATAATCATTAGTTTGAAATAATTCCTCGATTTTGGTCAGCGCTTCTTTCTCAAAATCGCCAACAGTATAATTATCAAAAATGGATTTGTTTTGTATAAAATGATGCGTTGCCGCAGCCAATTCGTGTGGACTGGGAACAGCTGTTCCGATGGTCATTTCCTTGAAAAACTGTCGACTATCGCAGGAAACGATTTCGCAAGTATAATGGTTGGCCAAGCCGATACTCAGGGCTGTTTTCCCGATGGCTGTTGGTCCGACTATGGTGATTAAGTACTTCATGTTCTTTTTTAGCCCAGATGGAAACGGAAAGCCCAGAGTTATTCTAGTTTGTTTTTCTTGGTAAAAAAGAGCGACTGGAAGAAGCTCCTTTTGTGCCTTAGAAAAACTACTGGAATAATGAGGAGTTGCAGTGTACAGCTGGATTGGCTACTGATTATTATTTAAATTGTTACCGCAATGATAACAATATTTTGCGTTTTCGTTTTGTGTGAGCGTACCACATGCTGCACATGTAGTTTTGATAGTGTCTGCCTTTATGTCCTGATTTGTATTTCTTTTTGCAAATTCGGCCGTTACAATTCCAGTAGGAACGGCAATGATTCCGTATCCTAATATCATTACTAATGCCGCTAAAAATTGACCGAGAGGAGTTTGAGGGGAAATATCTCCATAGCCGACTGTGGTTAAGGTTACAATGGTCCAATAAATACTCATAGGAATACTTGTAAAGCCACTTTCCTTGCTTTCTACTATGTACATTATCGAACCAATAATAATGGTGCTAATGAGCACAAAATAGATAAATACTGTGATTTTTCCTCTGCTGGCCGTAAGAGCTTCTTTCATGTGTATGGATTGGCTCGTAAATTTTGGATGGTTGAGTATTTTGAATAGCCGTAACAACCGCAAGGCTCGAATGACAGATAATATTCTTGTTCCTGGGAAAAAAAGCGACAAATACATTGGTAATGTTGCGATAAGATCTATGATACCATAGAAACTGAAAATGTATTTTATGGGTTTGTTGATAGAAAATATACGTAATAAGTATTCAAGTGTGAAGAAAACGGTAATTATCCATTCTGTTAAAACAATTTCGCTGTGGTATTTTGCATCGAAGCCCTGAACGGTTTCCATCATGACTACAAATACGCTTAAAAGAATAAGTCCTAAAAGTATCAAATCGAATAACCTACCCGCTTTTGTGTTGGTGCCGTAGATTATAATTTGAGTTTTTTGTCTTAAAAGATTATATTTTGATTTGACTTTTTTCAATTATTAGTTTTTAAAAATTAATAATTTTCAGTACTCTGTTTTTTCTCAAATAGTTTTGGATATACGCCCTGATGTTTCTATTGTCTGGCATAGGGACAAGTATGTTTTTTAGAATTTCGGGATTGTTGATTTGATAATTCAAATCATAAAATGCATATCCTTTGTAAATTCCATTTTCAATCAAGATTGCACTATGTTCTCCCGTTTTTCGGCCTTTGTCTATGATGATCATATTTTTGTTGTCGAAAAGGTTTTTGTCAATGAATATCTGAACTCTGGCATTGTATTCGGCGGAAGTTATTTTCTGAATGCAAGCGCCATCGCAATCATTGTTTTCATTTTCAGAACAGGCTGTTTTTGCATCAGAAAGGCCGGTTAGTTTGGAACATAGTTGATAATTTGCCGTAATTCGATGTAGAGCTCCTTTACCTTCCTGTTGGTTAGGAAAAGCGGTTACTTCTTTTTTGCGCCCATCGGCTTTTTGCAGCTTTAAATTCAAATATCCGTGTTGGTCCTTTTCGGCATAAATGGCCCAAGACATTGTATTTTTGCGTGCCATTCGATTGTAAATGGGACGGTTTTTCTTTATTTCTTCAGATTCTTTTAATATGGAAATCAATTCGCTTCCGGTTTCTTCATAAGTTACGGTGAAAACTTCGGTTTGAATTTTTTTGGCACTGCTGGTTATTCCAGTAAAATGTTGATTGACTCTTTTCTTTATATTTTTGCTTTGGCCTATGTATATAATTTTGCCATCTTCCCGATGGATGTAATAGATACCTATTTTGGAAGGAAGGCTTTCAATTATGTCCAATAATTTTGGAGATACGCCTTTGATGACTTCAAATTTAATGAGCTCTTTTGTGATGGTTTTCTCCAAATCTTTGTCCAAAAGCATCTTAAACAGCTTGACTGTGGCCATAGCATCACCGCTGGCTCTGTGTCTGTCAGCCATTGGAATTCCAAGTGCGCGCACCAATTTTCCAAGGCTATGCGAAGGTTGTTCCGGTAATAAGCGTTGTGATAATTCGACGGTACAAAGGGTTTTTATATTGAAATCATAGCCCAATCGCCGAAATTCGGTGCGGAGAATTCGGTAATCAAAAGAGGCATTGTGTGCTACAAGTACACAGTCGTTTGTCATTTCGATAATGCGTTTGGCTACTTCAAAAAACTTTGGAGCGCTGCGAAGCATTTCATTATTGATTCCTGTAAGTTTGACCACAAACGGTTGAATGGGAATTTCGGGATTGATTAAACTGATGAATTGATCAACGATTTCATGCCCATCAAATTTATAGATAGCAATCTCCGTAATTCCTTCTTCGTTGAATTGTCCTCCAGTGGTTTCTATATCGAGTATTGCGTACAAAATTCAGTGTTCAGTTTACAGTTTTTAGTAATCAGTTTTAAAGCTGAGATCAAAAATCCAATTATCGTCCCCCAAAGATACTACTTCCAATCCGAACCATGGTACTACCGCATGCAATTGCCAATTGGTAATCACCAGACATACCCATGGAAACAGTTTGCAGTTTGCAGTTTGCAGTTTGCAATGGTTGTAATCTGTCAAAAATCGATTTCAAATGCGTGAATTCTTTCTGAATTTGTTTTTGATTATCCGTAAAAGTCGCCATACCCATTAAGCCTACAATTCGAATGTTTTTCATGTCTTTGAATGTAGGAGAGGTTAGTAGTGCTGTTAGTTCTTCTTCATCCAGTCCGAATTTTGATTCTTCTTCTGCAATGTATATTTGGAGTAAGCAATCAATAACCCGATTGTTTTTTGAGGCTTGTTTATTGATTTCTTCTAATAATTTCAAACTGTCCACACCATGAATCAAACTCACGAAAGGAGCCATAAATTTAACCTTATTGGTTTGTACATGTCCAATCATATGCCATTCGATATCTTTGGGCATTTGTTCCCATTTATCGACCATTTCCTGGATTTTATTTTCGCCAAAAATGCGTTGGCCTGCAGTATAGGCTTCCATCAAATCGGGAATGGGTTTGGTTTTGGAAACCGCTACCAAAGTCACATGTTCTGGAAGAGTAGATTTTATATGGAGAATATTTTGTTGAATGGACATTTGTTGATTAAATTTAAAGATTAAACAAACTGTTTCGAAATCTTTTCTGCTTTTTTGCTTTCACTATAATCATAAAAACCTTCTCCTGATTTCACTCCCAATTTTCCAGCTCTTACCATGTTTACCAATAATGGGCAAGGAGCATATTTTGGGTTTTTGAAACCGTCGTACATTACATTTAATATCGCAAGACAAACGTCTAGACCAATAAAATCGGCTAGTTGTAAAGGTCCCATTGGATGTCCCATTCCGAGTTTCATAACAGTGTCAATTTCATAAACACCTGCCACTTTATTGTATAATGTTTCGATTGCTTCATTAATCATTGGCATCAAAATTCTATTGGCCACAAAACCAGGATAATCGTTTACTTCAACAGGAGTTTTACCCAGTTTTTCTGATAATTTCATTATAATGTTTGTCACTTCGTCACTAGTGTTGTATCCGCGAATGATTTCGACCAGTTTCATAATCGGAACCGGATTCATAAAGTGCATGCCAATTACACGTTCAGGGTGTGCTACAACTGCTCCAATTTGAGTAATCGAAATTGAAGAAGTATTAGTTGCCAAAATAGTGTTATGGGAACAGGCTTCATTTAATTGTTTGAAAATATTGAGTTTTAATTCTACATTTTCAGTGGCGGCTTCGACTACCAAATCAACGCCAACAACACCATCTTTTATGTCAGTGTAGGTTATTATATTAGTGATTGTTTTGGCTTTGTCCTCTTCGGTTATAGTTCCTTTGGAAACCATTCGGTCTAGATTGGCAGCTATTGTTGCCATTCCTTTATCCAATGATTTTTCGGAAACATCAATTAATTTTACGGTAAAACCACTTTGTGCAAAGGTGTGGGCAATTCCGTTGCCCATCGTTCCTGCTCCTATTACAGCAATAATTTTCATTTTTATTATTTATTTATAAGTTAAAAAAGTTTAAAATTTAAAGACAAAAAATTGACTTTAAACCTTAAACTTTAATTGGATGTATTGAATTTTTATTTCTTGAAACAATCTATAATTTGATACGCTACTCTCAAAGCATCCGTTGCTTGCTCTAATGTTACGACAGGAGTTGTGTCGTTGTTGATTGCATCAGCAAATGATTCCAGTTCGTCAAGTATGGCATTGTTTTGTTCTACATCTGGATTAGAGAAATAGATTTGTTTTTTTACTCCTTCGGCATTTTGCAAAATCATATCAAAATCACCGGGCACTTCTGGAGCATCTTTCATTTTTACCACTTCGCATCTTTTTTCAAGAAAATCCACAGAGATGTATGCGTCTTTCTGGAAAAATCTTGATTTACGCATGTTTTTCATCGAAATTCTGCTGGCAGTCAAATTGGCCACACAACCATTTTCGAATTCAATTCTAGCATTGGCAATATCGGGAGTGTCACTTATTACTGAAACTCCGCTGGCATTGATGTTCTTAACTTTTGATTTGACAACACTCAAGATAGCATCAATATCATGTATCATTAAATCCAAAACAACAGGCACATCGGTTCCGCGTGGATTGAATTCTGCCAATCGATGGGTTTCAATAAACATGGGATTTTCGATCATGTTTTTGGTCGCAATGAAAGCAGGGTTAAACCTTTCAACATGACCAACCTGACCTTTTACATTATATTCTTTGGCTAATGCAATGATTTCTTCGGCTTCTTCAACCGTATTTGAAATGGGTTTTTCGATAAAAACATGTTTGCCTGATTTAATGGCCACTTTGGCACATTTATAATGGGAAAGCGTTGGGGTGACAATATCAATAACATCAACCGCATGAATTAATGTTGCAATGGTACTGAAATGTTTATAACCAAATTCTTTACTTATTTTTTCGGCGTTTTCTTGATTGGGATCATAAAAACCAACTAATTCATACTTTTCAGATTGTTGTAATAAACGCAAATGTATTTTACCTAGATGCCCAGCACCTAATACTCCAATTTTCAGCATAATAATGAAATTTCTACAAAAATAGTAATTAAATGATTAAATAATTAGGCATTAGCAACAATTATTATGTTAATTTAAAAAATAATAATCACCTGTATTTATTGAATTAGTTTTCTATTTTTGCTTTATATAAAACCCAAAATTTTGAAAGATACCTCCAAGCATCAAGGACTTCGTAATCAGTTAGTAAGTGTCTTACAACAAAAAGGAATTACCGACAAGAACGTTTTGGAAGCCATAAAAAAGATTCCGCGTCACTTATTTTTAAATTCCAGCTTTGAAGATTACGCTTATCAGGATAAGGCTTTTCCTATTGCAGCGGGTCAAACTATTTCCCAGCCTTATACGGTTGCTTTTCAAACTCAGTTGTTGGAAATAAAAAAAGGGCACAAAGTTTTAGAAATTGGTACAGGTTCGGGTTATCAGACGGCAGTTTTGTGTTTGGTAGGCGCACAAGTGTTTAGTATCGAAAGGCAAAATGAATTGTTCAAGCAAACATCTGCTTTATTACCAAAACTTGGAATTCGACCTAAGCACCTTTCTTTTGGGGACGGTTATAAAGGGCTACCCCAACACGCACCCTTTGACAGTATCATTGTTACTGCCGGTGCGCCTGTAATTCCGCAACCTCTTATGGCACAACTCAAAATAGGCGGAAGGCTTGTAATTCCTCTTGGAGAAGATATTCAGATTATGACATTATTGATTCGTAAAAACGAAACTCAATTTGAAAAACATGAATTTGGGGAGTTTCGATTTGTTCCTTTATTAGAAGATAAAAATTAAAATATCATTTATTAGCCAACCATTAATTTACTATTAAACCAACCAAAATTTATGAAAAAAACTACTATTTTGTTTTTATTGTTGTTTACAAATTTTATTTATTCTCAAGTAGATTATACGAATGTCCTGAATTTATTGATTAATAACAAGCGGGAAGAAGCCAGAATTCTATTTGATAAACAATTTGGTAAAAGCAAAACCACAAATATCGACTTGTTATTTTTGGATGCATTTATAGATGAGGAATCTGGAAAACTAAGTTTTGACGAAACACTGATTAAAAACTTAGAAAAACTCCCGAATTCTCAATATTATATTGCCCCATTTATCAATAGGGATATTGTACTAAGTGATATTTCTACCGATGCTTGCAATGATTTTACCTATAAAAAAATTGACTATCTGTCTTCGTCACCAAAGTTTAAAGATTTGCCAATTATTAAATACAGAAAAGCAGTATTTGAGCGCAAAAGAATGCAATTTGAAGAAGCCAAAAAATCATTTGCAGCAATGGAAACAATAAATGATTGGCAATTTTGCGGTGTCTTTGAAAACTTAAATGGAAGCGGTTTAGACATAGAATATGAGCCTGAACTTTATGCCAAAAATGATAAATTATTTGATGCCAACAGTAATGGAAGAATTGGCTGGTATAATCCAAAAAATGTAGAAGATGATGCGTATCAGTTTTTTATCAATGAAAGCGAATATGGTAACGGTATTATATATGCTCAAACCTTCATAGATTCGCCAGAAAAGAAAAGTTTTTTATTGAATTTTGGTGCGAGCCAAGGATTGAAAATATTTTTGAACGATAAAGAAATCTATTATAACCAGGATATAAAAAAGACCAATCTTGATGCCTATACTTTAAAAATTGATTTAGAAAAAGGAATCAACAGATTGCTTTTTAAATTATCAACATCTGGTGGTAGTGATTATTTCTCGGCACAGGTTAAAAATCTTGATGCTACTTTCCCAATTGATTTGAAATACTATAAAACATTTCAACCCTATACCGTTTCAAAAACGGAAAGTATTCAAGCAGAAATTTTGAAATTGGATTATGAGCAGTATTTTGATGATTTGGTAAAAAAATATCCCGACAATTTATTGTGCAAATTATTTCAGTTTACAGCTTATGAATCAAACAATAAAACGATTAATGCCTATGAAGCTATCGAAGGGCTGGATAATAAATATCCAAACAGTTCTTTTATAGCAAGTTATTTTTTAAGGTATTATGATTTAGTAGGAGACGAGGAGCAAAAGAAGCAGGAGATTATAAAAAATATAGAGAAAAATGATATTAATTATTATTATGCTACTTTTTCAAAAATATTAGATGGCAAATGGCTTGAAAATTCTTCTATTGCTGACTTGGAAGTGTATAGAGATCGTTCTAAAAAATACAAACAACGTTTCTGTGAGTTAATGTTTGACTTTATGATCGCTTCTAAAAAAGAAGATGTTGCAGAAATGTTTAAATTATTGGATGATATTGATAAAGATACTTTTGGAAATGAGAAGTTTAAAATAGCTTCTGCTAATTTGTATTTTAAACTTAAAAATGATAAAGCAAAAACCATTTCGCTTTTGGAAGATATCTCCAAAGATAAAATAATAAATGAAGTCGATAATTTATTGATTAATTATTATAACGAATTGAATGACAAAGCTGCAGTCGAAAAAATCGTCAAAAGAAGAATTAAAGAGTATGCCTATATAAATGTTTTTAGAGATGATTATATTAGAATTTTGGCAAATGAAAATCAATACGAGCAGGCATTAGCAGTGGTTGATGAGAATTTAAGTAATTTTCCTTATTCCTTTACAAATATGGAAAAAAAGGCAGCTATTTATAATTTAATGAAGAACAATAAAGAAGCAGAAAAATACATTCGTCAATCATTAACTTATAATTCTGGAAATGGAAAACTGAGAAAGCAATTGTATGACATTTCGAAAACACCGGATGAAATTGATGAAATTGCAACAAAGGATATATACAAATTAATTAAATCAAGAAGAAATTCAAAATTAAAAGGCGATTATGGAGTAGTACTTTTATTGGATGAATATTTGGTAAACGTTTTTCCAGAAGGCGGAAGAAAATCAAGGATTTCGTATATATACGAAATTACATCTGAGAGCGGTATTGAAAAAATGAAAGAATATTCTATAAATTTAGATAGAAATACAATTTTAAAATCTGAAATCATAAAAATCGATGGTACAATTGTTCCAGCCGAAGTGGGAGATGATGTATTAGTGTTTGCTAATTTAAAAGTTGGTGATGTTATCTATATGGAATATGAACGCATTGAAAATGGAACTGGGCGTTTCTATAAGGATTTTAACCTATCTTGTTATTTTGATAGTGATTATCCATCGACTGAAGCTATTTTTGGGCTGGTAAGTCCAGTTGATTGTCAATACGTAACCAGTTTTAGTAACGGAAATGTTGTTCCGGAAACGCGAAAAATAAATGGTAAGAATTGCAGTATTTGGAAAAGAAGTACCATCCCAGCTTTGGCGTTAAAAGAAGATTATGCTCCAACACCAGGCGATTTGACCAATGCAATTGAGGTTGGAACCATAAAATCTTGGGCCGATATTGCAAACTGGTATTCAGATTTGGTAAAGAAAAATTTAAAATTAGATAAAATTACTAAAGATACCTTTAATTCTATTTTTCCAAAAGGTGTTGCTGGGCTAAGCGATGAAGAAAAAGCAAAAAAGATTTATACTTATATAGAACAAAACATAACTTATAGTTCGTTAGATTTTAGACAAAGTGGTTATGTGCCCCAAAAACCATCCAAAACAATATCAACAAAATTGGGTGATTGTAAAGATGTATCAACCTTATTTGTTGCTTTATCAGAATATGCAGGTTTAAAATCTAATTTAGTGCTAGTTTCAACAAATGATAATGGTTTTAATTCAATGCGATTGCCTTCATTAGATTTTAACCATTGCATCGTGCAAACGAGAATAGACAATAAGCTCGTTTTTTTAGAACTTACGGATAAGTATTTGCCATACCGCATGCTTCCGACTTCTTTGTATAAGGCAAATGCATTAGTCATTTCATTCGATAAAAAAGAAAATGAAGCAAACAAATTAATAAACATCCCTTTTGATGATGCAATTCAAAATATTTTGAAAACCACTTCTGTTGTTACGTTAGACGATAAATCAAAAATATTTGTCAATACACATACTATTGAGGGAGCTACCAAATCGTATTATAATGAATTATTTTCAGACGCCACCACTGCCGATGTAAGAGAAAAAGAAATTGAAAAAGGATACAACAAACAATTGCAAAAAGTGATTAGTTTGCAATCGGTTAAACTTCTGTCAAACGAAATATTTGATAAAGGACTTATTTATGAAACTACATTTTCTATAAATGAGAATTTGCAAAAAGTAGGTGGACTCAAAATCACCGATATACCATTTATTGATAAAGTTTATACCAGAGATATTATTTCAACAGAAAACCGAAAATTTGACATCAACTATTTTGATTATGAGGCCAATAATAGATATGAATCAGAAGTTATTTTAAATATCCCTGAAGATAAAAAGTTTTCAGAAATACCGGAGAGTAAGACTTTTTTATTTAAGAGTCAGAGTTATACTTTAAATTTTGAACTTATAAAAAATAATTCTTTGAAGATAAAAAGAGATGTAACCATTCCGTGGGATAATATAGCTCCAAAGGATTATTTAGAATATAAGAAATTTGTAGAAGAAGTAATTGCTGCTGAGGAACAAATTATAGGTTTTAAATAATTTTTTTACATTTTACATTTTTTTAGAAACCATTCATTTTTCGAATGGTTTCTTTTTTTTTTTTTTATATCAGTCAGATTCATAGTAAGTTAAAAAAAAATACAACTATAAACCAGAGGATTTATTTCAGGATTTTTTTTCACAATCTATATCGATTTCGTTAATATTTGCAAAACTGATTTATATCATATTTTTAGCAAATAAGACGTTTTATATTTGTTTTGTCAAGCTTTAGTTAGTAAAACACTTGAAATACACTGAATTCTTTAATAATTTTAAAAAAAGGTATGAGCGAAGAAAAGGAAGTTACCAAAAGGCCAATCCCAATAGATAAAGAGGTGTCTTGGGATAAAACGCAAACCATTATGAGTAAAACGGATTTGTATGGTACTATCGAATATGCAAATGAAGTTTTTGTAGACGTTTGTGGTTATGAAGATTACGAGCTAATGGCTCAGCCTCATAATATTATCAGACATCCTGATATGCCAAAGATTGTATTCAAGGTGCTTTGGGAAAACATTCAAAAAGGAAATCAATTTCATGGAATTGTAAAGAACTTAGCCAAATCGGGTAGATATTACTGGGTAATTACCAATTTTGAATATTCAAGAGATGAAAATGGGAATATCGTAAATTATATCGCCAGAAGAAAAGCTGTTCCGCAGGATGTAATTACAAAGCACATTGAACCTTTGTATAAAAAACTTTTGCAGATTGAACAAGTTAGCGGAATTGGGGCGAGCGAAAAATATTTGATAGGCTTTTTAGAAGAACAAGGACTTAGTTATGTTGATTTAATTACAAAACTAATGGTCGAAAATGAAAAAGAGCAACAATTGCAAAGAGCTCCTCAAGAAGTAGTTCCAGTAGAAATTGAAGAAACAGAAAGCAGAGGCTTCTTTAGTAGATTTTTTGGGAGATAGATTTAATTTTTATATATTAAAAAAAAGGCAAAACTATAATTTTAGTTTTGCCTTTTTTTATATTTTGAGTTTGAACTTTTATTTAGACTTTGGAGCCATATAGCCGTCTTTTCTCATTTCATTTACACAAGCTTGCATGATTTCGTCAACAGTAGTATCAGTGTCAGATACATCTAGAGATTTTGTTGTTGCACTCCATACCAATTTGTTGTTTTTCAAATCAAAAATATTGGTTTCAACATAGTAATAGGTGTTTTCTTGGTAATATCCAGGTGAATAATAAGCTGGAGCATAAGCACCATACCAACCACCAAAACCAGCACCATAACCCATTCCGTAACCACCAGCATATCCATATCCCATACCAGGATACCCCATTCCACCATAATAACCGGCTGTTCCAGGAACATATTGAGTTTGAGTATCGGCTCTTATAAAACGCATTGTAATTACACCGTCAAAACCTTCAGTTTGAAGAATACTTAATTTTTGTTCTTGTGTAAGGTCAAGATTTTGTTGATTCAAATAATTATAAGATGCATTTAAAATCGCAGGATTAATAGATGCGATTCTGTTTTCGGTAGATCTTCTAGTACTTTCATCTTTTACCAGTGCTACAACTAACACTTTCTTGAAATTTTCAGTAGCAAGAGTTGCATTTGGATCTCTCCAACTTGATACTATAGAAGTGTTACTTCCACAACTTGTAAGACATACACATACAAGTGCAATAAATAGTTTTTTCATAATATTTTGTTTTTGTTTTAATGTAGTAAAAGTAATTATAATTTGATTAAACCCTAAATTATAAGATTAAATTTTGTATCAAAAGTGTTAAAAAGCCTTTTTTATTCTATCCAAATCCCGTTTGGTATCCTGTTCTTTCAACGATTCCCTTTTATCATAGGTCTTTTTACCTTTACAAAGTCCAATTTGTAGTTTGGCCAATCCTTTTTCGTTGGTAAATAATTTTAGGGGGACAATAGTTAGCCCTTTGGCTTGAACACTTCGCAACAAACCTTTCAATTCTCTCTTATTCAAAAGTAATTTGCGTTCGCTTCTCGCTTTGTGGTTGAATTGATTTCCAAAAGTATATTCTTCAATATAAGTATTGATGGCAAAAAGTTCGTTACCGCTAAATTCACAAAAACTTTCAGTAATATTTGCCTTTCCCAATCGAATGGATTTAATTTCGGTTCCAGCCAAAACGATTCCCGCCGTAAAGGTTTCAATTATTTCGTAATCAAATCGAGCTCTTTTATTGAGTATGTTAACAATTTTTTGCATAGTTGGGCAAATTTAGGAACAAATTAATGAAAGACCAATTGTTTTTAGGAAAATACCATAAATTTGCAAAATGGAAAAGCAACAATCAAAAGACCCGCTTCACGGCATTACACTTCAAAAAATAGTGGAAACATTAGTTGAATATTATGGGTTTGATACTTTGGGTGAACTCATTAAAATTAAATGTTTCAATGATAATCCAAGTATAAAATCGAGTCTTACTTTTTTGCGTAAGACCGATTGGGCAAGAAAAGAAGTGGAAGAGTTATTTAAAAGTTTAAAAAACAAATAGTTGTTATAATTTATATGATAACATTATACCACCTCTGTAAGGCAGCCATTCTCCGCTTTTGTTAAGATGTACAGCTTTTTCATATCTGTCGCCTGAACTGATATAATAGCCTTTATAAAAACCTTGATGCCAGCCCCCGCCTACAAAAAAATCAAGCATAAAGTGATTGCTTATTTTTTTTTCATATCCAATTGTAGCTCCAAAAAAATAGCCAAAGCCCTTTTCATATTTATCAGTATTTAAATAATTCCATTTTTGAAAATTATAGATAGTCATCCCAGTATTAGCCCCAGCATAAAAGCCACTGTATTTTTCTTTAAAATGATAGCGATATTCAGATGTAAAAGTGTAAAATTCTTTTGGTACTCCATTGACTGATTTCCAAAATGAGGCAACTACATCAAATTGGAAAGTTGATTTTTTACCTATACTTGTTTCAATTCCAAAATTTGGGACTAAAATAAATGCAGAAACGATATTTGTTTTAATATAAGTTTGGCTTTGAATCTGTATAGAAAGCATTATTAAAATGACAAAAATTAAGTTTTTCATATTATTATAGTAATGGATTTTTTTATACTGGTTTTTTAAAAAAATAAGTTAATAAATTATCAATGAATTTGTTTTTTTTGAGTTTACTATATTTATTAGACTTCGTTTAACTAAGTATAGTTGGATAAATACATTAATCTTTATTTATTCAAAATAGAATAGATCATAGAGTCCAGAAAACGACCTTCGTAGAATTCATTTTCAATCAAATGTGCCTCTTTTACAAAACCATTTTTCAATAAAACCTTTTCTGAACCCTTATTTTCAGGATCCAAAATAGCTTCTATAGAATGCAGTTGCATTTCTTTAAAGCCATATTCTACAACCTTTTGTAAAGCTTCCGATATAATTCCTTTTCCATTGTATTCCGGAAATAGCATATAACCCACTTCAGCTCTATAGTGTTCGGCTTTCATTCGGTAATACCCAATAATACCCAAAAGTTTTCCGGGTTGGTCATGAAAGTATATTCCCCAATTGATACCAATGCCATTTTCTATTTTGTCGTCAAACATAGCAATAAGTTCTAAGGCCTCTTCTTTGTTTTTAAGATAAGGTCTCGGAATGTATTTCATAACTTCATCATTCGAACGCAAAGCCAGAATAGCATCGGCATGATTGGTATTGACTTGTCTTAATGATAAACGTTCTGTTTTAAGATTAGGAAAAGGGTTAAAGTTGATGTGTAACATTATTCGTTTTTATTTAAAAATTCGACAATTTTTTTATTTATAATTACGGGTTGATCAATAGACATAAAATGTCCTGCGTTTTTGATAACAGCGGTTTCTGCATTTGGAACAAATTTATGCACTTTTACAAATATTTTTTCATTATTTACAATATCATGATCGCCAATCAAAACCAGCACAGGAATTGTGAGTGTTTTTAACTCCTTTTCGGAAAAGGGCAACATGTTTAGTAATCTGGGTCTGCTATTGCCGTATTTGTAAGCAAGATAAAGTTGATTTTTAAAAACACTGTTGATGTTGTCAGGACAATAGGAAAAGACGTCGAAAAATTTATTGGTGCTTTTTTCACTTGGAAATAGCTTTAGATTTATCCCGTAAAGGACTTTTCCTAAGTTTGCAACTCCTCCAAAAGTTTGTGCAGGACTTAATAAAATTATTTTTTTAATGCCGTTGTTGGGCTGTAAGGCTAAATAAGTTACCATCCATCCACCTCTTGATACTCCTAATAGATTAATATTTTCCATTTGAAAGTGTTTGAAAATTTCATTGTAAAATAATGCGGCATGTTTATTGCTTAATTTTATACAATTTGAAACCGATTTTCCTGCTTCCAAAGGATAGTCAATGGCATAAACTCTATATTCTTTACTTAGTTCTTTTATGTTAGGATACCACATTGTCGAGCTGGCATCTGTACCAGGAAATAAGACCAAAGGCTCTCCAGTTTTTGGACCACTCATGATAATGTGTGCCATCCCATAATTGGTCATTACATCTGTTTCTTCAAATGGCACATCCCATAATTTTAATGTATTGTCGTAGGAGTTGATATACAATGCTTTTTTATTAGAAGAATCAAAAACGAAAAAAGGAGTTATTTTGTTGCTGGAACAGCTTAGTAATAAGATAATTATAAGTGGTAAAAAAATGAAATTACGCATGGATTTTTGTTTACGAATTTCGTTTTTTTACTTTTATCTAAGTTTTATAGTTTTTTAAATTTCTTATATAATTACTATGCTAAAAGCAGATTGGAAAACTGCATTTGCATCTAAAAGCTGTATTCCCTCTTTTTTTAAAATATCACCAAATTTTTCGATAGTGTCAGAATAGCCATACCAAGGTTCAATACAGATGAAAGGAGCATTTGAGGGAGTCCAAATTCCTAAATCAGGAAAATTAGGGTAACACACTTTCAATATCGGTTTTGATTTTTCTAAAATGGTTATCGATTTTGAAGTTATTTTTTTGAAAACTAAGGCGTCATTTTCAAATAATTTATAATTCAAATGCAATTCGTTTTTGTCTAGTGGAAGATTATTGGTGGTATTCGAAATCAGACCTTCATCCAATAAATAATAGTCTAAAGATTCTTCTTTTTCAAAAGCTAAACTGTAATTTTCAAAATTTCCCGGCAAAGCAAATGCGGGATGCGCTCCAATAGAAAAAGGCATTGTTAATTCTCCATTGTTGAATACTTTGTATTCTATTTTCAATGATTTATTTTCCAAGGTATAAATCAAATGCAATTCAAACTGAAACGGATATTTTTTTAAAGTTTCTTCAGTCGCCTTCAACAAAAAAGTGGCACTGCTCTCTTGTTTGTCAATCAATTCAAAATCCATTTCACGAGCAAATCCATGACGGGATAAATGATAGTCGGAATTATCATATTGATAGGTATTATTTTTTATAGTCCCCACAATTGGAAAAAGAATAGGGGAGTGCTTTCCCCAAAATGCAGGATTTCCTTCCCAAATGTATTCTTTATTCGAATTGTCCTTTAAGGAAAACAATTCGGCTCCTGTATGTTTTATTTGTGCGGTTAAAATCGAGTTTGTAATAGTTGTGATCAAAATTTAAATCCGTTTTTTTTAATTAATATTATAATGTAAAGATATTTTATAATTTTCAGTTTTAAATAGAAATAGAGCAGATTATATTAAAAATAACTGATTAAATTCTCAATTTTAAGTGAAAATTTGATTTTTTTTCCATTAATTTGCTAGGTAAAACATTAAATATATGAAAAATATCCGTTTCAAAGCCATGCTGCAACTGGCTTTATTAATAGTAGTTACAATATCTTGGGCACAAGAAGCCCCAATTGACTCAACTGCTAAACCAATTTCAAAGTATGATTATCATGATGCCTTTGCTCCATTTTTTTATATGAATAATGGATCTACTACTCGTTCTGCAGGAGGTCAACCAGGTTATGAGTATTGGCAAAACAGAGCCGATTATCAATTGATGGCAAAATTGAATGAAAAAAATAACGAAATAGTCGGTTCTGCCATTATTACGTATACCAACAATAGTCCCGATAAAATGTCGTTTGTCTGGATGAATTTGGATCAAAATTTATTCAAATCCGATTCCAGAGGAAATGCTGTTATTCCATTAAATGGTAGCCGTAATGGTGCCCGTGGAGAAATTTTTGACGGAGGTCATAAAATCAAATCCGTAAAAGTAGTAAGTACTTCAAAAGGAAAATCGGTTGAAAGTGAAGCTAAATACTCTATTACTGACACCAGAATGCAAGTTTTTCTTTCGGACGATTTAAAATCAAAAGGGGGAGTTGTGAAAATCAAAATTGATTTCTCTTTTATTTCGCCAAAAGAAGGATCGGACAGAATGGGAGTTTTAGATACTAAAAATGGTAAAATTTTTACTATTGCACAGTGGTATCCACGCATGTGTGTGTATGATGATTTAAGAGGTTGGAATACTAATCCATATTTGGGAGCTTCTGAGTTTTATTTAGAGTATGGCGATTTTGATGTGAATATTACTGTGCCTTCAAACCATGTTGTGGTTTGTTCAGGAGAACTGTTAAATCCAACAGCTGTATACACAGCTACAGAACAAAAACGTATTGCCGAAGCCAAACAAAGTGAAAAAACGGTAATGATTCGCACCGCTGAAGAAGTGGCAGCCAATGCATCAAAAGCATCAGGATCTGATAAAACTTGGCATTTTAAAATCAAGAATGCACGTGATCTCTCATGGGCATCTTCACCGGCATTTATATTGGATGGAGCAAGAATTAATTTGCCAAGTGGAAAAAAATCTTTGGCATTATCGGCTTATCCGATAGAAAGTGCGGGTAAAGAAGCATGGGGACGAGCTACAGAATATACCAAAACTTCGATTGAAAATTATTCCAAAAGATGGTTTGAATATCCTTATCCTGTTGCAACCAATGTGGCTGGAAATGAAGGTGGAATGGAATATCCCGGAATTGTTTTTTGCGGATGGGAATCCAAAGGAGAAGATTTGTGGGGGGTGACCGATCATGAGTTTGGTCACGGTTGGTTTCCTATGATTGTGGGTTCTAACGAACGTTTATTCGGTTGGATGGATGAAGGATTTAATACTTTTATTAACTCATTGAGTTCTGTTGATTTTAATAATGGAGAATATAAAAGCAAGGTTACGGATCTTCATCAGAATGCTGAATATTTTACAGACCCAAAGACTGAAACCATCATGAGTTCGCCGGATAATATGAAAGAAAGAAACATAGGACTTTTGTGTTATTTCAAACCAAGTTCAGGTCTTATTGTTTTAAGAGAACAAGTTTTGGGCCCAGAACGTTTTGATTTGGCTTTTAGAACGTATGTAGAGCGTTGGGCTTTTAAACACCCGGCTCCAGACGACTTTTTTAGAACGATGGAAAATGTGAGCGGAGAAGATTTAAGCTGGTTCTGGAGAGGTTGGTTTGTAAACAACTGGCGTTTGGATCAGGGAGTAAACAGTGTCAAATATGTAAAAAATGACCCTGCCAAAGGAGCAGTTATTACTATTGAAAATTTTGATAAAATGGTCATGCCAATTGTATTGGATGTTAAAACAAAAAGCGGGAAAGTGACTCGTGTAAAATTGCCTGTGGAAATATGGCAACGTAATATTGACTGGTCATTTAAAGTTAACACTACTGAAGAAATAGAAAGCGTAGTTATTGATCCAGATCATGTATTTCCAGATAACAATGAAAGCAATAACACATGGACAGCAGGTAAAGGTGTAATCGAAAAAGATATCATTTTAGACGCTTATCTTGGCAAATTTTCTACCAAAGCAGCTCCTTTGAAAATAGAATTTACAGAGAAAAACAGCGTGCTTTTTGCAGAGATTACAAACTATCCTAAGTTTTCATTGACACCGATTGGTAAAGACACTTTCGAGTCTAAAGAAGCGGGTGTTACTTTTCAGTTTAACGAAGCAAAAACTGGATTTGACATGATCATAAGTGCAGACAAAAAAATACCTTTTACAAGAGACTAAAAGTGATTTTTTGAATAATAAAAAAGACTTGCAGTATTCTTCTGCAAGTCTTTTTTTGTTTTAATTATAATTTTAAATATTTTTTTTTAGAGTTAAGAAAATTACTTACTCTGGAATTTGCTGACTCAAGCAATGTAAAGTCCCAAATCCCCAAATAAAATCAATAGCACTGATTCCGATGATTTCTCGATCAGGGAAACATTCTGCTAAAATATTCAGGGCAACTCTGTCATTTGCATCATTGAATGTTGGAACCAAAACACAGTTATTCAAAATTAAGAAATTGGCATAACTGGCAGGTAATCGCAATCCATCAAAATCGATTCGTTTTGGCATTGGCAAGGCCACTATAATTGGACTTCTACCATTTTCTAGTTTGGCATTTTGAAGTCTTTTTAGATTGTCTTGCAACGGTTTATAGTTGTTGTCATTTGGATCCAATTCGACTATGGTCACAATCGTGTCTTCATTTACAAATCGGCATAAATCATCGATATGTCCGTGGGTGTCATCACCCTCGATTCCGTCACCTAACCAGATTACATTGGTAACTCCCAAATATTCTTTGAAAACCGCTTCGTAGTCTTCTTTGGTGAAACCTTGATTGCGAACCTGAATATTGGGATCCATCAAACATTCTTCGGATGTTAACAAAGTGCCGCGTCCGTTTACATCAATGGCGCCACCTTCAACAATTACGGGTTTGCCTTTGTATATCACTTGAGTAACAGGAATATTTAATGCTTCTCCAACTTTGTTTGGAACGTGTTTGTCCAGATTGATGTTTTTGTATTTGGCCCAGCCGTTAAAATTAAAATTTAGTGCTTCTCTTTCAGTACCATTTTTTACAATAATCGGACCAGAATCGCGCATCCAACTGCGATTGGTTTTATGAACTATAAAAGTCACATTTTCAAAATGCACATGTGCTTCTTCTAATAGTATGGCTACTTTTTCTTTTTGATTTTCATCGGCAACAACCAAAAAAACAGTTTCAAAATTGGCTACTTTCTTGATAAATTCAACAAATGCCCATTGAATGGCTTCGTATTTTCCCGGCCAATCTTTTCCGTTGTGAGGAAAACACAATAAAATTCCTTGTTGTTTCTCCCATTCTGCGGGGAAACGTCTCGTAAGTGTAGTCATAGTAAATGCAAATTGTAATGCGTACAAAGATAATCAAACAGTGGGATTAATAAATAGTATCGATGGTTACATTTTTTTGTGGATGAAATAAAATTGGGATGAATAGTTATGTTAAAGATTTTATAATGTTCCCGTAATAAGTGCCGAGAATTTGAAAGTTATTTTTGAAAAAACTTAAAACAAACCATAATGATCAAGAAAAGTATAACTGTATTTGCAGCAATGTTATTAATTGTAAGTTGTCAAAACAATAGCGATTCCAATGAAACTCCTGAACTAGTAGTAAACGAAAATCCTTCTACTTTCAAAGAAATTGGGACATTGACTATTGGAGGAACTGGCGCTGCTGAAATTAGCACCTATGATGAAACTTCCAAAAAATTATTTACAGTAAATAATAGCAGTGCCAATAAAATAGATGTAATTGATCTTTCAGATCCTACAAAACCTGTTTTGATTGCCAGTATTGATTTGGTCCCATATAATGGAGCGGCCAATAGTGTTTCTACTTTTAATGGAAAATTGGCAGTCGCTTTAGAATCCAAATCAAATAAACAAGATCCAGGTAAAGTTGTCGTTTTCGATACTTCGAATTATGCTTTAGTTAAAGAAATTACTGTAGGTGCATTACCTGATATGATTACCTATTCGAAAGACGGTAAATTCATAATGACGGCTAATGAAGGTGAGCCAAATGATACGTACTCACTTGATCCAGATGGATCAGTTTCGATTATTGATGTTGCTTCAAGTTATGCGGTAACAACTTTAACTTTTGGCAGTTTTAGCGGTCAATTAGCCGATTTAAAAACCAAAGGATTCAGAATAGCAAGTCCAACCAATAATTTTGCTGCCGATATCGAACCAGAATATGCTACTATTTCAGCTGATTCAAAAACGGCTTGGGTTACTTTACAAGAGAACAATGGAATTGCAAAAATTGATTTAGCAACAAAGAAAATTGTACAGATTTTCCCTTTAGGATATAAAGATTATAATTTGGCCGAAAATGCTTTGGATATAAGTGATAAAGATGGAGGTGTTGCTTTTAATCCTTGGAAATTAAAAGGAATGTTTCAACCCGATGCCATCAGCAATTTTGAAGTGAATAATGTTCAGTATATTGTTACTGCAAATGAAGGTGATGCCAGAGAATACAGTGCTTTTGTTGATGTTAAACGAATTAATAATGTTGCAGTACTATTAGACCCGACAATTTTTCCAAATGCTGCGGTGCTAAAAGCGGATGCAAGTATGGGAAGATTGAATATCAATACCAAAATGGGAGATACCGATGGTGATGGTGATTTTGATGAGTTAGTGGGATTTGGTGCACGTTCATTTTCAATTTGGAATGGACTTACAGGGCAATTGGTTTTTGACAGTAAAAACGAATTGGACAAAAAAGCTCAAGAATTTGGTGTTTATGATGATGCACGAAGCGATGACAAAGGAGTAGAACCGGAAGCGGTTTATGTAACTAAAATGGGAGATAAACAGATTCTTTTTATAGGATTAGAAAGAGCTGATGCTTTTATGGTGTATGATGTGAGTAATCCAATAGCACCAAAATATTTGCAAACCATAAAAACAGGAGATGCTCCAGAAGGTTTACTGTTTATTCCTGCCTCCAAAAGCCCAAACAAAAGAAGTTTGGTTGTCGTAAGTAGCGAAGGAGATGGAACTATCAAAATATTTCAACCCGATTTGAATTAGGGTTAGTTACTAAGATTATAAGAATCTTAGAGTTGTTTCTTAAAAAAAATCTACCAAAAGTAAAGATATACTCTTGGTAGATTTTTTATTTATAATTGTTTGATAAAACAATTAGTCTATTGCTCGTTTGGTAATATCTCCAAAGGCATCGATTCTTCTGTCTCTAAAGAAAGGCCAGTTTTGACGCACATTTTCCTGTAAATCCAAATCTACTTCAGCAATCAGGATTTCTTCTTTATCGTGGGAGGCTTGTGCCAAAATTTCACCTTGTGGACCCGCTATAAAGGATGATCCCCAAAACTGAATTCCGGCAGTTCCTTCAATATATTGTTCCAAACCTATTCTATTGGCAGCAGCTACATATACACCATTGGCGACAGCGTGCCCTTTCATAACGCTCATCCAAGCGCCGTGCTGGTTTTCGCCATATTGTTCTTTTTCTTGTGGATGCCATCCTATTGCTGTTGGATAAAATAATACTTCAGCACCTTGCAAAGCAGTTAAACGAGCTGCTTCCGGATACCATTGATCCCAACAAATTAAAGTTCCGATTTTTCCTTTTTGGGTTGGAATCGTTTTGAAACCTAAATCCCCAGGAGTAAAATAGAATTTTTCATAAAAATGAGGATCATCCGGAATGTGCATTTTACGGTACAATCCTGCTTCAGATCCGTCAGTATCGATGATGTATGCACTGTTGTGATAAATTCCTGCCATTCTTTTTTCGAAGAAAGGAACGATAATTACCACTCCCAATTCTTTTGCCAAAGCACTAAAAGCGATAAACGATGTGCTGTACAATGGTTCTGCCAAAGCAAAATTATCCACATCTTCACTTTGACAAAAATAATGACTGCTGTATAATTCCGGTAACGAAATCACTTCAGCTCCTTGTTTGGCAGCATCACGTACCCAACTCAAGCATTTTTTAAGGTTGTTTTCGGCAACGTCGTTTAAATTCAATTGAATGACTGCTATTTTGTATTTCTTATTTGACATGGTAAAAAAATTAGACTGCAAAAATAGTTATTTTTATAAAGAGTAGCGGTACTGACTTTTGGATTTTTTTTAAGCTCCAAGTTATTGTCTATGTAGAATGTAAATGTAAAATGCCTTCGACAGAACATATCTTACAGAAGGCATTTTAAATAATGATTTTATAAACGATTGTTTTTTAATTGACAACTTTAATGCTGAAAGTTCCCATAGTGACTCCCCAAATTTTCCACCACAATTGGAGCATTGCTTCAGTACCTCTAGAGCCTGTAATATCACCCAAATCGATAATGGCTTCTTCTTTCCATCCAATTTCTTTTAGCAAATTTCTCACTATGCTTTTGGCTTCCTCATCATTGCCACATATAAAATTGGTATGATCTCCATCATTGAGCATGGAGGGAATCATCATCAGGGTGCTCCACATGGTGTTTAGAGTCTTTACCACTTTGGTATTCGGAAAGACTTTTTGAATTTCTTCTCCCAATGAATTGGTGTTGCAAAGTCCCGGAATTAAACTAAATGTCATTCCTTTGCTCGTATCGATAGGGTTAGAAATGTCAATGAGAATTTTATTGATAATTCCATTGCCCGCTTGCCGCAATGCCTCAATCGCAAATTCACCTTTAACACAATTGAAGATGATTTCTCCAAAAGTTGCCGCTTCTTCAAAAGTACCATTACTGGCATTTTTGTCAAATTTATTTACAAATTCAATTGCTTTTTCGTTGGTTTTACTTCGGGAACCTATCATTACTTGATGACCTAATTCAATCAATTTAGTGGCTATTGTTGTGCCAACGGCTCCAGTTCCTAAAATTGCTATTTTCATTATGATTTTTTATGAATTGTTGAGTTATAAAGTTAAAAAAATAAACCAAGTAGACAAGATAAATATGAAGTTTATTGTTGTTTATACTAGATATTTTCTGTTTTCGAATCAGGGTTCCCAGAGTTCGATTTTGTTGCCTTCTGTGTCCATAATATGCACAAATTTACCATAATCGTAAGTTGCAATATCGTTTAGTACAGTCACTCCGTTTTCTTTTAGTTTACTTACCAGGTCTTCAATGTGCTGAACACGGTAATTAATCATGAAATCTTTTTTGGAAGGGGAAAAATAGTCGTCTCCTTTTTTGAAAGGGCTCCACTGAAGCGATTCGATTTCGTCTGGTTTTGTACTATTTCTGGATTCAAAAGTTGATCCCCATTCATTGACTTCAAGTCCCAAATTTTTGGCATACCACTCTCTAGTTTCCTGCGGGTTGTCTGAAAAAAAGAAAATACCGCCAATTCCGGTTACTTTTGGTGTTGTTTCGTCTGATTGATTTTTAGAGTCTTCCATTTTATTTGTGTTTTATTATACTATAATTCTATCGTTTGCAAATAGGTTTAAGCAAGTCGCAAAATCTTCTCCATCTTACGGCCTTTAGCCAATTCATCTACTAATTTGTCTAAATATCTGACTTGTTTCGTCAGCGTATTTTCGATTTCTTCCACCCGATAGCCGCAAATTACGCCAGTAATGAGGTGAGCATTGGGGTTTATGGAAGCATACTGAAAGAAGTTTTCAAAAGTTACTTTTTCGGCAATAAATTCTTGCTGTTTCTTTTCGTCATAATTGGTTAACCACTTTATTACCTGATGCAGTTCTTCTTTTGTTCTACCTTTTTTCTCGACCTTTGCGAGATAAAGCGGATATACCGAAGCGAATGTCATTTTGGCTATTCGCTCATCATGATGGCTTGTATTGTTCATTACTTGTGATTTAATTCGCACTTTCCTTTTATTTCAGCCTTTCTAATTGTCCTTTTCTTTTTACTATATTTTTATAGTCCCATTGAATGTCTCTGGATTTTTTGAGCCAACGTTTTAAATCATTTGTTTCAATTTCAGAAACAGTACTGTAGAATATGGAGGCGTCTTTAAATTTTTGACCTTTTGCGCTTAAAGATTCCTCTTCAAAGTCGGCACCGCTCCAAAACATCAATCGCAGACCTGCTTTTTGTTTGCTGTAACCAACAATTGGATTTCCGCCTAAAAACCAAACAGGGTGGGCGTGCCAAACTTTACTTTCGGCTTCGGTCAGTTCGTTATCAATGATTGCTGCAAGCTGGTCACAAATTTCTTTGTCGACCAAAGTTTGTCTTTCATTGTATGCTTTAATTTCTGGATTCATTTTTGTCTCGATTATGTTGTGTTGTCTAGTGCTGTCTTACCATAACTTTTTCTGTATTTGCCAATAATGTCCAAAAGGATCTTTGAACATTCCTTGTCTATAACCATAATCGTGGTCTGTTGCAGGACTTATTTCTGTTGCTCCTGCCTGTATGGCTCTATCCATTACTTTATCTACATCTGGGACAAATAAACCAATAACTGCAGTTAATCCATTTGTATGTATTGGTTCAAGCGCATTAAACCATTTCATTGTTTCGTGCAGGTGAAAAATGGCACCGTCGATTTCCAATTCAGCAACGTGGATGCTGCCGTCATCGTTGCGAAAACAAAAATGTTCTGTTGCCCCGAATTTTGTATAAAAATCAATGTTCATTGTCCCATTGGGAATATGCAGTTCGGGAGCAAAGTGTGTGGTATTGTCTTTTGTTGTCATACTGTTTTTGTTGTTATCTGTCTAAACATTGTAGGTAAGGTTCCTATTGCAAGGTTTTGCAAGTTTTGTAAACGAGTATTTGAGCTAAACGAAAATACGAATTAAAAAGTAAATTTCTATATATTTATACACTCACAGCAGATATTGTTTTGCTTTTATGACTTATTTGTATCTCTTTCTGCAGTGACAAGTTTTCTTTCCGCAGTTAGGAGTTTTCTCGTCGCAGTTGTGAGTTTTCTTTCCGCAGTTACGAGTTTTCTCGTCGCAGTTGTGAGTTTTCTTTCCGCAGTTGCAAGTTTTCTCGTCGCAGTTACGAGTTTTCTTTTCGCAGTTACGAGTTTCCTCGTCGCAGTTGCGAGTTTTCTCGTCGCAGTTGCAAGTTTTCTTTCCGCAGTTACGAGTTTTCTCGTCGCAGTTGTGAGTTTTCTTTCCGCAGTTACGAGTTTTCTCGTCGCAGTTGCAAGTTTTCTTTCCGCAGTTGTGAGTTTTCTTTCTGAGATTTTCTTATACTTTCAGTATTTGCAATGATCTAGGATAGAATAAAATAGGATTAAAAAACATTAATTCTACCAAAGTCCCATATCTTGCCAAAATGCTGGTTAGATACCATTTTTGTTGTTTCTAAATTCTTTGAATGAAAAATAGTTTATAAGAATTTGATTGCTCAAAAGCATATAGTAACCAAATTTAATTTGTGCAATTTCTTCCAGATATTCAGCCATATAGAATAGTATTAATGGAATAATTAACAAACAAAAATTGCTAATGCTAAGAATGAAAATAAGCTTGAACTTTTCTTTATATGATAGATATACTGAAAGTAAACACAATGCGATAACAATCGTAAAAGGTAAATAAATCATTTGTGATGCATCTTTGAGAAATTCACTTCCAAGTTCATAGCCATTTGATGTCATTTCTGATTTCCGCTTGTTAAATAAATTTATGGCAGTAAGCTTCTTTTCTCGTAACTCATCGAATGATAAATGATATTCCTTAATGGAATTTGAATCCTTTGCAAGGCTAACTTTTTCAACTGTTATTTTTTCAGGATGTGGACTATCTGATGTTGATACGGTAATTTGTGTGATTTCGGATAATGGGCCACCTTTTAAATACGGATTTTCAATAATATTTTTATCAGAACAAGTTTGAAAAAATGGAAAGAAGAGAATCAATAAACTAAATAAGGAAAGTCTTCTGATAATAGTACTTGCTGTGATCATGAATTATATATTTTGATTCTTTTAAATAGAATGTAACTTATTTATTGTTTTATAATACTTTATCACTGCATCTAATCTCGGTGAGTTTGCATTATGATTACAGTAAATGTATGTATTTAATTTTAATGTTAAACTCGCGCTATTAATATTCACAATAAAGCATCATTCCAACTGAAAAAATGAATTTCTCTTTTAGCCCCGATAGCAGTGAAAATCCTCTCTCGTTTTTTTTACGAGAGAGATTGTAACGGATAGCGGGACAATCGTTGATGAAATAGCAAATACTTCTGCTCCCAAAAATTAAACAGCAACCCCATAAATATTATAATTGAATTAACAGCGTGGACTGAATACCTGCGGTCTTAATGCCTAAATTTGTGCAAACTTGAAATGAGTATGAAAACTTCTATTCCGATCTCCTTATTAGAACTGGCGATAATTACGCAAGACAGCAATGCGAGCGAAACGATGCAAAAAACCAAAGAGTTGGCGCAACTTGCCGATGGGTTGGGGTACAAACGTTTCTGGCTGGCCGAACACCACAATATGGCACATGTGGCGAGTACGGCAACCGTTGTTTTGATTGGGTATGTAGCGAGCCAAACACAGCACATACGTGTTGGTTCGGGTGGAATTATGTTGCCCAATCATTCGCCTTTGATCATTGCCGAGCAGTTTGGGACATTGGGAATTTTGTATCCGGATCGAATTGATCTTGGTTTGGGAAGGGCTCCCGGCACCGATTCGCTAACGGCACAAGCTATTCGGACTGATTTTTTTGAGGAGTCACAACGATTCCCGAAGAATGTGTCGGCATTGCAGGATTATTTTTCGGAAGCGAATGCAACGTCGAAAGTGCGTGCTTTTCCGGCGGAAGGGACCAATGTGCCGATTTGGATTTTGGGTTCGAGTATGGACAGCGCCACGTTGGCAGCCACTTATGGATTGCCTTATGCTTTTGCGGGACATTTTGCACCAAGGCAAATGATTACTGCTTTTGAGTTTTATCGGGATAACTTTAAGCCATCTCCCTATTTGGACAGGCCTAAAACAATGGCTTGCGTAAATGTGATTGCCGCTGATACAGATAATGAAGCCGAAGTTTTATCGACGAGTTTGTACCAGATGTTCTTGAATTTGATTCAAAATACCCGAAAACCGTTGCAGCCTCCTGTAGATTCTCTAAGCGATCTTATGAATAATATGAGTGAAGAAGCTCGTTTTCATGTTAATCAAATGACGGCGGGTTCCTTTATTGGCAGTAAGCAAACATTGACCGACGAATTGAAAAAATTCATTGAATATTCGCGGGTTGATGAGTTGATGATTACCAGCCCAATCTTTGACCATCAGGATAAATTGAAGAGTTTGCGAATTGCAAAAGAGGTGATTGATGGGATAAATGAGCTTGATTTAGCTTAATGTTGCTTAAAAAAAATAGCCACATATTACACAAATTTTCACAAATTAATTAGTTGATGATTGCCTGTCCAATCTTTTACCATCAGGATAAATTGAAGAGTTTACGGATTGCTAAAGAGGTGATTGATTTGGTATTGATATAGCCCACGGTTTCAACCGCGGGCAACGTATATCTGAGAATTCTTTTTGAATCTAAATTTTCCTGGATTGTCTCCAACGGTTGAAACCGTTGGCTATGGTATAATTAAAAACATGACAAGTTTGAGGATAGTTGGAATGTTAAAAAATATTGTACCTTTTAACAAGTTTGCAAACTGTAGTTTGTTTCATCCCTTAATGGGCTGTTTTTCTCTCTTTTTCTGTTCAGCTAAAATACTGTTTAAATGTGGTTTTGTTGTTTTTGCAATTTCATCGGCTGAAATATTTAGAGCTTTTGGGTTTTGAACCAGTTGCAGCCAGGGTTTTGGTGCATCAAAATCGTATTTGCCAAAAACTATTACGGGAGTACCTTTTACAAGTATGTTTTCATCATCTTTTAATATCCATTGATCGGCCCAGGTATAAAGGTATTTGGCGTCTTTTTCCTGAAGCCTTAAACAGGAATGGGAAGCAGGATAACCGGGCAATTCATATTGATGCCAACCCACGCCCAACTTATTGGCGATATTGAAGTTCCAACGCAAATCCCACTCATCATTAAACGTGCTTGTTGTTTTTTCGGCTTTCCAATTAGTGAAGAAAAGTCCGGTAGGCGTAGGGTCTTTTTTTCGTCCCATATTGGTGGGGCCGGTGTAAATCAGATCACCGTTTTCGTAAGCGGCAAATGTTTGTGTAGGATACGAAAAGAAGATAATTTTATTGATGTCTTTCAGATAGGGAACCTCTAGCGGAAATGAAAGATAAAACTCAATATCGCCTGTCAAATCTTTGGGTACAATGATAGAATCCATTTTTGGGATATTGGTTTTGTCGGTTCTATTAACGGCTAGAGCGATTCTGATTTGTGTGCTATCGATATTCTTTGCCAACCATTCTTTTGATTTTTCGAAATGAAATGAAATACTTTTTGGGTGTTTTCGAACGATTGTTTTTTTGGGTTCCATAATCTCCTGATTCTGCTGTTTGCACGAACAGAAAAGGACAAGAAGGATTATCGATATGAGGGTTGTCTTTTGCATCGCAAATATATTTAGTGTAAAAATGAGAAATCTTGCAAAAGAGATTGTTATATAATAACGGAAAATAGTTGTGTTATTATTGTGTGAATTTTAATTTTTTGAACTCAATAGTTGTAGTTTTGCATTTCAATTTTTTAAACAAATCGATGAAAATTTTATATACCTACATAAAAGAACACAAACCACTATTGTTCTTAGCCTTGTTTCTGGCCGCCATTAACCAATGTTTTTCTTTATGTGATTCCATTATAATTGGTAAGTTATTGAATGAATGCGGCGTTGGAGTTACCAATTTCAATCATAATTTTCCAAATTTCACTAAAGCGGTTTTGGGCTGGCTGGCGCTGTCTTTGGGAGCGGCAATGCTCTCCCGAATAGCCAAGAATTTTCAGGATTATTTTACCAACATCATCATTCAGCGTACGGGTGCAAAGATGTACACAGACGGGATTCAAAAAGCGTTGGAGTTGCCTTTTCAGGATTTTGAAGACCAGCGAAGCGGTGAAACATTGGGAAAACTTCAGAAAGTAAAAATAGATTGCGAAAAATTTATCACTTTGTCTATTTCATTGGTTTTCCAATCCCTAATTGGTATCACATTTGTGGTGATTTATGCTATTTCTATCGACTGGCTGTTGGGACCTATCTTTTTAGCAACAGTCCCGGTTATCGCTTTTATCAGTTCTTTTTTGGGTAAAAAAATCAAAAAAGTTTCCAGAGAAATTTTGGGTGAAACCACTGCTTTGGCTGGTGCTACCACCGAATCATTACGTAATATAGAATTGGTAAAAAGTTTAGGTTTGACTGAACAAGAAGTGAACCGTTTGAACAGTACAACCATAAAAATATTAGGGCTAGAATTGAAGAAAGTACGTTTTATCCGTTCGCTGAGTTTTATTCAAGGAACAACGGTTCATTTTATGAGAACGGCCTTGGTTTTTGCATTATACATGTTCATTTTTAAAGGGATTATCAAGCCGGGAGATTTGATTACGTTAATGTTTTTCTCTTTCTTTTTGTTTAATCCGTTGCAGGAATTGGGGAATGTAATAGCGACTTATAACGAAACAAAAGCTTCGATGGATAATTTTGGTGATTTGATGAACGCCAAAAGCGAAGAGAAACCTTTATTTCCAAAAACAATTGGTTTTATCAATAATTTGAGGTTTTCAAATATTTCATTTAAGCACCAAACTGCCACTTCTTACGCTGTCAAAGACATTTCTTTTGAGGCCAAAGCGGGAGAAACTATTGCTTTTGTTGGACCATCGGGAAGCGGAAAAACGACTTTGGTCAAAATGTTGGTTGGATTGTACACTCCAGAGGAAGGTGCTATTTTTTACAATAATATAAACGCCAAAGAAATTGATTTAACCGAGTTGCGCCAACAATTGGGTTTTGTAACTCAAGATGCACAATTGTTTTCGGGAACGATAAAAGACAATTTACTGTTTGTAAAACCCAATGCAACCGATGAAGAAATCAATGATGTACTGCAAAAATCGGCTTGTCAGAATTTACTAGAACGCGCCGAAAAAGGCTTGGACACGACTATTGGCGAAGGCGGTATCAAAGTATCTGGTGGGGAAAAACAACGATTATCTATCGCAAGAGCATTATTGAGAAATCCAAGATTACTGTTGTTTGACGAAGCTACATCTGCATTAGATTCTATCACCGAAGAAGAAATCACACAAACTATCCGAAGCATTTCATCCAAGCAGGACCAGATTACTGTATTAATAGCCCACCGTTTGTCTACCATTATGCATGCTGACCGAATATATGTATTGGAGCAGGGAAATATTATAGAACAAGGAAGACATCAAGATTTACTGGATGAAAAAGGTTTGTATTACGCTATGTGGAGACAACAAATAGGGGAGAGAAAAATAGTTTAAGTCTCAGTTTTTGGAGCAGAAATATTTGGTATTTTTGGCAGCATGGGTCCCGCTATTCGTTGCAATCTTCCGATGAAAAATCGGAAGGATTTCCACTTCTATCGGGGCTAAAAGCGAATATTTTGCATTTTTTCAGTCATCCCAAAGAAAAAAAATAAAAGCCAAACCCAATAATTATTCGTTATTTGGTTTGGCTTTTATTTTTGCAATTTCCTCCAAGAGTTTCTCTGGAATTGGTCTGCATTGGCAATTCTTTTCGTGTTCCAAATGCCATTGAATTCTTTGTTCTAAAGTTGGGTTTTTGGGCATCTTGTTATTTAGATGCCATTCGCGATTGATGTTCATATCTATTTACTTTTGTATTGATAACTATGACTATCGGCTTATTTAAGACTGGTAAATTCATCTAGTTGTAGAGTAATATTTTCAATTACTTCATTCATTTCATAACAATCATTTTTGAATATAAAACCTAGATTGTAATTTATATTTTCTTCCTGAATTTGATATTCAAAATTAAGTTTTGAAAATTCCTTAGTTTGAAACTTTTTGTACCATTGGTCAAATAGTCTTTTTCTATAATCTTGTTTCAAATCCATACTGTCGCAGACATAATGTAGTATTGAATTTGGATGGCTCTTGAAATAATTACAAATAATGGTTGTAATTGTAATTTCAATTTTAGCGTCTTTGTAAAATTTTTGATTACCCATTTCCCAAAAATCTACAGAATATAAATTTTGAAAATAGGCATTGCCAAAATCCATTTTTCTGAAAGTTATAAAATAGTTTAGACCGTGTTTAGTCGTAAATGAAAAAAGAGGATCAACGCCCTCTTTTAGAATATATTCATACATAAAGCTTCTACTTTACTTTGTCTTTTTTACTGTTTTTTCCATAACAACCTTACGGTACTCTTCTTTCAAAGTAACCATTTTTTTCAAAACAGCAGTTGTTTTTGAATTTGGTTTTAATGTGATTGTTTTTTCCATGATTATTTTAATTTAAAGTACAAATATAATAAATGTTTTTATTATTTGTAAACTATTTTAATTCATTGTTTTATAATGGGTTATGAGCTAGTAATTGGCGCATATAAAATTATTCTGTTTCCCTTACTTTTTCCCTAACATCTTTTTGAATAGGTTTATAATTCCCAAAACAGCAAACCCAACTATAAGTCCTGTACTGAATTCTTTTACAATGGAAGGCAATTGGGGAAATAAATGATGTAAAAAATCGATATTATGTACAAATATACCGCCAGCAACTAACAGCAAAGCAATTGTACCAATAACAGCTAAACTTTTGATGACTTTTGGTAGTGCTTGTACCAGAATATTACCAATAGTTTTGGATACACTGCGTTCTTTGGAGCTCAGTCCGATAAGTTTAAAACCCAGTTCATCCATTCTGACAATTAGGGCCACAATGCCATAAACCCCAACAGTTGCTAATATTGCAATTATGGAAACTACAACAATCTGTGATAGAATCGATTCGCCTATAACGGTGCCTAGCGCAATGATTACAATTTCTACGGATAAAATAAAATCGGTTACTATGGCTGATTTTATTTTTTCTTTTTCAAAAGTCAAAATTTCTTCTTCAGTAAAAGTTTCCATTGTGATTTCGGCTGTTGAATGGGAGTGTGGAAAGAAGTATTCGTATATTTTTTCGGCACCTTCATAGGCTAAGAAAAGTCCGCCAAGCACCAGAATTATTATAATTGCCAAAGGAAAAAAAGCACTTAAAAGAAAGGCGATTGGCAAAATAATTAATTTGTTGATAAAAGAACCTTTTGCAATTGCCCATAATACGGGGAGTTCTCTCGAAGAAATAAATCCCGAAGCTTTTTCGGCATTTACGGCCAAATCATCGCCTAAAATGCCAGCTGTTTTTTTAGCAGCAATTTTGCTCATTACGGCAACATCATCCATAATTGCTGCGATATCATCTAATAGTGCGAAAAAACCTGATGCCATTATAATTTGTTTTAAGAAGTGTATTGATTTTGGGATTGTTTGATTATGCGAAACTAGTACTTTTTGATTGAACCAAGAATAAGCATTAGATTTTATTTCGCAGAGAAACGCGAAGTATTCTCAGAGTTTCACAAAGTTTTTTAAACTTAATGTCAAAATCCTTTTTTTCTTTGCGAATCTTTTGGCTGTCTTTGAGCATCTTCGCGAAATCTATTTTTATTGAGTGATTTCGATTAATGTTTTTTGAAATCAATGTTTTGAAACACTAAATTTATCGTCTAGCCCCGATGGAAGCAAGTATCCTTTTATGCCGGCGTTCGGCATAAAAGATACTGTGTACAGCGGGAGTAAAGCTGTCATGAAAAACTATTGCTTTGCTCCTAAAAAAAACACCGGCTTTCGACCAGTGTTTTCGTTTAAAATTACTTATTGAAAATGACATTTTCTTGTTCTAAAACTCGAATAAACGTGGTTCGTTTGGTCAATTCCTTCAATTTGGAGGCGCCCACATACGTACAAGTGCTTCTGATGCCGCCAAGAATGTCTTTTAAGGTAATGATAACGTCACCTTTGAAAGGAACCTGAACCGTTTTTCCTTCACTGGCCCTGTATTCGGCAACTCCGCCCACGTGTTTGTTCATGGCAGTTTCTGAACTCATTCCGTAGAATTTTTTGTATTTTTCACCTTCGATTTCGACTAATTCACCACCACTTTCGGTATGTCCCGCTAGCATTCCGCCTAGCATTACAAAATCGGCACCGGCACCAAAAGCTTTGGCTACATCACCCGGTGTGACACATCCGCCATCACTTATAATGTGCCCTCCTAACCCATGAGCGGCATCGGCACATTCGATGATGGCTGAAAGTTGGGGATAACCTACACCCGTTTTTACTCTTGTGGTACAAACCGAGCCAGGACCTATGCCTACTTTTACAATATCGGCGCCGGCCAATAGCAATTCTTCGACCATTTCTCCAGTAACGACATTTCCGGCAATAATTACTTTATCTGGGTATTGTTCGCGTGCTTTTTTCAGGAAACTCACAAAATGCTCCGAATAGCCATTGGCTACATCGATGCATATGAATTTTAGCTGTGGATTGTGTTCGAATATTTCTCCTATTTTCTTGAAATCATTCTTTCCGGTTCCGGAACTTACCGCAATATAATCGGGAATGTTCTCGGGTGCATTTTTCATGAATTCATTCCATTGTTCTAGCGAATAATGTTTATGAATGGCCGTAAAAAGGTTTTCTTTGGCTAGTGCCAATGCCATTTCAAAAGTGCCTACCGTATCCATGTTGGCTCCCATAATTGGAACTCCTGACCAATTGGCGGAACTGTGCAAAAACTTGTATTCTCTCTCCAACGAAACCTGTGATCGACTCTTTAAAGTAGAGCGTTTAGGTCTGATCATTACATCTTTAAATCCTAATTTAAGTTCGGTTTCTATTCTCATGATTTTCAAATATGGTTACCTAACAAATGTAAAGTTTTAATGAAAAAACAGCGATAAATATGAGTTAAATATTTGAAGGTCTTTTGATAATTATTTGGATTATGAAGTTTTTTTAGTTTTTGCGTTTGTTCAAAAAATGCTTCAAAAGATTGTTTCCAATTGTTTTAATCGTATCTGAATGTTTGGCAACCAGATTGGCTATGGCAAATTGAGCTACGGTTCCAATTATTCTTTTTATCGGACTGTGAGAGCCGTCAACCAAAAGTTTTTTGGAAAGAAATCCAGTGCCCAATCCAATAACATTGCTAGCCAAATCATTTTGTATTTCAGGAGAAGCAGTTACGTCGTGAAATACATTTTTGATAAGGTTGATAGGTTTTAAACTTTCATAGGCTACTTGAAATTGTTCTCTTAGGAGTTCCAATTCAGTATCATATTTTTGTTCCTGAAGAATTATCAATTCATTCAATGAATCCGTTTCGTTTGTGTTTTTCATACAATTTTCTCTTTTAGCATTTGCTTAATAATAGAATTACTAACTGGATATTTAAGCCATTTTTCGCGGAACAGGTGAAGAAGAATTGCAATAAATGCATAGAAACCGCCAACTATGAAGAAACCATAAAATGCATCGCCAAGTAGTTTCCCTAACCATAATGCCACTCCTATACTAGTAATTAAAACTGAAAATACAACGGTCATGATAACGGCAAGTCTTGAAACGAGAGAGGAAGCTACATCGGCCGATTTGTCTATGGCGTTTAGCCGTAACAACTTTAGTGATGTTTTGCTATAATCTTCTGCTCGTTCAAAAAGCGTTGCTATGGGTGTTGTATCTTCAGTCATAATTGGTATTTTTTAATATTAATAATTTGATGGACTGTGATTTACATCATTTTTTACTTCATCAAACTCTGCTTTTCCATTTTCGACAAGTTCTTGAGTAAAATCCTTTGCTCTTTGTAGTTTTTCTGAAATAGAATCTGCAAACTCGCTGTATTTTGACTTTAAATCATCTGCATAATCACTTCCTTTGTCCATGATTTGTTTGCGGGTTACCGAACCTTTTTCGGGAGCAAAAAGAATCCCTAAAATTCCGCCTATAGCAAGACCTGCTACTGTTCCTAATACTACTTTACCTGTGCTCATAATTGTTTTGTTTTAATTGTTGAAAATATTGTTTCTTAGAATATAAATTTTTAGCTACATTGACCCAAAAGCATATAGATAATTATAAAAACCAAAATGGTACCGAAGCATCCACCTCCCAGTTTTTTTGCTCCATAACCCGCTATAAGACCTCTGAATATGTTGTTCATCTTGTTTCTGTTTAAGTTGTTGTACTTAATTTTAATTTACTTATTTGGGGTCAGTTTTGATTTTGTAAAGTTGGGATTCTTATTCGAGGGTTGTTTTATAATACTTTTATAAAAAGTTACATGATTTACAGATGTCTTAATTGTCTCGTTCGAAAATTGCTGCTGTAAATCCTTGCTGTTTATGATTTTGCAATCGCCAACAGCTTTTATATCGAAGTTATAATTAACGTGTTGGATGCAATTATTAAAAACGTCAGTTCGAATGTTTTTTGTGGAGTAAAACGTAACAAAAAATGTATCGAGAACCGTTTTTAATGAAATTTTTCTTGTTCTCGATACGATTTTCTAACGAAAATCACTCGAACTGACGAAAAATTATCATCAAAAACTAATTGCACCCAACGGTTTATGCTTATAAAAAGTAAGGCATAAAAAAACTGCAAAGTGTTAGTGCTTTGCAGTTTTTTCAAAAGTATTGTTTTTGGTTGCTAACCAAAGATAAAGAATTTTTTTATCGATTTTCGCTTCCTATCGCTATGGTTGTGTTAGAGGGTGACACCATCAAGCTGTAAAATCGAGATTAAATGCAACGGATGGTCGAGAACATATTTTGCTCCATTTGCAACTAGTTCTTCTTTGGGACGATAGCCCCATGAAACTCCCACCGCAAGCATATTGGCATTGGTCGCCGTTTGCATATCAATACCAGAATCGCCCACAAAAATGATTTCTTCGGATTTTAATCCTAATTTTTTGCCTATTTCTAAGGCTTCAGATGGATTGGGTTTCTTGAGCGATTCAGTTGTTAAACCCACAATAGGATCAAAATAGTTGGGGAATAAAGCTGTCGTAATTTTTTTGGTAAGTTCATCTGACTTATTTGAAAACACACTCATTTTTATGTTGTGCAAAACTAAATGATCCAATAATTCAATAATTCCTTTATATGATGTTGTTTTACGTGTACAATTATCACGGTATTCTTCAATCATCAAATGGTAACAACTATCGATATCTTTTTCATCATTATGTGTTGTGGGAAGTGATTTGCTTACTAAATTCCGTAAGCCACTACCGATGAAATATTGATAATCATCATAACTGTGAGTAGGGTAGTTTTGGTTTTGCAGCACGCTGTTCATAGCATCTGCAATGTCTTCCAATGAATTTACGAGTGTTCCGTCTAAGTCAAAAATAACTCCTTTAAACTTCATTTTTTTTTATAAATTATAGGATTTCCAAAGGAATTTGAGGGGCTACAACTATAGGTTTCTCGACAGGCGTATCAATTTCTGCAGATCTGTAGGAACGCATATTGGTAGCCCATTTTAGATATTGCCCCAAAAAGAATATAAAAGCATAGACAACATCGTATTGAAAGGCAAAAAAATCAATTACCATTTCCAATGGTGATGCTTGCTTAATCTTCGATCCTAATTTTACCAAAGGGTTCAATATTAAAAGTATTGCATCGTAAACCAAGTCATATATAGAAGCAAAAAAATCAATTAAGATGTTCAATGGTTCTACTTTGTTGCCTTTTACTGTTAATCCCATAGTAGTGATAGTTAAGTTTTTTATCCCTTTTTGCTACTGCAATAAATAGTTTTTTACGGCAGATAATTTTTAAAGGCTGTACCAAAGTTAGTTAAACTTTATTTAAAAATCGATAAAATGCATTTTTTTTAAATTATAATAAGAAAAAACGTTATTGTCGTACAAAAGCAATAATGTGAGTATCCCTTACCCGAAAACAAAAATTCTCCCATGTTATACGGCCATTGGTGATGATGTTTATCTTTTATTTGGTTATATACAAAATGTCAAAGCAACCCGTTTATGGAGTTGCTTTTCTATTTTTGGATTGTAAGGACTCGGCTTGCGTTTACGAGCTGGAGGCATCGTATGAGTGAAATTGATTCTCAATCAAGTGGGTAAATAAGCTGGGCCTAATTTCTTTATTATACAATTAGTTAGATTAGATTTTTTTTAATTTACTCCTTTATAAACTTACTTATAAATTTATTTCCAACTTTTAATAAGTATAGCCCATTTAATAAGTTATGTATATCTATACTATTGCCCTCTTCAACTTTACCTCTAGAAACCTCTTTACCTGAAAAATCTATAATTGTATACTCAGCCCCTTGTTGTTTTGTAGTACTGAATAATTGAAAATTACTTTTGGTAGGGTTGGGGTAGAGTATTATCTTGGCAGTGTCCTTTTGTTCATTAATTGGGACATTATCGTTTGCATATATTCTTGCAATTCTATTTCTACCAATAGTATTATAACTAGTAAAATCTCCACCAATAATAATTTTACCATCCGACTGAATCGCAGAAGATTTAATAGAACTAAATTGATTGATACTTGTTCCAGGATTAAAATTAGTCTCTAAGCTACCGTCTTTATTTAAACAGACAATACTATTTATTTCTGTATCATTATACTGTTTAAAATCACCAGCAGCAATAATTTTACCATCCGATTGAAGTGAAATAGTATAAATAGACCCATTAGGTCCTGTTCCTGGGTTGAAACTGGTATCTAAACTTCCGTCTGAATTCAAACGACTAATAGATCTTTCCTGTATGTTGCTATTCCCAGAATAACTTCCGCCAATGATAATTTTGCCATCTGACTGAACTGCGATAGCCAGACAAAAAATATTTTTTATACGTGGGTTAAAGCTTGTATCCAAACTTCCATTGATATTTAGTCGTGCAACCGTATTGGTAAAAACACCACCAATAAGGATTTTACCATCAGATTGAAGTGCTGTATGCCATACACCATTGTCTGCAGCATTTCCTGGCTGGAAACTATTATCTAAGCTGCCATCTGAATTTAATCGTGCAATATTTTTTATAACCGTACCATTATATTCTCCAAAATAACCGCCAATAATAATTTTGCCATCGGTTTGATATGAAATAGAAAGAATATTACCATTTGCACCACTACCAGGATTAAAACTAGTGTCTTTACTGCCGTCGGAGTTCAATCTAATTATAGAGTTAATTATTACTCCATCTTTTACATAACCTCCACCTATAATAATTTTACCATCGGGTTGCACAAACAAAGTACTTACTATATCCTCAGCAAGCAAATCAGGGTTAAAAGTCATGTCTTGGCTACCATCATCATTAAGCCTTGCGATGTGGTTGGTTGGTTTACCGTTATATCTTTTGAAATTACCACCAATTATAATCTTGTTATCAGCTTGAAGTGCGACAGTAGATACTGCATCATCTGCGGCTGTTTGAGGATTGAACGTAAAATCTAAACTACCGTCTGCCTTTAGTTTTACTATATGACTTTTATTTGTTGCATTGTAGCCACCAAAATGTCCTCCGATAATAATTCCTCCAGAGGGTTGAATTAAAACCGTAGAAACTCCTCCATTATAATAGCTTTCATCTTTTCCATTAACAGGA
The DNA here is from genome assembly GCF_025947305.1 of Flavobacterium sp. N3904. Lineage (NCBI taxonomy): Bacteria > Pseudomonadati > Bacteroidota > Flavobacteriia > Flavobacteriales > Flavobacteriaceae > Flavobacterium > Flavobacterium sp. N3904. The sequence goes on from NZ_CP110009.1 coordinate 2,821,188, forward strand.
TTTTTTGAAAGCGATCTAGGATCAAAACCAGCGTCTAAACTGCCATCAGTATTTAATCGGGCAATAGAATGTATGATAGTTTCTTTGTAAATACCAAAATCACCACCAATTAAAATTTTACCATCTGATTGAGTGGCAGTAGTTGAAACACCTCCAAAAAAATCCTTATCAATACTAAAACTACTATCCAAACTTCCATCTGGATTTAAACGAAATATTCCTTTTCCGTTACCAAAATTACCACCCATTATAATTTTGCCATCAGACTGAACTGAAGTAGTCGAAACAACTTCTCCCTGATTTCCTATTTGAATAGGAAAATTAGAGTCTAAACTACCGTTTGAATTTAATCTCACGATAACTGTTCTATTTGTTTCAGCGGTATTATAAAACACACCGCCAACCACTATTTTGCCGTCATTTTGAATTGATGTAGTATGAATTAAACCCTTTGGTGGCACTCCTGATGAGAAACTATTGTCAATACTGCCATTGGTATTCAAACGAATAATATAGGTCATAGCACTGCCAAATTCATAATAATAACCACCAATTATGATTTTACCATCATTTTGGATTAAAGAGGTCGTAATACTAGTATCAACATCTATATTTAAATTTGGATTAAAGCTTTCATCCAAACTACCATCTGGGTTTAATCTGGCAATATGATTTCTGGGTGTGCCATTATAACTCGTAAACTCACCTCCAATAATAATTTTACCATCCGATTGAATTGATATGGTTTGAATATCCTTATCAGTCCCTAAGTCTGGATTAAAAGATCTGTCCAAACTACCGTCAACATTCAATCGAGCTATATTTTTACAAGCAGTGTCATTATAAGAATTAAAATTTCCTACTATAACAATTTTACCATCAGTTTGAAGTGAAGAATCCAAAACATTAGAGTTTGCTCCGGGTGCATTACCATATCCAACATCCAAAGGGTTGAAGGTGTAGTCAATAGTACCCGATTGAGAAAAACAAAGTAATGAGAAATGCAAAATTAAAAGAGTAATTATTTTTTTCATATTCGTTTATTTAAGATTTTTAAATTTTGATAAATTTAAGTTTTTTTCGCTCTTATTATTCTTGGAGCAAATGTAGTTTGTTTCCCCTAGAAAAAAAATAGTCTAACTTTTAATTCTATAAGTTCTTGATTCTAAAAGAATAATGATATCCTAAGATAGTGCAGACGGTAGGAGAGAAGTTGACGAAAACTAAATGCTGCTGCTCAGGATCGTGTGGCAGCTTTAGCCCAACACTCCATTTTTGAATTATTAGGATAATAGTAAGTTAAAATTTATGAATATAATTTTCTTTGTAAGAAAGAATAGTATATTAAATTCATGTTAATTGTTTAAAGTAAGAATAGTTTGATTTAATTTTTTTTAAATTTCAATTATTATAAACAAACAACACCTATTTTATGGCAAAAATGATTACGACCTTTGCGTCACCAGCAGTACTTACTGCTTTCACTACCGCTGTTAATACAGCATTAACTCCGCTGAATCCGTTTAAGATCAATCTGAGAGATGAGCAAAAAAGAGGCACACGCTCTATGGCTGAAGGCAGAGAGGGTTATGCCCGTTTGATTTCGAGAATTGCCAACCAATTTCCCAACTCATTGAGCCGTGTCGATGTACCGTCGGAGCTTGCATCAATTTTGGATTATTACAACAATCTCGAAGCCAGTAGAATGGCACTGTTGCAAGCCATGGAAACTATCGAAGAAATTCAGTTGGCTGCCGCTACCGATGTAATGACTTTGGTAGATCGCTATGCTGCCAACCTGCAAGTGTCCCGAGGAAACGAAGGTTCTCTTAATCTTGCGATGGGCGAAGTGGATGAATGGAATAAGCGTTATGCCAATAAAAAGGAAGAGCCAGCAACTCCTGCAGTAAAGTAACAACTGTAGTAATACCGATTGTTTAAGGATAAATTTACTTCGGCTGTGTCATTTCGACGAAGGAGAAATCACATTAGTTATTCTCTTTATGTGATTTCGCCCGTTGGTCGAAATGACAAATAACCCCCAGCTAAGCGACATTGATTCCTAAACGGTATAATTTCTGTCCCTACAATTTTAATTTCAAAAACCAAGCTACCTAAAAAATAGCTTGGTTTTTTTTTGGAATGCCGCGCCATAACAATATTACGGCGCGCCTCGCGATTTGGTAGGCGTTGCCTTTGTTTTTGATAGGCCCGCCTTCCATTTTTGTAGGCGTCGCGTACTATTTTGATAGGCGCGCCTATCGATGTGGCAGGCATCGCCTTTGTTTTTTATAGGCGGGCATCTCGATTGTTTAGGCGGGCTGTAATATTAAATAGGCACGCCTATGGTTTTGGTAGGCACGCCTATAGTTTAGGTAGGCGTGCCTATGGTTTAGGTAGGCGTGCCTATAGTTTTGCTAGGCGTGCCTATGATTTTGGTAGGCATGCCTATGGTTTTGGTAGGCTCGCCTATAGTTTTGGTGGACGCGCCTATGTATGTGGGAGTAGTAATTAGATTGTGTAAACAAAAAAAAGCAACCCGTTTTGGAGTTGCTTTTCTATTTTTGGATTGTAAATATTTGTCTTGTTGGCTCGAGCCAGAGGCATCGCGCGAGCGGAAAAGATATTCAAACCAGTGGGGGAGTAAAGTTATTCCTCCTCATTTTCATTGTCTTCACCATCCTCAAAATTGAAAAAATCATCAGAATTAAAAGGAATGTCTGCATCGGGGTCTTTATCGTGTGCATTTACACCAGGAGGGTTGAACAAACCCCAATCGTCTTTGATATAATTCCAAACATCAAAGCCAGCAACCCAATCAATAAACAAGAATCGGAATTCATCGATTTCTTTTCTAAGTAAATGGATGTAGTCTTGGTCTAAAATAGCTTCTTCAAAGCGCAAACTACCTGCTTGGACATATAATTCTCTTGCTGCTTTTCGAATGATGGTCGCGTTTTCCATTTTCAAATCATACAACGTAAGAGCTTGCGATCCAGAAACTTTGGCTAGTATAATCAATGCATTTTCCATCATAAAGCGAGCCGTAGTTTCTTGTAAAAATTCATTATCAGCAGGAATAATTGCAACTAATCCTTGTGTGATTTTAAAGATCTGTTCTGCTTTTTGATATAAAGGGAATTTCTGTAATTCGTCTCGTTTTGACATACATATTAATTTAAATTCAATGATATGTTTAGGAATAGATTCATAGCAATGATCTGATATTAGGTTTGATTGCAGAGCTACGCAAAGTGTCCTATGCGTTTTTAAAAAGTTCTTGATAATCGTAAATATATCAAAAGTCCTCTGCGAGCGCGAGCGTCCCGCTCGTGCCGATTTCAAATTTATAATCGCTTGCTTATGCTAGTGCTGACGAGCGGGACGCTCGCGCTATCTGGCTGTTGTCAGTAGTTTTTTAATTTTCGATTTTTACGATTGTCTTTTTTTCAAAGTTTTTATTGTCGGAAGTGCTACAATTAAATGTAACTTCGTAGTTATCAGAAGTAAATTTGCATTCGCTTTTTAGTTTTTTGCTAAATTCAAATATTTTATCATCATCATAAGTATCATAAATTTCTATTTGATTTTTTATTTCCTCAATTGCAAATAAATTTTGATTTGCATTTATAGTTGCATTTTTATATTTAAAAGGGTGGTCAAATTTTAACGAATATGTATTTTCTAGTAAAGAATTATCGTAGACCGTTCCTCTTTTAAAAGCATAGCATTTTGCAGATAATCCTAAATCTAAACTGGCAATAAACTTGGCATTATATCTAATTCTAAAAATTATATCTTTTTTCAATACATCTGTTTGTGTAAAAATATAAAATTCTTTTTCTTTATCTCTTTTATAAATTGTGGCTCCGTTAAACTCAATATCTGAAATCAAATAATGTTGTGGTGACCAACATTCACTCATAACAATTAGAAAAAGATAAATTCCTATAATCTTAAATAGTTTTCTCATATCAATGATTTAATTTTCTTCTTTTTCGGGTAACGTTCTGGCACTACCTTTAGATTTGCATAATAAATTATTCGTAAATTTAAATTAACAACCAAACTGACAAAGTACACCATTGGTACTACAAAGTTTTTAGACTTATCCGCTGATTAGGACTTTGTCAGTTTATATTGAGCAAGCATCAAATAGTAATTCAGGTTTTAAGGCCTATTTTCAAGGTTACGAGTGTGTTCAATAATTTGGTTGCTAATCCTTAAAATCTTTTCTTATGAGTAAATTTAAACATTTTTTAGGTATTGATGTGTCAAAAGAATATTTTGATGCCGTAGTAATTTTGGATAGAAATAAAGAAAAATCAATTCACAGCCAGTTTGTAAATGATTACAAAGGAATCAAGTCCCTTTGCAAATGGCTCAAGGAACAAGGTTCGACGTTTGAAAACACGCTTGTTTGTTTAGAACACACAGGAATGTACGGTAAGTTAATAATCAAATGTCTAATGATTGAAAAGTTCTCACTTTGGGTCGAAATGTCACTGAAAATTATTCGCAGCATTGGGGTTCAAAGAGGCAAAAACGACAAAGTTGATGCCCAAAGAATTGCTTTTTATGCCATGAAAAATGTGGAGGAAGCAGTTATTTTTAATGCTCCCAGAATGGAAATCAACAAAATGAGAAATCTTTTGTCCCTGCGGGAAAAATTAGTTGCAACAAAAGCTTCTTTGTTGCGAAATGTAAAAGAACTCAAAGCCTTTGATTTGGAAGTAGCCAGACTCTCTGAAAAACTACAGAAAAGCACCATCAAGGGAATTGATTTGGATCTAAAAAACATTGAAAAACAATTGGACAAAACAATAAGTGACGATGAAAATATTTCTAGAATTTTCACTCTTGTCACATCTGTTATTGGCATAGGAAAAGTAACGGCTTTGTTTTTGATTTGTTTTACAAACGAATTTACAATGTATACAACTCCTCGCCAACTGGCTTGTTATGCAGGTGTTGTACCTTTTGAACATACCTCGGGGAAAAGTATTCGCTCAAAACCAAAAGTCCATTATGTGGCTAACAAAAAATTAAAAAAACAGCTTCATATGTGTGCCTTGTCAGCAATTACCAGTGATCCAGAATTAAAAAATTATTTTAATCGAAAGGTGGAAGAAGGTAAAAACAAGATGCTTATCATAAACAATGTTAGGAACAAACTTGTACATAGAGTATGTGCATGCATAAGAGAAAACAAAATGTTTGAAAAAAGACAAGTAGCGTAAAAAAAACATTAAATAAAATTTCTTTTGAAAGGAAAGAGAAAAAAATGCTCTTCCCCTTCGCAAGACTTTTTTGTTTTTTCTAAACCAAAGTTATTAATTATTCGCAAAAAATAGATGGCTTTTTTTATGAATTTTTATTTGGTAATTTCATAGTAATCAGCGGGTTTGGGACTAAATTAAGCCCATTATTCGGATTTGCCAAATATTCCAAATACAAAACCAATTTCCTATTAAGCCAAATGCCCAAATTGCTTGTAGCGTGTGTTGGCAGTAGTTATTTTTCTTCTTTTTGGATTAAATTGTCAATCTCTATTTTCAATTTCGGTAAGTGATTGATTAAGATTGACCAAATATTCTCGTCAGAAACATTATCATAAGCATGAATCACATGATTTCTGAGTCCAATAATTGCTTTTGCGTTTGATATTTTATCAACAAAAGAATCATCTCGAGTAATTATTCGGTTGATTGCTTCGCCAATAATTTCAAGATTTCTTTCAACAGCTCTTTTACGCATTAAGTTACTTCGATATTTGAAAAAATCTTTCTCTTCATTATGGAAGAACTCGTTTATTTCATCAATGGACATTTTTATATCAAACAACCATTTAAGAATCCTTTCATCCATAAATTAGTTCTTTTGAATTGTCGATTGATTTAATTAAGATTGGATTTTTTAAAGTCTGTTCTTCAAGTAGGTCAACTTCTCGACCAAATAAAGACTCTAATTTTTCTTTGAAGTTTATGTAGTTGTCAAAATATTTTGAAAGTTCAATTTGCTTAAACTTAACTAATAAATCAACATCGCTTTTTTCGTTAAAGCTGGAATTCAGGGATGAACCAAATAGATACATTTTTTCCACATTGTATATTACACAAAGCTTTTTTAAGTTATCTATATTATTGTCAATAATTCCCATACTACAAATTTAAACAAAAATATCTTTTAAAATCGATTCGTCGAATAATTACTGCCAACTCATTTATTGGTCTGACAAAATCCGACTTATCTACCTTAAATCAGATAGCTTGGTTTGATAAGGATCAGGTTTTATTTATTTTCAAATATATAAAAATATCATTACAAATGTTAATGGTTTTCACTTTACAATAAATTCAAATTGAAAATAAGTTTTTCGGAATAGTTCTTTGAAAAACTAAATATCTCGCTTAGCCCCGATGGAAGCAAATATCCTTTTGGGCTGGGGTTCAGCCCAAAAGATATTGTGTACAGCGGGAGTGAACTTGATGAAAAACCAAATACATATGCTCCTAAAACAAAAAAAAACACCAGCCTTTCGACCGGTGTTGTTGATGAGCTTTGCCAAAGTTCAAAATTTCGGCAAAGGTCTTAGTAAGCTCTATTAGTATAACAACTCGGTTTGATTTCTAAAAACGAGTTCGCCGCTCGTGACGATTTCAAATTTATAATTGTTTGCTTATGCTAGTGTTCACGAGCGGGACGCTCGCGCTAGCTTTTTTTTCAATTTAGAATTAATTTTTTAGTTATTTCTTTATTGTCCTCAAAACTAAATTTGACAAAATAAATCCCTTTTGAATGATTAGAAAGATTTATTTTAAAATTGTTTTTCAAATCTGGATTAACTTGCGAGTATATTACTTTTCCTAAAATATCAATTACCATTATTCTTTTTACATTTTTAAATTCATTTAGAAGTGTAATTGTCACTTCATTTTGAGCTGGATTTGGATATAAAAGGATTCTTGAATCATTTATAATTTCCTCACTTGTATTCAAAATACCAGAATTAAATTGAAATTTATCTGAATATAGAAAAGTTCCGTTATTTATTGCTTTTAGTCTATAATAATAAATTTGATTAGGCAAAAGGTCATTTATGGTTGCTGTTGTGATATTTGTTCCATATCCATAAGCATAATTAGGTGTACCATTAAGTGTAGAACCATAATTTTCAGTGATTCCATACTCAAACTGTATATTTGTTATGTATCTTCCATACCCATTAATTAACCCTGTTAGATTTGCAGAAGCATTGTTGTTTTTTACAGCGCTTGATGTTAAAATTATTTCTCCGGAAGTATTAAATACTCCTTCTTTGCTATAAATAATATTAGTGCCATTTAAAGCTTTTAGCCTATAATAATAATTTGTATTGGGATCTAAGTTTTGAATTGTTGTAGTTACATAGCCAGATGAGTTGTATAGAATTGTATTTGGACTAGTAGCCACACTGTTTTCATAGTTTATAGAGCCATATTCAAAAACAATATTGTTAATATCTTTACTATATGCATAAATATAGGCACTTAGTGTAGCATTGTTTCCATTAATACTAGGATTGTATAAAGAAATGGAGTATTCTGATTTTGTTGTAAATGATTTGACAGAACTAAATATTTCTATTCCATTTTGTACTGCTTTCATTCTTACATAATATTTAGTTTCTGGTTTTAGATTTATTAAATTACTTACAACATTACTCGTTGCTTTTGGAGCAATTATCGTATTATTTGATAAAACACTAAACTTTGAAAAATCTTCATTCTCTCCGTATTGAAATTCTATATTTGAAATCTCATTTTTATTCGAAGTTATGCTTCCTGTTAGTTCTGCAGTATTTGAAGAATAATTATATACATCATTCATTGTTATTACATAGTCAGCAAGAGTCGTGAAACTCATTTCTTCACTTGTATATTCAATATTATTATAAGTTCCTTTAAGTCTGTAGTAATAGGTAGTATTTGGATTTAAATTATCTATAGTAGTCGAAAAATCTAATGAAGTATCAAAAGGTACTGAATTCGGATTTGTATTAATGTTATTTTCAAAAGCAAAATAAGTACTATATTCAAATTTTATGTTTTCTATTAAACCTTCATTTGACGCGACACTTCCTGTTAGAGTAGCACTATTATTCGAAGCGTTTAAAACTGGGTTTGCAATAATTGAAATTGGATCGAATGAAATAGTGCTTTTTAATATTTTACCGTTACTGCTTCCTACATATATATTTTTTTCTACAATAGAAATAGAATTGGAGGAAGATCCATAAGAATCTATTCTAGTTAGATTTTTCCAACTTATACCTCCATTTATTGTTTTGTATAATTGCCCATAATCATCAAAAATGTAGCCTACATTTTTGGAGTAAAATTTCACAAATGTAAAATAGCCATACGGAACCTTTAATTTCTCCCAAGTAACTCCTCCGTTTTTAGTTTTATACATTAAACTATTATCACCAACAAAATAACCATTGTTCTCATCTAAAAAATCAAAACGATTGATGTTTTCATCTACATCAACATTTATATTCCAAGTATTCCCTCCGTCTATTGTCTTGTACATCCTACCACCCGAATAGCCAATACGGTGAGCATAACCTACTAGAGAATTTATAAATTGTATCTGCCCAAATTTTTCATTCAACACTTGTTGCCATGTACCACCTCCATCAATAGTTTTTAATGTTTTTCTTGTATTAAAACCTCCCGAAATAAAACCATTATTTTCATCAAGAAACGAAATAGCAGTAATTCCTTCTTCTATAAGATTCCATCCGTTATTTAGAACAACCCAAGTAATCCCGCCATCTGTGGTTTTATATACTTGACCACCATAGGTACCAGCTGTTGTCCAATAACCTAAGTTTTCATTTATAAATTTAAAGACACCTGCAAAAACGGATTGACCAAGATTTAAGAAACCAATGTTGATCCAATTAGTTCCGCTATCAGTTGTTTTATAGAGTTGATTGCCAACCCTTGCATATCCAATGTTTTTATCAAGAAATTGTAATTGATTTATATCATTATAAGTCGGAGAGTTTTGATTCCATGAATTTCCACCGTCACTGGTTTTGAGTATTATACCGCGAGCACCTGTTGCGTATCCGATATTATTATCTAGAAAATGTATGCCATAAATAGTATAGTTATAATAACGCCCATTTTGAGGACTAGCCCAATTCCATGTATTTCCTCCGTCTATTGTTTTAAAAATTACTCCATATTCACCAGTAGCATATCCAATATTTTCGCTTACAAAAGAAAAAGCGTAAATGGCATCAGAAACTCCATTCACTTTCGTCCAAGTTTCTCCGCCATCAATTGTCTTAAACATATCATTATGTTGTTTTGTATAAAAGCCAATATTTTGATTGATGAAATAAACGGTAAATAAATCTGAAGGGAAAGTATTTGTACTTTGAGTTATATACCAATTTTCTCCACCATCAATCGTCTTAAGCATTGTACCTTCTTTACAGGCAGCATGCCCAATCATGGCAGTCAAAAAAAAAGTTTTGTTAACACTTACATTAGGAATATTTTTGCTGATCCAGGTAATGCCTCCATCTGTAGATTTTATTAATGCATAAGGACTTGAAATGATTATATCGTTTTCATTGATTATGTTAACCGTATTAAAATCGAAATTAAAACCAGTTGTTACTTGTAACCAAGTGACACCGCTGTCTATAGATTTTAGTATGTATCCATTGTTACCAACTATATAACCAATGTTTTGGTTAAATTTTAAATCATTAGCACTTGTAATATCTTGTTTTTTTTGCCATGAAATACCAGAATTTGTTGTTTCTAGTAACTCATTCTCATTTATAATATAACCAGTAGTGCCTGTTGTAAAATGAATTTCTTTTCCAGTTTTGTAAGAAGGTTTTGGATTTAACAATTCCCAAGTATTTTGAGAATACATTCTTGAAATGCAACTAAGTAGAACAGCTATTAATAAAAATTTAAGCGTTATTCTTTTTTTTGGTAATAGTTGTATCATTTTTAGTTGGTTTTGGTTATGTTTTTTGAAATTATCTCAATCTATTCAAAAGAGACTTATTATAAGATATTGATTGTGTTAATTTTTTTTATTAAGATTTATTTTCAAAAATAAATAAAAAATACCCTTGAAACCTAAGAATCATTATATTAATTTTTATCTTGAATAAACGGAACTATTTCTTAAAATGAAGTTTTGCATTTTTAAAAATAATTGTTAGGATTATCGAGTTTTTCACTAAGCACAGCTGTCATAATACCTTTTGTCTCGTGCTCAAACGAGACAAAAGATATTGCGGACAGCGGGAGTGAACTTGATGAAAAACCGAATATTTCTGCTCCTAAAAACAAAAAAACACCAGACTTTCGACCGGTGTTTATGATGACCTTTGCCAAAGTTTTGAACTTTGGCAAAGGTTTTAGTAAGCTCTATTAGTGTACCAACTCACTTTGGTTTCTAAAAACGAGTTCGCCATCAAAAGAATCCAGTAAAATAATACTGTCGGGTTTTACTTTGCCAGCAAGTATTTCTTTGGAGAGTTGGTTGAGTACCTCTCTTTGTATCACACGTTTTACGGGTCTTGCACCAAATTGTGGATCATAGCCTTTCTCAGAAAGGTAGGCGATGGCCTCGGGCGTGGCGTCCATTGTGATGCCTTGTTGGGCAAGCATAGTGGTCACGCTTTTGAGTTGTAATCCTACGATTTGGGCAATGTTTTTGGCCGTAAGTGGCGTGAACATTACAATCTCATCGATACGGTTGATGAACTCGGGGCGCACGGTTTGTTTCAATAATCCTAGGACTTCGACTTTGGCAATTTCGGTGGCGGCTTCGACACTTCCTTTCAGATTCTCAAATTTTTCCTGTATAATCTGGCTTCCCATGTTGGAAGTCATGATAATAATCGTGTTCTTGAAATCGGCCAAACGCCCTTTGTTGTCGGTCAAACGCCCTTCATCAAGCACTTGCAACAAGATGTTGAAGGTGTCTGGATGGGCTTTCTCGATTTCGTCGAGCAGAATCACAGAATATGGTTTTCTACGCACGGCTTCGGTCAATTGTCCGCCCTCGTCATAGCCCACGTATCCCGGAGGCGCACCTACCAATCGGCTCACGCTGTGGCGTTCTTGGTACTCGCTCATATCGATTCGGGTCATCGCATTTTCATCGTCAAATAGGTATTCGGCTAGTGCTTTGGCCAACTCGGTTTTTCCCACTCCTGTTGTTCCTAGGAAAAGGAAGGTTCCCACTGGTTTTTTCATATCCTGCAAACCGGCACGACTTCGGCGTACGGCGTCACTCACAGCTTCGATGGCTTCTTCCTGACCAACTACACGTTTGTGCAATTCTTCTTCCAGATGCAATAGTTTTTCGCGCTCGCCTTGCAGCATTTTCATCACCGGAATTCCGGTCCATTTGGCTACTACTTCGGCAATGTCTTCGCGGGTCACTTCTTCTTTAATCAACGAAGTTCCCGATTGGTTTTCCTGTAATTGTTTGGTAAAAACGGCCAATCGTTCTTGGGCTTCCTTGATTTTTCCGTAACGAATTTCGGCTACTTTACCGTAATCGCCCTCACGCTCGGCACGTTCGGCTTCGTATTTGAAGTCTTCGATTTCGGTTTTTACGATTTGAATGTTATCAACGACTTCTTTCTCAGATTTCCATTTGGCGTAAATCTCGTTTCGGTCCTCTTTGAGATTGGCTAATTCCATTCCCAATATTTTGAGTTTGCTTTCGTCTTTTTCGCGTTTGATGGCTTCAATTTCGATTTCTAACTGCATTATTTTTCGATCCAAAACATCCAATTCTTCTGGTTTGGAATTGATTTCCATACGCAGTTTCGAAGCAGCTTCATCTATTAAATCGATGGCCTTGTCCGGCAGAAAACGATTGGTGATGTAACGTTGCGAAAGTGTTACGGCTGCAATAATTGCATCATCCTTGATTTGTACTTTATGGTGTGTTTCGTATTTTTCCTTGATTCCTCTAAGGATCGAAATAGCGCTTTCGGTATCGGGTTCTTCGATGATGATTTTTTGGAAACGGCGTTCGAGCGCTTTGTCTTTTTCGAAATATTTTTGGTATTCGTCTAAAGTCGTTGCACCAATTGCTCTCAATTCGCCACGAGCCAAAGCCGGTTTCAAGATATTGGCGGCATCCATAGCGCCTTCGCCACCGCCTGCACCTACAAGCGTGTGAATTTCGTCAATAAATAACACGATATCTCCTTCTGCCGCAATCACTTCTTTGACCACCGATTTTAAACGTTCCTCAAACTCCCCTTTGTATTTGGCACCCGCAATCAAAGCTCCCATATCGAGGGAGAATACAATTTTGTCTTTCAAATTATCGGGTACGTCGCCATCTACTATTCGGTGTGCGAGACCTTCGGCAATGGCGGTTTTACCCACTCCGGGTTCACCCACTAGCATTGGATTGTTTTTGGTTCGTCGGGTAAGGATTTGTAATACACGACGGATTTCTTCGTCACGACCAATTACGGGGTCTAGTTTTCCGTTTTTGGCGAGTTCGTTGAGGTTTTTGGCGTATTTGTTCAAAGAATTGTAATTTTCTTCAGCAGAAGCGGAGGTTACTCGCTCGCCTTTGCGCAATTCTTCAATAGCAGCTTTCAGTCCTTTTCCGGTTACGCCCTGATCTTTTAGGATTTGGGCAACCTTGCTTTTGGAATCGAAAATAGCCAGAATCAAATGCTCGATAGAAACGTATTCGTCATTCATTTTTTTTGCAATGATTTCGGCTTCGTTCAATGCAGAATTTGCCGTTCTGGAAAGCTGAATTTCGCCTCCCGAAACTTTTGGAAAACTCTGAATGGTACTGTCTAAAATTTGAAGAAACAAAGGCACATTGACGTTGAGTTTTTTCAAAATAAACGGAGCCACATTTTCGTCTACTTCAAAAATAGCTTTAAAAATGTGTTCGTTTTCGATTTGCTGTTGCCCCAAACTCTGAACCAATTGCTGTGAAAGCTGTATGGCTTCCTGCGATTTAATGGTAAATTTATTAATGTTCATGATTAAAGGTTTTATGTTTTTTTATGTTGTTTAATAACTAACTTTGCAGACTAAATATCAAATTATATTCCACTATAAATTTACGGACAATTTGACGTTTAAACTATGATTTTCATTACTTTATAAAGACAAAACGACATAAAATACGACAAAATGAGTATATTTAATTCCCTATTTGGTAGTTCAGAAGAAAAGAAAGAAACAACGAGTAAAATCAATTGGATTCCGTTAACCAACTTAGATCAACTGAATGAGATCGTTGCATTATCGAATGATAAACCAATAGCAATTTTCAAACACAGCACTCGTTGTAGTGTGAGTAGGTTTGCATTGAAACAATTTGAAAATGAATTTAATTCGGCTGAAGCAACCGACACCTATTTTCTGGATTTAATTGCGCACCGTGACGTTTCGAATGAAATTGCGAGCCGTTTTCAGGTAGAGCACCAATCGCCACAATTATTGTTGATTAAAAACGGAAAATCAGTTTATGATGCTTCGCATAGTGATATAGATGCAAAGGATTTGGCGGAGAGATTGTAGGTGTATACCGCAGATTCGCAGATTATTTATTTTTCGATAGTGCTATTCGTTTGTATTCTAATGAAAAAGAGTTGAAATTAACTAGAAGAGCTAATTCATTTTTTGATACTTTTAAATAATTTAAACATTGATTATAATGATTATTGTTAAAACAATCAACGGTTTTTATCTCTAAAATTATTTTATCAAATACTACAAAATCTGCATAAAATTTATGTTTTAGTATTGTAGTTTTATAATTTACTAGAAACTCTTTTTCTCTTTCGAAAGAGATGTTTTCTTGTTGAAATTCAAATTCGATGGCATCTTTATAGACAATTTCAGAAAATCCTTTTCCTAAATTTTTATGAACTTCAAAAAGAATACCAATAATTTTATAAGTTTCTTCTTTGTGTAAAAAATCTTCCATAATAACAATAATATTTCAAATCTGCGAATCTGCGGTCAAACCATTCTTGTTTTAAAATTCAGCACTCGAACCGCCGCCACTAAATCCTCCATCACCAAACTTCATAGGGGATTCATCTACTTTAACTTCAGGCTTCAGCCCAAATTGCGAAGCAACTACAAGAGTTTGTAGATTGGCAAAAGCATTTGGATTGGTAAAACGATCGGCTTTGAACGTGATTCCGGTTTCGTTGTGTTTTGTTCTTTTTATGGCAAAATAGGTAAAAGCGAATGTTGCCACACCACCAATGGTTAAGGCAATTTCAGGAGGTAAAATGTGATGATATATTCTAATGGTGAAAAAGGCAAAGCAGAGCGACAGAAAACCAATCCAAAGCATCATTCGGTCTTTGTTTTTCAAAGAAAAGACTAAGTAAACCACAGGAATTGAAATTGTAAATGCCCAAAAGAATAGGGCAAAAGGTATTTCAGGACTCACACCATTATAGAAATAGTCTTCAGATAAGTTGAAATTCAATTCTCTTACCACATAATAGTTTCCAGAGAGATAGAATAGAATTAGGCAGAAACCTTTGGCTAGCTTCAGTCCGTTGTAATAATAAGGAACAGTTAAATTTTGTAATGTTTTTTTAGAAATAAAATAAGATCCACCAGAAAAAAGCACCATCACAAAAGGCAATATGATTTTCCCGATTGCTAAATACTCGAATGTCGTGTACGCTAGACTTCCTGTTATTCCAAAACAGGCGAGTAGGGCTAAGGAAAGATTTAGGTATCGCAAATAAGCAATACTCGAAACGATTGCCATTACTAGGATAACAGCGAGATAGTTGGTATTGTAATTTTGTTCAAAGGTTAGTCCAACTGCCGCCAAAAAAGTTGCAATAGCTCCTAAAATAAAAGCATCATCTAGACCAAAACCAAAATAATTCATATTCTTAGACATATATTCTTTGGCTCCAAAGCCAATTGCAGCAAAAAGATAGATGAAAAATAAGTATGCATTGTCCATAATGGCCAACCCAAACAACGAAATAAATCCACAAATCGAAGAATACAACATGCAACCCAGAATAAAGAAACCAATTCGTATAAAGAGGTTGTTTTGACTTTTAAGCTTTGGTAATTGTTTCCCAATAGATTTGTATTGTTCGGTACTAATGAAACCTGACTCTTTCAATCGATTGGCTTCTTCGTCTATATAAACGTTGTCTAAAAGTGTTTTATCGTATGCTATCATCGCTAGTGTTTTTGTTAAAATGTTTAATCAATTTTATAAAACCAATTATGGAGCCAATAAAATAAAAAGGAGTAGTGAAAATGAAAACAGAGAATAGGTCTTCGAAATGGATGGATTCTAAAATCCTCACAAATAATATGTTCATACCAATATATCCGTATAAAACTGTGAAAATGAATTGAGAAATTGACCTGATTTGGAAGCTTAAATTATAAAAATAATAGGAAGTGATTCCCAACACTAATCCAAAAGCCAACCAATAATCCTGGAATAAATTGACAATACAGGCAATGCTAACCAAATGCAACGAAAAAGTAAGATAGACCAGATTGAAGTGTTTTTTTAGATTGATTTTGGTTGCATACAAAACCCAAAGCAACAAAGTCAAACCAAAGGCCAGCCCAACATAACTTAAGTAGGTATTATCAATCATCTCGTTTTCAAAAACATGTTTTGGGTCAACCGATAGTCCTAAATAGGCCGCCATTCCGGTGATTCCGATAGACAGAACGCTTTTGCTGTCGAAATAATACGCACAAAATAGACTTATAATAGTAGGTACTAAAGTAGCCAATCCATAATGAGTGGCAAATGTTTGATATTGAAACTGCAAATAACCCACAAATGTACAGCTCAATATAACTGCGGTAAGGACCAAATAATCATAAAGTGGATTAGGGAAAGAAACTTCCTCTTTTTTGAACCCTGGATGATTTTTAAAACAAAAATAAAAACATATGAAAGTTACCAAAAGCAATAATCCAAGAATTGCGGTGTGACCTATTGTATCAATATTTTGGTAAATCAGAATCCCAATACCCGAAGTAAACATCAGCATCGAAAGGTATAATAAGAACTTCAATTCGTTATGAACCGAAAACAAATTCAGTCCTCGGTATGCCTTAATAGATTCGAATTGTTCTTCTGAAATTTGATTTTTGTCAAAAAGTGTTTGCGTTGCTTGTTCTTCGAAATTCGCCATGCTATTTATTTAAGATATTACTCAAATATATAGAATTTTTAGTACTAATTAAAGAGGGAAGGAGTAGTTATTTTTAAAAGGTGAATGTGGCACAACAATATCATTTCTGCAGAATTACCTATAACTTTAATTTGCAGAAACTAAAAGCATAAAAAAACCAATTTTTCTAAATAGAAAAATTGGTTTCAATAATTGAATTAGTAAGCAATGTTATTTTTGTATTTTAATATCTACTACAATTCTGGGATCGTAACCCACTCTGTGAACGGATTTAATGTAGATTGCTCCTTTTTTACCAGCAGCATTTTTGAATAATACGACATTGGGTGTTTTATCATCTGGAAAAGAATCATCATCATCAGTGTCTATTTTAATTGACTCAAAATCAGATCCTTTTTCTATTTTGTTGAATTGATCAATAGTTAATAGGTCTTTTTGGGCATTGATAAATAAGGTAAGTGGTGCATTTTTGATTCCATAATCAGCATTATTGGGGCTCATAAAATAGTTTAAGCTATAATTTGCACTATAGAAAGCAATATCAATTTTGGGTAAAGTTGCGGCATCAATTTTACTGGTTTTAAAAGATTTTCCCAATTCTGTTGAAAAGTATAAAGCCGCATCGTATCCTTCAGATTGGTCTAAAGAAAAAGTTACATTGGTAAAGGTTTTTAGGGTAGCGGTATCCGTTGTATTCGAGTCAGTTTTTGTTTCATCATCACTTGAACAACTGTTAAATAAAAGAGAGCAGATACATACTAAAAATGCAATTGTGTAGGTTAATTTCATAGGGGGTTAGTTTTATAAATTTTTTGTGAAAATATATAATATTATGCGTGCATACTATTTTTTAATGTTAAAAAAATAGTATTTAATATGAGTTTTTGGGAATGTTTGAGTAAAGTTTTAGGGTAGAATAGGTTATAAAAAAAATCCATAAATACTTTTTATGGATTTTTAACTAGGTTTTTTTTGAATTAATATGAATTCTTCATTTTGTCTTTTATTTCCTCCAAGCACAAATTATTAATGCTTCCTTCGTGGGTGTGTTTGGTTTCTTTTGGTGATTGATAGGTTCCGTTTTCCAATTGCTCGGCAACGGCTTTGTAGGCATCTCTAAAAGGCATTCCGGCAACCACCATTTCGTTTAAAGTATCAACAGTAAATAAATAATTGTATTTTGGATCATTTAAGATATTGTCTTTTACCGTGATGTCTTTTATGGAGAAAATGGCAATATCCAAACAGGCTTTTAGGTTTTGAATCGCAGGAAACAACCCTTCTTTCAAGAGCTGTAAGTCCCTGTGGTAACCGCTTGGAAGATTGTTGGTTATCAAAGTGATTTCATAAGGCAAGGCTTGAATCTTGTTGCACTTACCGCGAATTAGTTCAAAAACATCCGGGTTTTTTTTGTGTGGCATAATACTCGAACCAGTGGTAAGATGCGAAGGCAAACCGATAAAACCAAAATTCTGGCTCATATATAAACACACATCCATAGAAAACTTAGAAAGGGTAGAGGCCACACTGCTCATGGCAAAAGCAACTGTTTTTTCAGATTTTCCGCGGCTCATTTGTGCTGCAACCGAATTGTATTTTAAGGTTTCAAAACCCAATTCTTTGGTAGTAAATGTTCTGTTGATAGGAAACGAACTTCCGTAACCTGCAGCAGAACCCAATGGATTTTGGTCCACAATTTTCAAAGCGGCGTTTAGCATCGTGATATCGTCAATCAAGCTTTCGGCATAGGCGGAAAACCACAGACCGAAAGAAGATGGCATTGCAATTTGAAGGTGTGTGTAACCCGGCAATAATACATTTTGGTGTTTTTCTGCCGATTCCATCATTAAATCAAAAAGAGTTTTTACCTGCGATTTGAATTCGGTTACTACATCTTTTAGATATAAATTTACATCTACCAAAACTTGATCGTTACGCGAACGCGCGGTGTGGATTTTTTTTCCAGCATCGCCGAGTTTTACCGTCAGTAAATATTCGATTTTGGAATGTACGTCTTCAAAACTGTCTTCGATTTCGAAATTTCCGTTTGCAATGTCCTTTATGATTTCGTTCAAAGCCAAGACCAAGGATTCGGTTTCGGCAGCTGTCAGTAGTCCAATTTGTCCTAACATTTTGGCATGGGCAATGGAGCCTAAAGCGTCGTATTTGGCCAAAACCAAATCGAGTTCTCTATCGTTTCCTACTGTAAAATGTTCGATTTGTTTGTCGGTTGGTATTCCTTTTTCCCAAAGTTTCATAAGATGTTTTTTTTAATTCGCAGAGATTCGCAGAGGAAGCTCAATCCCGATAGATATCGGGACACAAAGTTTCTTTTGGTTTCAATAATTTTCTTGTTTCCTGATGGCCCTAGCCCCGATAGAATCGGAAATCCTTTTTATTTTTTCTTTAAAAATAAAAAGATTGGAGTGGATAGCGGGATTAGCTCCTTCCTACGACTATGCTCAGGATGAATATTTTAGTTCTTCAAGAAGTCTCCCAGTATTTTGATGTATAATTGGATGCCTTCTTCAATTTCGTTTACATATATAAATTCGTCTGCCGAGTGTGACCGCAGGGATTCTCCTGGCCCAAGCTTCAAGGATTGACAACTCAAAACCGACTGATCCGAAAGGGTAGGAGAGCCATAGGTCGTTCTTCCCAATGCGATTCCGGCTTGCACCAAACCGTGCGAAACGGGAATAGACGAGGCATTCAAATGCATCGAACGCGGTGTGATTTGCGCGGTTAAATTCTTGTTGACGGTTTCCAAAATCTCGACATTGCTGTAACAGTCATTTACGCGAATATCGACTACCAAATGGCATTCGGCAGGAACTACGTTGTGTTGTTTTCCGGCATTGATTTGGGTAACGGTCATTTTTACAGGACCTAAAACTTCCGATATTTTTTCGAATTGGTAGGTGTTAAACCACTCAATTACTTTCATCGCATTGTAAATTGGGTTGTCAGGGTTGGTGTGAGCAGCGTGACTGGCGGTGCCTTTGACAACGACATCGAGTACCAATAATCCTTTTTCGGCTACAGCCAATTGCATCAAAGTAGGTTCACCCACGATGGCGCAATCCAACACGGGTAAATGTTTTAAAACACTGTTGAGGCCTTGTTTACCGCTGCTTTCTTCCTCGGCTGAGGCTACCATTACTATATTGTGAGAAAGGTTTTCGTTGGCATAAAAATAAACGAAAGTCGCCATAAGCGAAACCAAACAACCACCCGCATCATTACTGCCCAATCCGTACAATTTGCCGTCTTTTTCAATGGCTTTGAACGGGTCATTGGTATAGCCCTGATTCGGTTTTACAGTGTCGTGGTGCGAGTTGAGTAACAGTGTGGGTTTGGATTTGTCAAAATGCTCATTGTAAGCCCAAATATTATTGTTTTCCCGCTCGAAAGGAATACTGTTTTGACGGAACCAATTTTCGATTAAAAGCGCTGTTTGATCTTCTTCGCTTGAAAAGGAAGGAGTTTCGATCAACGATTTTAATAAAGCAATGGCCTCTTGTGTTAGGGTTTCTATGTTTTTCATGTTTTTATAATTCAATACTTGTATGAACGATTCCTTCGTTTTGCAACATGCTGTGGTGTCCAATTTTTATTTTCTGAACGCCTTTGGACAAACTGTTGAAACAATTGTCTAATTTAGGTATCATCCCCGAATGTATGGCTTTTTCGGCTTTTAATTTGGTGTACAATTCGTGGTTGATTTGTTCGATTACCGAACTGTCATCCTCTGCATCGTACAAAACGCCTGGTTTTTCAAAACAATAGGTCAAAGTAACTTCGAATATTTCGGATAAGGCGATGGCCAATTCACTGGCAATCGTATCGGCGTTGGTATTCAATAATTGTCCTTTTCCATCGTGCGTGATGGCACAAAAAATAGGAGTTATTCCGCTTTTTAGGAGCGTTTCCAATAAAGGCGTATTCACTTTTTGTACATCGCCCACAAAACCATAATCAATTGTGGGATGATTTCTTTTAGTGGACAGAATTAAATTACCATCGGCACCCGAAAATCCCATCGCATTGGTAGTATTGCCTTGCAGTTGAGCCACTATATTTTTGTTGATTTCACCTGCATAAATCATTACTACTACATCCAGCATTGGCGCATCGGTAATGCGGCGTCCATCAATCATTTGAGGAACTAGTCCGATACTTTGTGCCATTTTAGTAGCCGATTTTCCACCACCGTGAACAAGTATTTTGTAGCCTTCGATTTTAGAAAAATCAGTAAGGAATTGTGCCAATTCGGTTGGATCGTCGATGATGTTGCCACCTATTTTTATGATTGATAATTTTGTCATTTTATTTGTCTAATTTTTTCAAAATCTTCTGCAATACCAATTGAGCCGAATAGGTTCTATTATTAGCTTGTTGAATTACAATCGAATTTTCGCTGTCAATTACTTCATCTGTTACAATTACGTTACGTCTTACAGGCAAACAGTGCATGAATTTGGCATTGTTGGTCAGTTTCATTTTATCGGTAGTAATCGTCCAATTCGGGTCGGAATTGGTGATTTTACCATATTCTTTGTAGTTGCTCCAGTTTTTGGCATAGATAAAATCGGCATTTTCAAAAGCTTTGTCTTGGTCATACTCGATTTTTGAGTCTTTTGTGATTTCTGGATTTAGTTCATAGCCTTCAGGGTGTGTAATGACAAAATCCATTTCGGTTTGCAATTGCATCATTTCTACAAATGAATTGGGAACGGCCTGAGGTAACGCTCTCGGGTGCGGTGCCCATGACAATACCACTTTTGGGCGGTGTTTGGTCTTGTGTTCTTCCATCGTGATCGCATCGGCAAGGGATTGCAATGGATGTCCTGTTGCACTTTCCATATTTAGGATAGGCACTGTGGCATATTTCAAGAAACCGCTCATTACTGTTTCGGCATTGTCTTTTTCTTTGTCAACCAATCCTGCAAAAGCTCTAATTGCAATAATATCTGCATATTTCGAAACTACTTCAGCAGCTTCTTTGATGTGTTCTGATGCGCCTTGGTTCATGATGGTTCCGTCCTCAAATTCCAGTGTCCAGCCTTCGCTTCCAAAGTTCATTACCATAACGTTCATTCCTAAATTTATGGCTGCTTTTTGAGTACTCAAACGTGTTCTCAAACTAGAGTTAAAAAACAACATTACTAAGGTTTTGTTTTTTCCTAGTTTTTTGTTTTTGAGCGGATTTTTTTTGATTTTTATGGCTTGTTTCACCCATTTTTGGAGTGAATCTATTTCTTTTATTGAGGTGTAGTTCATGGTTGTTGTTTGTTAATTGGATAATGGACTTGCAGTTAATATATTCAGGTTTTTAATAGATATTGAGTTAATAATCCCACCAACAAGGCAATTCCAAAACTCAATAATGTTCCGATGAGTATATATTCTGTTAGTTTCCGTTCTTTTGATTCTTTTAAATCTCCAAATCTAAAAACTGATTTTGTAGCCAATAAAAAACCAACGGCCTCAAAATGATGTGTACAAATAAATAGAAATACCAACAATCTTTCGAGTATTCCAATGTATTTGCCTGCATTTTTGAGTGATTGCTCTTTTTCATTAGGTATTGCATCTGACCATGGTTTTATCAATACACCTAATATGATTGAAACAGGCTGTGTCAAAAAAAGTACTGCCGTTGCAAGAATAATAAATGTATCTGAAAGTAAAAATTCAAAAAGTTCTTTCTCTTTGTTTAGCCAATATAAGCCTAAAAATAAGATTACTACCAGGTGCATTATTTGATCAACAACAAACCAAGTGATTTTAGATTTTTCTGTTTGAAATTTTAATTTGATGTAATCTATAATTAAATGGCTAAGCATTATTATTGCTGGTAATTTCCAATCGGATATGTCAAATAAAAGCAGTAATGACAGCAAGCCGTGAATCAATGCATGAACATATAACTGCCAAGCTAATGCTTTTTTTTCTTCTTTTGCTTTTACCCAGCTATTGGGTTGCAGCAGAAAATCACCTAGAATATGTGCTAAAATTAATTTTACTAGTACTATCATTGTGTTAATCCTTTTAGCTTAAAACGATACATTTTTTCCAATTCCAGAATTTCGTCAACGTGGGCGCGTTTGAATCTGCCGCTCACTGAATTTTGACCGATACCCAAAATTGCTCCTATTTCTGCTTGTTTTTTTTCTGGATCTTCAAATAAGGTATTAAATAAGGCGGCCGAATTTACTGTCCAAGCGTCCATTTGTATAACGGCCAATTTTAGGTATAAATTCATTTCATAATCAAAATTTGGGAAAGACGATTGAATTGCCAGTGTTGTTTTTTCCTTTTTTAGCTTTTCAAACTTTTCACCCGAATTGATAAACGCTGTACCATTGCTCTCCGAAATTCTGTCAGCACTATATTCTTTTGTTCCTAAACCGATAGCCATTCGAACATCGATCGAAGTTGTTTTTTTTTGTCCTTCGGAGGCGTTGATGCTTTTTATCAATGCTTTTATTTTTAAAGATACTAGTAATGCTTCATTTGGATCTTCAATTTCGATTTGAAAATAATCACCTCTAAAGATTTCCCACTTTTTTGGTGTTGGACCATAAGTGTTTAATAATTTTTTTAGAGGAGTAATCCAGGTATCTTGATTTGTCAATTTCCTTGAATTGATAATGTCGGCTGTAATAATTGCTATCATAATTCAAATTTATGAAATAAAGATAATTCAAATTATCGTCTAAAACAATGATAAATTAAAATATCGTTTAAAAAGATGATAAATTAAATTATCGCCTAAATAAACGATAATATTAACTATCACATTAAAAACGGATATATTAAATAATCTTAGTAAATTTAATATCTCCCTTTAAAGCCTTCAACATAAAATTATCTTCCAGTCCATTTACAATCCAAGTTTCGATATTCGATTTTTTTGCAATGGCAGCCGAATCAATTTTGGATTGCATACCGCCCGTTCCGTGAGACGATTTTTTGTCGCCAATTTCTTTTTGCAATAGCGATAAATCGGTTACCAATTCTATTGTTTCCGGTACATCATCGTTTATTGACGATTTGGTGTAAATACCGTTGGTGTTGGTTGCAATAATCAGTATATCAACGTTTAATAATACTGCGGTTAATGCCGCTAATTTATCATTATCTCCAAATTTGATTTCGTCGGTTGCTACTGTATCATTTTCATTGATAATTGGTATATAACTGTTTTTGACTAAAACATTGATGGTGTTTACAATGTTGATTTTGGATTGTTCCTTTTCAAAATCAGAGTAAGAGAGCAGACATTGTGAAATATGCAATCCCAAATCACTAAAATTCTCATGGTAAATCCGCATCAAATGAGGCTGTCCAATCGATGCCAAAGCTTGTTTTACAAAAACATCCTGATCGTTATTGTCTAGTTTTACAAATTGTTTGGCAGCCGCAATTGCCCCTGAACTCACAATAATGAATTCGTATTCGTCTTGTAAAGCCGCTATTTGCACCCCAATATCCTCAATTTTTCCTCTCGAAATGTGATTGGTTTCTTTGGTTAAGGTGTTGCTGCCTAACTTTAGTAATATTCTTTTTTTAGCCATTTTTATATTTTTAAACGGTTTTAACCGCAAGGGGCGCAAAGTTTTTTATAATTGAAACGCTTAAAAACGCAATGTTCGCAAAGCATTATCTTCCTAAAAATCTTTATTCCATTATCTTTATTCTGAAATCAAAATCGTTAATCAACAATCTGCAATCTCCTCAGCGAATCTGTCCATCTCCATAAACATACCATTTATTGGTCACCAAATGTTGTAATCCAATGGGACCGCGTTGGTGCAATTTATCAGTGCTTATCGCTAATTCTCCACCTAGGCCAAATTGTCCTCCATCGGTGAATCGGGTAGAAGCGTTTTGATATACCGCTGCCGTATCCACGTTTTCCATGAATTCTTGAGCAACAGCGTCATTTTTGGTGATGATGGAAGCCGAATGTCCACCACAATATTTATTTATTTTTTCAATGGCTTCTTGATTGGAATTGATAACGCCAATTACAATTTTATAATCCAAAAATTCTTCGTACCAAACCAAATCCGATTCTATTTGAGAAACTTTTGTTGTTTTTGAAATCGTTTCGTCTCCTAAAACAGTGACGTTTTTTTGTTGTAATTCGGTAACCACTTTTTTGGCAAAAGCTTCCCAGTTTGGCAAATTCATGTCGATTAATACTTTGTCCAAAGCATTACAAACTGAAATATTTGAGGTTTTACCATTTATAATGATATTCAGCGCTTGGTCTAAATTGGCTTCCTTCTCTACATAAACAAAATTGTTTCCACGACCGCTGACAATTACGGGACAAGTAGCGTGTTTCTTGACAAAATCAATTAGATTTTCTCCACCTCTTGGTACAATTAAATCTACTTTTTGGGTTGGTTTTTCCAAAAAGGCTTGTGTTTCGTTTCGGTCGTAATTCAAATATTCGACCCAATTCGTATCTACATCATTGTCTTTTAAAGCTTGGTGCCAAAGACTGACAATCTTCAAATTGGAGCGTAACGATTCTTTACCGCCTTTCAAAAGGATTTTATTACCGGATTTGAAAGCGATACCGCCCGCTTCAACGGTTACGTCCGGTCTTGATTCATAAATAATCAATATCGTTCCGAAAGCCGCTGTTTTATTGGTGATTTTGATGCTATTATCATGTACAAAATGAAAGCGTTCTTTGCCAACAGGATCTTCTTGAGCAAACAATTGACGCAACGAAAGAATCATACCGTCAATTTTGGCATCATCCACAAGCAAACGTTTTTCCATTGCTAAATCATCACCTTTGTAATTTTCAAGGTCTTCCTGATTGCTTTTTTTGATGTTTGTTCTTTCTTGTTCGAGCAAATCTGCCATTCGATTCAGAACTGCATTTCTTTTTTGTATCGGTAATAAATGGCTCATTGGTTAGTTTTTTTGATTAGATTTTCGAATTAAAAACTACGCTTTCAATTCTGCTAAGCTTTCTTTTAAGGCGACTATAAATGTATCAATAGCTTCTTTTTTGACTGTCAAAGGAGGAAGGATTCTCAATAGATTTTTATTGTTGGCACTTCCTGTGAAAATCAGTTTTTCGACAATCAGTTTTTTACGTAAAGGACCCACTTCAAAATCAAATTCTACTCCCAACATCAATCCTTTTCCTTTTACTTTGACAATTTCAGGAACTTGTTTGATGGCCTCCAAGAAATACCCGTAAACGTCATTTACGTTGTCTATTAGTTTTTGATTTTCAATTACGTCCAAAACGGCAATACCGGCGGCACAAGCAAGATGGCTTCCTCCAAAGGTAGTTCCAAGTAATCCATGGCTAGCAGTGAATTTTGGTGCAATCAGGATTCCGCCAATAGGGAAACCGTTCCCCATTCCTTTGGCAAGGCAAATAATATCCGGTTTGATGTTGTGGTGTTGAAAAGCAAAGAATTTTCCACTTCTTCCGTATCCAGACTGTACTTCGTCCAAAATCAAAACTACTGCGTACTGATTACACAATTTCTCTAATCCTTGGAAAAATTCGGTTGTTCCTTCGTCCAGTCCACCAACACCTTGAATTCCTTCGATAATCACAGCACAAACATCGCCTTTTTTCAATTCAGCTTCGACCAAATCGAGATTGTTTAAAGGCAAGAAAGTAACAATTTGTTGTGCATTGATTGGAGCCACAATTTTTTTGTTGTCGGTTACTGCAACCGCTGCTGATGTTCTTCCGTGGAAAGAGTTGTCGAACGCAATCACTCTTGATTTTCCGTTGTGGAAAGAAGCGAGTTTTAGTGCGTTTTCATTGGCTTCTGCTCCAGAACTGCACAAGAATAAACTGTACTCTTCGCATCCCGAAAGTTTGCCAAGTTTTTCGGCCAATTCCACTTGCAATGGATTCTGAATCGCATTTGAATAAAACCCGATATTATCCAATTGATTTTTTAATTTGGCTACATAATCCGGTTGTGTGTGGCCTATGGAGATTACTCCGTGACCACTGTATAAATCTAAATATTCTACACCATTTTCATCTGTAATTGTGCAATCTAAAGCTTTTACAGGAGTGATGTTGTATAAAGGGTAAACGTCAAATAAGTTCATTGTTGTTTTTTTGTTTAAGGTTTAAAGTTTAAGGTTTAAGGTTACACGAGCAACTTTAAACTTTTAAACTTTAAACAAATTTTTAAAATCCACTTGGTTTCAAATGCAATCCCGTACTTTCTTCCAATCCAAACATTAAATTCATGTTTTGAATGGCTTGTCCTGAGGCGCCTTTGACTAAATTATCGATTACCGAAGTAATCAAAATCCGGTTTCCTTTTTTTTCTAAACTAATTATGCATTTATTCGTTTGGACAACTTGTTTCATATTGATACCAGACTTGGTGACGGTTACAAAAGGCTGGTTTTTATAGAACGCTTCGTATTTGGCTACAATATTCTCCAAACTTTCGTCGCAAGTGGTGTATAATGTTGCAAAAATTCCTCTCGGGAAATCCCCTCTGTTCGGAATGAACAGCAATTCGTTTGTGAAATCATTTTGCAATTGGTGCAAGCTTTCGGATATTTCACCCAAATGTTGGTGTTCGAAAGCTTTATAATGCGACATATTGTTGTTTCTCCAACTGAAATGCGAAGTCTCGGAAAGTCCAACTCCAGCTCCAGTGCTTCCCGTTGTGGCGTTGATGTGCACATCGCTGTTCAATAATTTGGCTTTCGCCAAAGGCAATAAAGCCAACTGAATCGCAGTGGCAAAACAGCCCGGATTTGCAATGAATTGGGCGTTTTTGATTGCTGTTTTGTTTAGTTCTGGTAAGCCGTAAATAAATTTTTTACCATTAAATACTTCGTCTTTGTGCAATCTGAAATCATTTCCTAAATCGATGATTTTGGTATGGCTTGCAAATTGGTTTTCGGTTAAAAATGTTTTTGATTTCCCGTGTCCTAAACATAGGAAAACCACATTCACATTTGGATTTACAGTATCGGTAAAATTCATTTCGATATCGCCCAACAAATCGTGATGCGCTACCGAAAGCGGTTTTCCAGCATTGGTGGTGCTGTAAACAAAATCGATAGTAACATCGGGATGAAACATTAATATTCTGATGAGTTCTCCGGCTGTATAGCCAGATCCGCCAATTATACCTATGTTAATCATAATTTTAAATTTTAAAACGTACTATAATTAGTGTTTTTTATATTTTTTTGTTGATTTGGATAACTCCAAAAATTCCTAATATTCCCTCTTTAGCCCCGACAGAAGGGAAAATCCTTTTGTGCCGGTGTTCGGTGCAAAAGATTGGAATGATGGCGGGAACCGATACCTTCTGAAAATGCTTAAACTTTCGCTCTAAATTATTCTTTGAATAACCGAATTAATCGTGTGTCAATTTGTTTACCGATGAGAATATGTTTTGTGCATTCCCCAGAATTTTGATAAATCCTTTGGCATCGTCAGACGTCCAAGCGTTGTTCATTTCGCCGTATTGACCAAAACCGGTATTCATCAAGTCGTTTTCGGACTCGATTCCGTCCAGCGTGAAGTGATACGGTTTAAGCGAAACAATCACAGTTCCGTTTACAGTAGCTTGAGTATCTTCAAGGAAAGCCTCGATGTTGCGCATTACAGGATCCAGAAATTGACCTTCGTGAAATAACATTCCGTACCAGTTTCCTAGTTGTTCTTTCCAGTATTGTTGCCATTTTCCAAGGGTGTGTTTCTCTAATAAATGATGCGCTTTAATGATGATTAGCGGTGCAGCGGCTTCAAAACCAACTCTTCCTTTGATTCCGATAATGGTGTCACCCACGTGAATGTCTCTACCAATCGCATAGGCGTT
This sequence comes from Flavobacterium sp. N3904, assembly GCF_025947305.1. Lineage (NCBI taxonomy): Bacteria > Pseudomonadati > Bacteroidota > Flavobacteriia > Flavobacteriales > Flavobacteriaceae > Flavobacterium > Flavobacterium sp. N3904. Next base: position 2,849,274 of record NZ_CP110009.1, read on the forward strand.
GGCTAATTTTTCCAAAGCAACGATATTTTTGGTTGGAGTATCAAGAACATCGTTGATGCCCACTAATTGTCCTTTTCCGAATTGGAGCGTTACTTTTTCTTCACCTGTTTTTTGCAATTGAGATGGGTAGGCTTCGCCTGGCAAAGCTTGGTTGGATGTCAAAGTTTCTTTTCCGCCTACGCTAGTTCCCCAAAGCCCTTTGTTGATGGAGTATTGTGCTTTTTCCCAAGAATAGTGAACGCCATTTTTAGACAAATAATCCACTTCTTCCTGTCTTGAAAGTTTTAAGTCTCTGATAGGTGTGATGATTTCAATTTCGGGAGCGATGGTTTGGAAAATTAAATCAAAACGAATTTGGTCATTTCCGGCACCGGTACTTCCGTGAGCAATTGCTTCGGCACCAACAGATTTGGCATATTTTATGGCTTCAATCGCTTGAAAAACACGCTCAGCACTTACAGATAGTGGATAGGTGTTGTTTTTTAACACATTTCCGTAAATCAAATATTTGATTGCTTTGTCATAATATTTTTCAACGATAGTCAGGTTGGCGTGTTTGGCGCTTCCTAGCTCATAGGCTCTGTCTTCGATAGCTTTTAATTCGGCTTCATCAAAACCGCCAGTATTGATTAATACGGTATGCACTTCATACCCTTTTTCATTTTTCAAATATTTAAGACAGTAAGATGTGTCTAATCCTCCACTATATGCTAATACTACTTTTTTACTTCCCATTTTTTATTGTTTTGTGGAGGTCGTGAATCTCCGATTTCATGATTTTTTATTTTTTTGCTTTTAGGCATTGGCAAGTGCCATTTGCTTTAGGCTTTATATTTCTTAGTTAATTATTTTTTTAAAAATAAAGATTTTTTAATGGCTATTAATCTATTGAGAACTCTCACATTAAAAGGATGTTTGGGAGGATCTTTCGGCTTTTCTTTTGGGTCAAAAAGCATTCCGGTACACAAACACATCTTGTGTTCCTTGCTTTTTAATATGTCATAATTGGTACAGGTTTGACAGCCTTTCCAGAAACTTGGGTCGTTGGTCAGTTCCGAAAAAGGAACTGGTTTGTATCCCAAATCCGAATTGATTTTCATCACCGCCAATCCTGTTGTAATTCCGAATACTTTGGCGTCCGGATATTTTTGCAACGAATAGTCGAATACAAATGATTTTATTTTTTTGGCCAATCCTAAATTTCTGTAATCCGGATGTACGATTAAACCAGAGTGGGCCACAAACTGACCGTGTTGCCAACTTTCGATATAACAAAAACCAGCAAAGATTCCGTTATTAAGCGCAATAACTGCATCACCTTTTTCCATCTTCTTTTGGATGTATTCTGGGGTTCTTTTGGCAATTCCAGTACCTCTTAACAGGGCAGATGATTCTATCGTATCGCATATTTCCTGCGCATACTTATAATGTTCTTCCTGAGTTACTACAATAGAAATATTCATTTCAAGAGTTATATTTTAGGTTAAAAAATGCACTGCAATCATGTTTAAAATGTTCTGGTTTTGCACTATCAAATATAGAATAAATGAAGTAAAGAACAATCCAAATAATTGAATTACAGATAGATAAAATGTGTTTGGTAATTTCTTTAGGATGTATTAATCCAAATAGATATGGAAATAATTTCAAAACGATAAAATAAGAAATGAATAAATATAATACGATTACACTATGGAGGCTATAATTATAGCATCCGTACTTCGGGAGAAGTCGTAGGTGTGATTATCCGAGAGATAATTGTTTTATATGTTTCTATTTTTTTCATCGATGCAAAAGTACAATTAAATTTTAAACTTAAACGTAAAATTTTTGCAAAAGTCAAATTTTTAACAAATCAGGTTATTTTTGTATTAAAAAAGAAATTTTGGTTTAAAAGGTAGTTTTTTTGGAGTATTTTTTATTTTTTTTATCAAAGGAGGTATGTATGTGCTAATTTAGTATCCAAAGAAAGTTAAGACATGTTGTAGTAAACTGAAGATTAAAAGAGATTATAACAAACGATTGCAAAGCTAACTTTTAGTATTGATTTGACAGTTTTTTGATTAACAAAACGTTCCGTTGTATCTTTACAAACTACAGTAATCAACAAAATATATAAGATGACCGAACTAATTGCATTTATAAATAATTTTCAAGAACTTGATTTAGAAACGGAACAAGCTGTCAAAAAATACTTTATTAAAGAAGTGTATAAAAAAAATGAATTTATTATTGAAGCCGGAAAGATATGTTCAAAAGTATGCTTCATTAAATCGGGATTAGTGCGCAGATTCTATTATGATGATGGTGATGATGTAACAAAATGGATATATTCCAATAATCAGTTTATTACCTCATTAAGTAGTTTTTTTGAACAAAAACCATCTTTCGAATTCTTTCAGGCATGTGAAGAAACCATAGTATATACCTTATCATATGCTGATGAACAAATTTTATTAGAGTATCCGTTGTTTTCTAAATTTCATATAAAACAACTTCGCCTTTACCTTTCCAGAATCAATGAGTTTCATCATTTGTATAAATTAATGAATGCTCAGGAAAAGTATTTGTATTTACTGACTTCATTTCCGCAGATTATAGAAAAAGCAAAATTAAAAAATATTGCGTCACTCATTGGCGTAAGCCAAGAAACTTTAAGCAGAATAAGAGCTTCAATTAATTGACTTTAAATCAATAAAAAATAGTTTAATAATCCCAACATTTGTCTTCAATTTAAATAGACGTAATGTGAAAAATATAATAATTGGGAAAGAAGCTAATATTGGAAAAAATGTACATATTGGCAATTTTACTATAATAGAGAATGATGTGATTATTGGTGATAATACTTGGATTGGTAATAATGTCAGTATTCTTGATGGAACTAAGATTGGGAAAAATTGTCAAATCCATTCAGGTGCTGTACTGGCAGGAATTCCACAGGATTTAAAGTATAAAGGGGAATCTACTTCATTAGAGATTGGTAATAACAACATTATACGAGAGTTTGTAACCATAAATAAAGGAACAGCATCAAAGCAAAAAACGAGTATTGGAGACAATAATTTATTGATGTCGAATGCTCATATTGGGCATGATTGTATAATAGGTAATAACTGTATTGTAGGATTTAGTGTTGGAATGGCAGGAGAAGTAATTGTAGGTGATTGGGCTAATATTAGCGGATTAACTGCAATACATCAATTTTCGGTTATTGGAGAACAATGTATGATAAGCGGTATTAGCCGAATTGTAAAAGATGTCCCGCCTTATGTAATGGCTGCTCGAGAACCTTTGAGATATGTAGGTTTAAATACTGTAGGTTTAAAAAGAAGAGGATTTGAATCTGAGAAAATAAATGAGCTAAAAGAAATTTACCGTATTATTTTTCAAGAAAAAAGAAATACCACATTGGCTCTGGAGTTCATCGAAAAGCATTTTAAACAAACAATCGAGCGTGATAAAATTATACATTTCATCACACAATCAACAAGAGGAATTATAAAAGGGAATGAAAAATAGATACTCATAAACAACTCAAAAACGAGTTGTTTTTTTTGTAATTGTAAATTTGAAACCCCTTATTTCCTAAACTGATTGCGAGTAATAATATTTTTGATTTTGGCTTTCAAATCTTCGCCAGTATCGTATACCATTTGTTCGCTGGTGGGAAAAGGAACAGCTCTTTTGTCAAAATAAGAATAATAATTGTCATCGGCAGCCCGGCGATCACCTTTGTAAGTTGAGTAAATATTTTCGAAAACAAACTCACTCGTGATAGGAAAAGAGTCTAATAACTGATTGGTTCTGAAATCAATATAATCTACTTTGGCGGTGATTTGACAGGATTTAAATTGTCTTATTTCGTAGATTTTCACAGTTGCATTAATCATATTATCAACCATTATCGGTTTTCCTTCTTTATCTAGAGCGACTCTGCCGTTGGCATCAAGCTGTTTTTTTTGTCCGTCTTTTACTTGGCGTTCTTTTACAAATTCTCTTTCCTTAATTTGTTCTGGTGAGATTAAAATACTTCTGAAATTAATTATCATTCCGTAATCATAATTAATGTCTTTTTGTTTGGTACTGTGATAAACCGTCCATTTGTCATTCAATCCGTAGGTTTTAAAATCCAATAAATCGTTTTGAAGTTGTACCGGAATAATCATGTTTGTCTCGTTTTTGGTATACACTGTAACAAAATCGGTTCCCTTAAACTGTGCTTCATCCATGATTTTGGAAATGTCTTTATAATTTGGATTTATTTTATCCAAATAGGTTAAGTCATCATAAACCCTACGATAATTCATCTTGTTTCCAGTAAGCATTAATGCTTTGGCGTTGGTATATAAATAGTTGGATAACGCATTTTTACTGCTTATGATTTGATCGTTATAATTGTCAAAAGGAAAAATGGCATTGCGTCCTTCTTTGATTAATTTTAGCGGAAGCAAAGGTTTGATTTTCTCTTGACGGTCATTTAAAGCCAAATAGGTATTGTATATTTTCTCTAAATTATTTGGATTATTCTCTTTGCTCAAAAAGCTAATTGAATTTAAATCCCGCTCTTTGGCCTTGGCGAAAGCCTCTTCCAATAAATAAATATAATCCTGTTTCCCTTTTTTTTCTTTATTGGTACGCAAATTGGAAATAGCAATATCTATAGCAGCATCGTAATTACCTGAAGCCAGGTTGTTTTGGGTTTGTTTTACGCCACAAGAAGTAAATAATATAAAAAAAGCAATTATAAAAGTAATTTTTTTCATTTTATGGGGGTAATGAATTTAGGTCAGTTTTAAACTTTAAATAGAATGCAAACTTACTATTCCTTTTGGGGATTATTTAATAAATTTCAAAAAAAAACCGACAAGTTTAAATTGTCGGTTGGTATACTATTCTTTTAATTACGGTCTTACAAAAGGAGGTAGTAATTTACTGGAGCATTCTCCAAAACCAATACGAACTTGTCCGTTCTGGCTATATCCTTTAATGATTACGGTGTCACCATCATTGATAAATTTTCGTTCGGTTCCGTCATTCAATTTTATTGGGTTTTTTCCACCCCAGGTCAGTTCCAGCATCGATCCAAAACTGTCTTCTGTAGGACCGGAAATTGTTCCCGAACCCATCATATCACCAGAGTTTACACGACAACCGTTTGAGGTGTGGTGGGCCAGTTGCTGACTCATTGTCCAATACATGTATTTGAAATTGGATCTAGAAATGATAGTTGGATTCGCATTTTCAGGAGCAATAGCTACTTCAAGATTGATATCGAATGAATGTTTTCCTTTTTGTTGTAAGTAAGGAAGAGGCATTGGTTCTTGTTTAGGGCCTTTGGTTCTAAAAGGTTCTAAAGCATCCAAAGTTACAATCCAAGGAGAAATGGTCGAAGCAAAATTTTTGGCTAAGAATGGTCCCAGTGGTACATATTCCCATTTCTGGATATCACGAGCGCTCCAATCATTCAATAAAACCATTCCAAAAATATAATCTTCTGTTTCACCTACAGGAACATTCTCACCCATTACATTAACATCGGTAGTAATAAAAGCAGTTTCCAATTCAAAATCTACCAAACGGGAAGGTCCAAAAACAGGACTGGTTTCTCCATTAGGCAACGTTTGTCCCATTGGTCTGTGTATTGGAATTCCGGATGGAATAATAGTTGAGCTACGGCCATGATAACCTACCGGTATATATAGCCAGTTGGGTAATAAAGCATTTTCTGGGTCACGAAACATTTTGCCTACATTGGTGGCATGTTCTTTACTAGAATAAAAATCAGTATAATCACCAATTAATACTGGGAGTTGCATTTCTACATCTTCCATATTAAAGATTATAATATCTCTATGTTTGGGATTGTCTCTTAAGGTTGTATTGCTTTCTTCAAAAATATCGGAGATGCGATTTCGAACTAATCGCCAAGTTTTTTGACCATCGGATATAAAGTCATTCAAAGTATCTTGCATGAACATATCATCTGTCAATTCGATGCCTTCAAAATAATTTAACTGCTGTAAAGCACCCAAATCGATAGCAAAATCACCAATTCGAGTACCTACTGTAACGATATTTTCTTTGGTAAGAAAAACACCAAAAGGAATATTTTGAATAGGGAAATCACTGTCTGGCAGTACATCTAACCATGATTTTCTACTAGTGTCGTTGGCTGTTATTGGCATGATAGTGTTAATTGTTTGTTGAAAATTACATGTCAAATATATTATAATCTAACAGTTAAACAAACGTTTTTTTGTATTTTTGCGTCAAATTAACGAAAATCAAAGAAATGCAACGCGACGAACAAATTTTTGACCTCATTCTTGAAGAACAAGACAGACAAATACACGGACTAGAACTTATAGCTTCTGAAAACTTCGTAAGTGACGAAGTAATGGAAGCTGCTGGATCTGTTTTAACGAATAAATATGCCGAAGGATATCCTGGCAAAAGATACTACGGAGGTTGCGAAGTAGTGGATGTTGTTGAACAAATTGCTATCGACAGAGCCAAAGCATTATTTGGAGCTGAGTACGCAAACGTACAACCGCACTCGGGTTCACAGGCCAATACAGCGGTATTTTTTGCTTGCTTGAAACCAGGTGATAAAATATTAGGTTTCGATTTATCTCACGGAGGACACTTAACTCACGGTTCACCAGTAAATTTTTCTGGACGTTTGTACAGTCCTGTTTTCTATGGTGTAGATCAAGAAACTGGTCGTTTGAACTACGATAAAATTCAAGAAATTGCTACTAAAGAACAACCAAAATTAATCATCGCAGGAGCTTCGGCTTATTCTCGTGATATGGATTTTGAACGTTTTAGAGTAATTGCAGATAGTGTAGGAGCTATTTTGATGGCTGATATTTCACATCCTGCTGGGCTTATTGCCAAAGGTTTAATGAATGACCCAATTCCTCATTGTCATATCGTAACGACTACAACTCACAAAACATTGCGTGGACCACGTGGAGGTTTGATTATGATGGGTAAAGATTTTGAAAATCCTTGGGGGTTAACTACACCAAAAGGAGAAATTAGAATGATGTCATCTTTATTGGATCTTGCGGTTTTTCCAGGAAATCAAGGCGGACCATTGATGCACATTATTGCTGCCAAAGCGGTTGCTTTTGGTGAAGCATTGCAAGATGAGTTCTTTACTTATGCTAGACAATTGCAAAAAAATGCCAACGCAATGGCTGATGCTTTTGTGAAAAGAGGATACAATATTATCTCTGGAGGAACTGACAATCACATGATGTTGATTGACCTTAGAAACAAAGGAATTTCAGGAAAAGATGCTGAAAATGCATTAGTAAAAGCTGAAATTACCGTAAATAAAAATATGGTTCCATTTGATGATAAATCACCATTTGTAACTTCAGGTATTCGTGTTGGAACACCGGCAATCACCACTCGTGGTCTTGTTGAAGAAGATATGGAAACGATTGTTGCCATGATTGATAAGGTTTTAATGAACCATACCAATGAAGATATCATCGAAGAAGTAGCCAATGAAGTAAACGAAATGATGAGCGAAAGAGCAATCTTTGTGTTCTAAATTTTTGTTTAATAGTTTAAAGAGTTTAAAGTTTAAGGTTTTGTATTGTGCAAAAGTTCGAACTTTAAACTCTTTTTTTTTAGAAAACCTTAAACTTTAAACAAATTTTTAAACCTTAAACTAATTTTAAAATGTCAGTACTAAGATTAAAATTGCCAACCGATCCCAGATGGGTAAATATTGTAGAAAAAAACATCGAAGAGATTCTTACGGATCATGCTTGGTGCGAACAAAAAGCGGCTACAAATGCTATTACCATTATCACCAATAATTCAGAACACCAAGATTTGGTGAAGGATTTATTGGCCTTGGCCAAAGAAGAAATCGATCATTTTGAACAAGTGCACAATATTATTATCAAACGTGGTTTGAAATTGGGCCGCGAGCGCAAAGACGATTATGTAAACGAATTGTATTTGTACATGAAAAAAAGCGGAGATGGAAGCCGTGTTTCAGGATTGGTGGAACGTTTATTGTTTTCGGCCATGATTGAAGCCAGAAGCTGCGAGCGTTTCAAAGTACTTTCAGAGAATTTTAAAGATGAAGAGTTAGCCAAATTTTATCGTGATTTAATGGAAAGCGAAGCAGGTCATTATACTACTTTTATAACTTACGCCCGAAAATATGGGGTTGGAATCGATGTCGAAAAACGTTGGAGAGAATGGCTGGAATTTGAAGAATCCATTATTGCCAATTATGGCAAAAGTGAGACGATTCACGGGTAGCTTTTAATTGTAAATGGTGAATAGTGAATAGTGAGAAGTCATTGTGGTTAATCATCATCATAGATTCTTATTATTAGTTATAATTAATTGAAATAAATGATAAAGATAGTAGCAGCTACGGCAAACGATTATAATACAATTCAAAGTATTGCATATCAAACTTGGCCTATTGCTTATGGCGAAATCCTTTCGAAAGCGCAATTGGATTTTATGTTGGAAGCTTTTTATAATGAAGAAGCGCTAAAGGACAGTGTTACCAATAAGGGACATTATTTTGTATTGGCCAAAGAAGGAGAGGAGATTTTAGGTTTTGCTTCCTATGAGCATCATTACAACCAAAAACAACAAACCAAAATTCATAAAATTTATATTTTACCACAAACACAAGGAAAAGGAATTGGAAAGAAATTAATTGATTTTGTCGAAAGTGTAGCCAAAGAGAACGATTCGACCGCACTTTCGCTAAACGTAAACCGATTCAATAAAGCATTACATTTTTATCAAAAATTAGGATTCGAAATCGTGGAAGAAGTTAATATTGAATTGGATCACGGTTACCTTATGGAAGATTATGTTATGGAGAAACCGATTGCTTCTCCTATTCGCTCAGGTCAATAAATTTATTATTGAATTTGTTACAATCTTAAAATGCGTTTAAAGAACCCTTTTGAAAATAACGCATTCAATATTCCCAAATAAATTCGGGATTGGCTTATTACCTTTAATTTTAAAATTGTATTTACTTAAGCTAAAAACATTAGAATTGACGGGAGAAGATACAAATCAATAAGGTCGTCAGTTCGAGTGTTTTTTAAAGCTAAACGGATTTTCTTTGTAAAACGAAATGTTCTGCTTTAAAAAATGTATCGAGAACCCTTACATTAATATTACTTCTCAAAATTCCAATAAGTTTAGGAAGAATTTATAATTTGAATCTTTTCTTAGCTAAATTTGGAAGGGAATCATAATCATCATTAATCAAAGCTTCTTTTTTCGCTTGTGACCACTTTTTGATTTGTTTCTCTTTTTCTATTGCAATATTTATATCTGTGAATTCACAATAAAAAACCAATTCGACAGGTCTTTTATTAAAGGTGTAACAATCTGGATAAAATCCTGATTGATGTTGAAATATTCTTTGTGCCAAATTGCTCGTAACCCCGGTATAATAAGTTTTGTTGGAACACTTTAATATATAGACATAAGATTGTTTCATAATGCTAAAGTAAATAATATTTTGTACTCTTATAAAAAGCTTCTCGATACATTTTTGGCGCATTAACTTTCGTTTTCAAATAGTAATTACTTAGGCCAAAAACACTCGAAGTTACGGAGCTCTAAAATTTTGATGGATTTTTATATAAAACCAGGTTTTAAGAGTCGATAATAAAACCTATAAATTTTATAAGTTAATCAATTTTTTTTTTAAATTAATTTCGTGTAACATTCTGTAATTCAGAAAAATGAGTAATTTTAATACTTTGTTTTATGGAATTTTTCATTTGTTAAATTAAAAACTTTAAAAATTAAAATACATGAAAACATCACACATTTACCCTGGAGCATATACCTTGAATGCCTACATAACAATCAAAGGATGTAGCGACGCTATTGAGTTTTACAAAAAAGCATTTGACGCAACAGAAAAAGGCCGATTATTGATGCCAGACGGTAAAATTGGTCACGCAGAAATAGATATTGAAGGCTCTTTACTGATGATGGCCGACGAGAATATCGATTGGGGAAATAAAAGTCCTTTGACCATTGGTGGAAACCCAATGTCTTTTGGATTGTATGTAAAAGATGCCGATGCCGTATTTCAAAAAGCACTTGATGCAGGTGCAACTCTGGTGATGGCTATTGAAGATATGTTTTATGGAGATCGAGTAGGGCAGGTAATGGATCCTTTTGGCTATAAATGGATGATCACAACGCACAAAGAAGACATGAGTTTTGAAGAAATGCAAAAGCGATTTGACAGCATGATGTCTGCACAATAATCATTTTATTTGACTACTATTTAAATTGGAATTATGTAAGAATCATTCTTTTTTTACAATTTTTTAAGTCGTATATTTATATCAGTTTTCGTATGTAAATAAGCGTCAAAAAAATACAAAATGAATTTCAAATCAATATTTGTTTATGGATATGTTTTTTTTCTGGTAGTATCTTGTTCTAAGAAAGAAGATGGCGAGATTAAGCCCACTTTTGGGGATGTTACCGAAAGTGTTTACGCCTCAGGAGTAGTAAAATCAGAGGGTCAGTATGTTGTTTATGCAACTGTAAGTGGAAATTTAAAAAAAATAGACGCTACGGTTGGACAAACAATATTTGTGGGTCAAAAGTTATTCGAATTAGACGAAGATCGAGCTAATTTGAACTCTCAAAATGCGGAATTGGCTTATCAACTCAGTAAAGAGAACAATCAATACTCTAAAGATCGTATTGCCGAAATAGAAATAAAAATTCTATCTGCAAAAAACAAAATGCTTTTAGATGAATCTATTCTAAAACGAAATAAAAAAGTGAAAGAGTTAGAATATATTTCGGATGTAGAATACGAAAGATTAGTACTCACTTACAAAACTTCAAAACTAGAATATGAAGCTGCAATAAAACAATTGGCACAACTCAAAGCGCAATTGCAAAACCAAGAAACTATAAATAGCAATACACTAAAAATCAATCAAAAAAATCAAAAAGATTTTACTGTCAAAAGCGCATTTTCGGGACAATTATTTGACATATTGGTTCGAGAAGGCGCTTATATTACACCACAAATTCCGTTAGCGACCATAGGAAAAGCCAACGCCTTCTTGTTAGAACTTGAAGTCGATGAAAACGATATGGTTCGAGTAACTCTCGGACAAAAAGTCTATGTTACCATGGACAGTTATAAAGGAGCTGTTTTTGAGGCAATAATTGATAAAATTTATCCAATTATGGTAGAACAATCCCGAACATTCAAAATTGAAGCTCACTTTGTAAAACCACCTCCTAAACTTTATCCAAACTTAACTGCCGAAGCGAATATCGTGATTAAAACCAAAAAGAATGTAATTACAATTCCAAAGAATTATTTGATTCAAAACGAATATGTTTTAGTCAGTAAAAAGGAAAAAAGAAAAGTAAAAACAGGCTTGAGTGATTATCAAAAAGTCGAAATTTTGGAAGGTCTAAAACCAGACGAATCTATTTTTAAACCCGAATAATGAACTTTAAACTCATATTAAACATTGCATTGCATTTGCTTCAAGCAAGGCTTAAACAAACTATAGTTGCTGCTATTGGCGTAACTTTTAGTATTGCTATGTTTATTGCTTTGGTTAGTTTTATGAATGGATTAAATGACCTGTTGGACGGTTTGATGCTTAATAGAACGCCTCATGTGCGTTTGTATAATGATATAAAACCATCCGAACATCAGCCGATAACTTTGGCGGAAGCCTATAAAAACAACACTAATTTTATACGATCCATAAAACCAAAAGATATTGGTAAATCGATTTATAACAGCAAAGCCATTATTGCTTATTTAAAAAAAGACCCGCGTATTATTGATGTGGCGCCAAAAATAACAACACCCGTTTTTTTTAATTCAGGAACGATTGAAATTTCGGGAATTATCAATGGAATTGATGTTTTATCAGAAGAGAAAATATTCAAAGTCAGCGAATACATTATTGAAGGAAAGGTTACCAATTTGTTACAAAATAACAGCATTATTCTTGGGAAAGGTCTTGCCAGTAAAATGATGCTCACTGTTGGGGATATTATTAAAATTACTGCTCCCAGTGGAAATTTGTCTTCCCTTAAAATTGTAGGTATTTCTCAAATGGGTATAGCCGAGGTAGACGATGTTATGAGTTATACTTCACTCGACACCGCACAAAAATTACTTGGAGAACCCACTAATTATATTACCGATATTCAAATACAATTGCACGACAAAACAACTGCACCAGAACTTTCCAAAGAGTTTCGAGACAAATTTAATTTGGATACCATTGATTACAAAACAGCCAATGCTCAGTTTGAAACAGGAAGTAGTGTTCGAACTATTATATCCTATGCAGTAGGAGTTGTGTTGCTGATAGTGGCTGGTTTCGGGATTTATAATATTCTAAACATGATGATTTATGAAAAAATGGACAGTATTGCCATTCTAAAAGCGACAGGTTTTTCTGGGAATGACGTAAGGTGGATTTTTATTTCTCTTTCCTTAATAATAGGTTTTGTAGGAGGAATGTTTGGATTGTTGTTTGGTTTTATTTTTTCTTCGATTATAGATGTGATTCCGTTCAAGACTACTTCTTTGCCCACCATAACAACTTACCCTATTTATTATGATGGAATTTATTATACCATAGGAATCATTTTTGCCTTATTTACGACCACAATTGCAGGCTACTTTCCTGCTTCAAAAGCCAGTAAGATTGATCCAGTAGAAATCATTAGAGGGAAGTAATTATGGAGAATAATATAGTTTTAGAAACAAAAGGATTGACAAAATATTTTTATGATCCAGTAAAATTCAAAGTACTTACAGAAATAAACATGAGTATTGATCATGGAGAATTTGTTTCGATTGTGGGGAAATCGGGTTGTGGTAAATCGACTTTGTTGTATTTACTTTCTACTATGGATACCGATTATGAAGGTCAAATATTAATTCATAATGAGCTTGTAACGGGAAAAGCGGATAAAGTATTAGCACAAATCCGAAATGAAAATATTGGTTTTGTATTTCAGTTTCACTATTTGTTAATCGAATATAATGTATTGAGAAATGTGATGTTGCCTGGACTAAAATTGGCAAAATATTCCGAACAGGAATTAGAGCATCGCGCATTGGAACATTTAAAAACATTAGGTATGGAAGAACAAGCGCTAAAAATGCCAAATCAGTTAAGTGGAGGCCAAAAACAGCGGGTTGCCATTGCTCGTGCATTGATTAATGATCCTTTGATAATAATGGGTGATGAACCAACAGGAAATTTGGATAAAAAAAATAGCGATTTGGTTTATGATATTTTTAATGAACTAACATTAGAAAAAAAACAAACCTTACTCATTGTTACACATGATACTGATTTTGCTAATAAAACCAATAGAATTATCACTATGGAAGACGGGAAAATTATTTCTTAAGGAGTTACTTTACTATTATGTCGTGTCTATAAAGCAAACCTTTCAGCCCTTCTAATGCAAAGATTGCTTTCTTTAATTTTGTGACTTTTGGGTCAATAGTGTAGTTGTAACTGGTCTTGAAATTGGCTTTGTTGGCAATGGCTTTGGCAAATTCGGCGCGGTACAAATCGCAATTTTCAAAGAGTACTTCAGTCAAATCGGTAGCCATAAAATCTACCGCTACCAAACTGCAATTGATGAATGGAGTTCCTTTTATTTTCAAGGTATAAAACTTCGAAAAATCCAGCACGCAATCATTAAAGCGAACTTCAAAAATGAGTTTGTTACACATGGCAAAATTGACATCTTTGATTTCACATCTGTTGAATGTTACAGTTCTCAACGCTACATGATTGATTTTGCCTTCGCTAAAAACACAATCATTAAAAACACAATCAATAAAAGTAACATCCATAAAGTTACAAGCCGAGAACGTACAATGATTAAATGTACAACATTCGAACTCCTTAAAATTGACTTCATCCACGCCATAAGTATGGTTGTTGTATTCTTTATCCAGGAAATATTCAGGCATTAAAAGATTTTAAGTTCGTTGTTTGCATCATAATAGTGGAACAAAGAAACAATTTCTACAGTTAAAAATGACAAATATAAAAGTTTATAAATATTTAAGTCAGCGTATTATTAAAACGAAATCGTTTGTTAATTAAATTTAATTCTTTCTCTAATATTATTCTTATTTGAAAACTAATTGGTTATGATGATAATGCCTATCATTATTTAAAAAAAAGTTAAAATTTATAAAAAGGAATCGCTTAGTCATTAACTTCGCCGGCAAATGAAAGCAAATTTTTTTTATATATTCTTGAGTTTCTTTCTACTTGGAGGTGGAAGTAATCTGCATGCAGAAACGCTTCCAGATCACATTGGTTACTCTTTTTCTAGTAATCTTATAAAAAAGGAACAAGTAAAACATAAAAATTCAAATCGAAAAAGTGTCATAGTTGAAGATGCTGACATAGATTTGGATGAAGAATTTCATAATACTGATGAATTTAAAATTGACGGAGCTACTAAATTTTTAGTTCCAACAAACAATTTCCTTCAAAGTTGGTATTTAAATTTATCCGATCATTTTTATTTAAAATCAAATTCTAAGTGTACTAAGACTTTAGTGCCTTTTTGTGGTCAATCCAATCGTATTTATATTACGCAAAGCGTTTTAAGGATTTGATCCAAACATTCATCAGTTACCAAATTTGCAATTAAACAGATCTTGTCAGCGTAAAATAGTTTTACTTCTGCTGGTATGGATATTCAAATTTTACTTTGGTTACTGATTTTTTTTCCTCTAAAAGGACCTTACTAATTCCAATTTTTTAATTACTTAATTTTTTAGCTCTTCGCTTAAACGATTGGGTTTACGGTATTTTTTTATAAAAATGATTATTTGAATAACAGAAGTTTTATTTCGAACTGTTTCAAATGTACAATTCTTGTTTTTTTATAAAATGACTTTTCCAATAGGTTTTTGCCGAAGACTTTAATTTCCATTTACACCATGAAGAAAATAATTGCATTCACAGGCTTGATTGCCTTGTTGTGCCTAACAAGCTGTACAACCAAAAAAGAAGAAAAAGAAGAACAGGGCAAATTTACCGTTACCAATGCTGCCATAATTGATACTTCATTTACCAAGCAGTATGTTTCTCAGATCCGTTCTGTCCGTGACATCGAGATCCGTGCCCAAGAAAAAGGGTTTTTA
This sequence comes from Flavobacterium sp. N3904, assembly GCF_025947305.1. Classification (NCBI taxonomy): domain Bacteria; kingdom Pseudomonadati; phylum Bacteroidota; class Flavobacteriia; order Flavobacteriales; family Flavobacteriaceae; genus Flavobacterium; species Flavobacterium sp. N3904. The sequence continues at coordinate 2,864,488 of NZ_CP110009.1, forward strand.
GAAAAAATTTATGTCGATGAAGGTCAGTTTGTAAAAGCAGGTCAACTGTTATTCAAAATCATGCCAAAAATGTATGAGGCAGAATTGCTAAAAGCGCAAGCCGAAGCCAAAGCAGCAGAAATCGAATTACAGAATACTAAAGCACTGGCAGATAAAAGCATAGTATCAAAAAGCGAACAGGCTATAGCTCAGGCCAAATTGGAACAGGCAAAAGCCGAAGTTTCATTGGCAAAACTCCACTTATCGTTCACAGAAATCAGAGCGCCGTTTGACGGAACCATTGACCGAATTCCTAAAAAACTAGGAAGCCTTATTGACGAAGGCGAACTACTGACCACTCTTTCAGACAACAGTCAGGTATATGCTTATTTTAATTTGTCCGAGCCAGAATACTTAGAATATCAAACCAATATAAAAGGACGCGGCGATAGTAAAGTAAGCTTGCTATTGGCTAGCAACGAACCTTTTGCTTACAAAGGAAATGTAGAATTGGTCGAAAGCGAGTTTGATAGTGAAACCGGTAATATTGCTTTTAGAGCAAAATTCCCGAATCCGAACAAACTTTTAAAAAATGGAGAGACTGGTTCGGTAATGATGACCGTTCCAGTTAAAAATGCATTGATTATTCCACAGAAAACAACTTATGAAATACAGGATAAGATGTATGTTTTTGTTTTAGACAATAAAAATGTGGTACGATCAAGAGAAATTACTATTGCTGGTTCAATGCCTGATTTGTATGTGGTTAAAAGCGGTATTACTCAAAATGACAAAATTCTTTTAGAAGGAGTTCAGAAAGTGAAGGATGATGAAGTCATTAAATATGATTATCAGAAACCTGAAGATGTTCTAGCTCATTTGAAATTAAAAGCAGAATAATTCTAAATCTAAATCTAAAAAAATGTTTAACAAATTTATACAAAGACCAGTCCTATCGATAGTGATATCTCTGATGATTGTCTTACTGGGTGTTTTGGCACTTGTCAAGTTACCGGTGACATTATTTCCTTCGATATCACCGCCAAAAGTAAACGTTACCGCTTCGTATCCGGGAGCAAACAACGAACTTTTGATTAAATCGGTAATCATTCCGCTAGAAAGAGCCTTAAACGGTGTTCCCGGAATGAAATATATAGCTTCTGATGCAGGTAATGATGGAGAAGGATCGATACAGGTTATTTTTAATCTTGGAACCGACCCAAATCAAGCGTCACTAAATGTACAAAACCGTGTAGCTTCGGTAGTAAATAAACTGCCACCAATTGTAGTTCGAGAAGGAGTAAAAATTACTCGTGAGGAATCCAACATGCTTTTGTATGTCAATCTTCATAGTTCTGATCCAAAAGCAGATCAAAAATTTCTTTACAATTTTGCGGATATCAACATATTATCGGAGCTGAAAAGAGTTGACGGTGTTGGAGATGCCGATATTTTGGGTAATAGAGAATATGCCATGCGTATCTGGTTGAAACCCGATCGTATGTTGGCTTACAAAATATCTGCCGACGAAGTAATGGAAGCCTTGTCCCAACAGAGTTTGGAAGCTTCACCTGGTAAAACGGGAGAAAGTTCCGGTAAAAGATCCCAAGCATTTGAATATGTATTGAAATACCCAGGACGTTTTACTACCAATGAGCAATATGAAAATATTGTTTTAAGATCCAATCCGAATGGGGAAATCCTTAGATTGAAAGATGTTGCAAAAGTAGAATTTGGAAGCTCGATGTATGATATTTATTCCAATTTAAATGGAAAACCTTCGGCTGCAATAGTTTTAAAACAATCCTATGGAAGTAATGCAACTCAGGTAATCAAAGACGTAAAAGCTAAATTGGCCGAACTAAAGATTTCAACCTTCCCAAAAGGGATGGATTATGAGATTAGTTATGACGTTTCTAAATTTCTGGATGCCTCAATCGAAAAAGTAATTCATACTTTGTTGGAAGCATTTGTATTGGTGGGCTTGGTAGTATTCTTGTTCCTTGGGGATTGGCGTTCTACTTTAATTCCCGCTATTGCTGTGCCGGTATCCTTAATTGGAACTTTTATGTTTATGCAATTCTTTGGAATTAACTTAAACCTGATTACTTTATTTGCATTGGTTTTGGCTATCGGTATTGTTGTAGATAATGCCATTGTTGTTATTGAAGCGGTCCATTATAAGATGGAGACTAAGAATATAAAACCAATGAAGGCCACCAAAGAGGCCATGCATGAGGTAAGTGGGGCTATTGTCGCAATCACTTTTGTAATGGCTGCCGTATTTATTCCCGTTGCATTCATGTCGGGACCTGTCGGAATATTTTACAGACAGTTTTCGATCACAATGGCAACCGCAATTATCCTTTCTGGAGTTGTTGCATTGACGCTAACGCCCGCGCTGTGTGCGATGATGCTGAAAAATACACATGGTCAACCCAAAAAGGAAACAATAGTAAATAAAATTGTTGAAAGTTTTAATGGTTGGTTTAATGGAGTTTCTGGAAAATATCGAAATTTATTGGGGTTGATTGTAAACAGAAGAGTCATTACTTTCGCGATGCTAATCTTTTTCTGTGTTGGGACTTATTTTTTGAATGGTAGTCTTCCTTCGGGTTTTATACCAAATGAAGATCAGGGAATGTTTTATGCAGTTATTCAAACTCCTCCAGGATCAACATTGGAACGAACCAATCAAGTAGCAGAAAAGCTTCAAAAAATTGCCGAAAAGATTGATGGGGTTAAATCGGTTTCTTCATTGGCGGGATATGAAATCCTTACCGAAGGAACAGGATCCAATTCCGGAACCTGTTTGATCAACCTAAAAAGCTGGGAAGAACGTTCTCATTCTTCACAAGAAATTATTGACGAATTGGAGAAAAAAGCCAAAGATATTCCGGGTGCGACCATTGAATTCTTCGAACCACCCGCTGTGCCTGGTTATGGAGCTGCCGGAGGATTTGAATTGCGTTTGCTGGACAAAGCAGGGTCTGGTGATTACAAGAAAATGGAAACCGTAAGTAATGATTTTGTCAAAGAACTCAACAAAAGACCGGAATTGGCATCGGTATTTACGTTTTATAGTGCCAGTTTTCCGCAGTATATGTTGAATATTGATAATGATATTGCACAACAAAAAGGAGTAACTATTGAAAATGCTACCAATACGCTTTCGACACTTATAGGAAGTAATTACGAAATCAGTTTTATTAAATATGGTATCAATTATAAGGTAATGGTTCAGGCATCTCCTGAGTACAGAGCATTACCCGAAGATGTTTTGAAATTGTATGTAAAGAACAATCGTGATGAAATGGTGCCTTTCTCGGCTTTTATGACAATGGAAAAAGTATATGGTTTGTCTGAGATTACAAGACATAACATGTACAATGCTTCAGAAATAAGCGGTCAATCTGCGCCGGGATACAGTAGTGGTGAATCCATAAAAGCAATCCAAGAAGTGGCCGAAAAGAAGTTGCCAAGAGGGTACGGAATTGATTGGGCAGGTATTTCCAAAGATGAAGTTGGTCGTGGAAACGAAGCGATATATATATTCTTAATCTGTCTTGGTTTTGTGTATTTAATTTTGGCTGCACAATATGAAAGTTTCATTCTTCCATTAGTGGTTATTTTATCACTTGTTGCAGGAATTTTTGGAGCATTTTTATTCCTGAAATTATTTGGTTTGGAAAACAATATTTATGCACAAGTTGCCATGGTAATGCTTATTGGTTTGCTGGGTAAAAATGCGGTACTGATCGTTGAGTTTGCCGTTCAGAGGCATCGAGCCGGAGATACGGTATTGCAAGCGGCCATCGAAGGTTCTGCGTTGAGATTCCGTCCTATTTTGATGACTTCATTCGCATTTATTGCAGGATTAATTCCTTTGGTTATTGCTTCTGGACCCGGTAAAATTGGAAACCGAACCATCGGTTCTGCCGCGGCAGGAGGGATGCTTATTGGAACTATTTTCGGAGTACTTCTGATACCTGGATTGTATTACATATTTGGAAGAATTTCAGAAAAAGTCCAATTTATAAAAAATGAAGAAGAGAATCCACTAACCGAAGAAATCGATCACAATGTATAAAATCAAATTATATCAATATCTTATCCCGCTAGGCATTTGTCTGGCGGTGGTAAGTTGTGCTCCGGCTATTACACCATTGGCCGAGACCACAGTTGCTCCCGAATCCTACACTACAAACAAGGATACAATCAATACTTCGTCAATTGTATGGAAGGATTTTTTTAAGGACAAATACCTAACTGATTTGATTGATGTAGCTTTAAAAAACAATCAGGAACTGAAAATTACCCTGGCCGAAATTGAAATCGCCCAAAGCGAAATTCGTGCCAAAAAGGGAGCATTATTACCATCAGTTGGCATAGGCGCTGTTGTTGGAATTGATAAGGTGGGAAGATACACTAGTACAGGAGCGGGTGATGCTTCTACAGACATAACTCCCGGACAGCCAATGCCCGATCCATTGATGAATTATGGAATTGCAGCACAAGCCAATTGGGAAGTAGATATTTGGAAAAAACTGCGCAATTCAAAGAAAGCAGCAGTAAGCCGATATTTATCAACCGTTGAAGGTAAAAACTTTGTAGTTACCAACCTTATCGCAGAGGTTTCAGATTCGTATTATGAATTACTGTCTTTGGATAGTCAGTTGGAAATTATAAGACAGAACATTAAACTGCAAAACAATGCTTTTGAAATTGTAAAAGCACAGAAAGATGCTGCCCGAACAAATGAATTGGCGGTTCAAAAATTTCAGGCAGAAGTCTTGGCTTCTCAAAGTATGGAGTTTGAAACATTGCAGAAAATTAAAGAAACCGAGAACCGCATTAACTTTTTGCTAGGGCGTTATCCTCAGGAAATTGCAAGGGAAAAAAGCGACTTTTTGAGTTTGACTCCTACCATTGTTAATTCAGGAATTCCTTCACAATTATTGGCCAATCGTCCTGATATCAAACAGGCCGAATTGGAACTTACAGCTGCAAAGTTGGATGTAAAAGTAGCTCGTGCCGAGTTCTATCCTTCGCTGGATATTTCGGCAACATTGGGAGTTGAGGCTTTCAAACCATCATTTCTGTTTACTTTGCCAGAGTCACTATTGTATTCCCTTGCTGGAGATATTGCTGGACCACTGATCAATAAAAATGCCATTAAAGCAGAGTTTAATAAAGCAAATGCAAGACAATTGCAAGCTTTGTATAATTATGAACGCACCATATTGAATGCATATTTTGAAGTATCTACCGAACTTTCGAGAATTTCTAATTTAGAAAAAGGCTATGATCTAAAATCGCAACAAGTAGGAGCGCTAAACAAGGCAATCGATGCTTCTATTGATTTGTTTAAATCCTCAAGAGTTGATTATTTTGAAGTACTCATGACACAGCGTGATGTTCTGGAAGCAAAACTGGATCTTGTAGAGACCAAAAAGGAACAAATGAATGCCGTTGTTCATACCTACAGAGACTTAGGAGGCGGTTGGAAGTAATTCCATTTTCAAAAATAATACCTCAAAAAAGAGTCGGCAAAATTTGTCCGGCTCTTTTTTTTACTTTATAAATTACTTAAAAAAATAATTAAATTATAATAACTTGATAATCAAGTATTTTTGTTATTTTTAATAAAAAATTATATATCATGATAGCAACAAAAGGTTTTGCAGTACAGGATGCCAAGTCGGACTTGGCATTATGGAATTTTGAACGGCGGGAAGTTGGGCCGCACGATGTACAATTCGACATACAGTTTTGCGGTGTTTGCCATAGTGATCTCCACCAAATCAAAGACGATTGGGGAGGCGGTATTTTCCCGATGGTTCCCGGACATGAAATTGTGGGGAAAGTTATAAAAGTGGGAAGCCATGTTAAGAAGTTCAAAGTGGGTGATCTCGCTGGAACGGGCTGTCTGGTTGATTCTTGCAGAACTTGTGATAACTGCAAAGAAGGTTTGGAGCAATTTTGTTCCAACGGATTTTCGGCCACTTATAATGGAATGGAACAAGATCATAAAACCCCTACTTACGGAGGCTACTCAAACACTATTGTGGTTCATGAAGATTTCGTTTTGCATATCTCCGATAAACTCAATTTGGCCGCAGTAGCTCCGTTGCTTTGCGCAGGAATCACGACTTATTCTCCCTTGAAGTTTTTGGGAGTAGGAAAAGGTCACAAACTGGCCGTTTTGGGGCTAGGAGGATTGGGTCATATGGCAGTTAAATTTGGCGTTGCTTTTGGTGCAGAAGTTACTGTTCTGAGCACCTCTCCAAAAAAAGAAGCCGATGCCAAGAAACTCGGAGCGCATAAATTTGTCGTTACAAGTGATCCTGAACAAATCAAAGCAGTGACTGGTTCTTTCGATTTTATTCTCGACACCGTTTCTGCGCCACATGATTTGAATTTGTATATATCACTGCTGAAAACCAAAGGAACCCATGTTTGCATTGGAGTACCACCAACCCCTTATGAATTGCAGGCTTTTGGAATTATTTTTGGACGCAAAAGTATAGTAGGATCCTTAATCGGTGGATTACCGGAGACTCAGGAAATGCTGGATTATTGTGCCGAACACAACATTGTTTCCGATATTGAAATGATAGACATCAAAGATATAAATAAGGCTTTTGAGCGGATGGTGAAAGGCGATGTTCGTTACCGATTTGTAATTGATATGGCGACCTTGTAAATTGAGTTGAAAAAAGTAAAGGACCGGAACATTCAAAAGTGTTCTGCTTATATCATAAAACAATCAAAAAGCCGTACAATTTGTGTGCAGCACTAAAAGCCATATCCCAAACCAACAGTAATTCGGGCCGGATCATCAAAGCTTTTAAAGTAAGTGACCCGGGCCGTAATTACATTGAGGCCATTCAGCCATACTCCGCCACCAACCGACTGATGCCACTTTTTGGAGTTTTCTCCACTTAGCCACACTCTTCCGTAATCATAGCCTCCCAGGATTCCATACGACATGGGTATGATACTTTTTTTGATTTTCCCAATATTCCATCGTATATCGGTACTTTGATAATAGGAGGCATTCCCCAAAAATCTTTGGTTTCGGTAACCTCTCAAATCATAATCGCCGCCAAGTGTCGCACCTTGATAAAACTCATAATTATTATTAAATAATACTTTTGATTTTAAAATGGTGGCAAAGACAATCAGCCCTTTAGCATCGATTTTATGATTGAAATTAATTTTCGCGTCCAATGTTGGGAAATTAGTTTTCGTTTCATCGATGTTCATTTTCCAACTTCCGGCCACTGAAAATCCAAAACCCATAGTAGGAAGTGACGGAACATCATAATTCTCAAAACTGTATTTTAAAGTGGCTCCGGCATATTGCTGGAAGTCAAAAACATTTGGATTTACCACACCGGGAATATTGATGTAGCGGTCGACAGTTTCTTCGACTTTAATTCTTTCAAAATTGGCAGAAAAATTTATTTCACTTCCATATCGTCCCACTTTTTTGATGGATGGAGCAACTTTTTGCGTTCGTAGTCGAACCCGATTGTAATCCATACCATAATTTTTTTCATCATTTACGGTCTCGTTTCCATAACCAAAATAGTTTATCGTAAAATTGGGGCTCGTAGATTGCAGCTGTAAGCCAAGGTCCCAGTTGCCCAAAGCCTTTGGAAAAAGACCGTTGTACGTCAATTCATATCCATCGGTTGCAAAGAAATAATTGAAGATTAGGGTATGACGCTGTGTAAACGGATTTTGTTTGAATTTGTTGACGGTATAATTGGCAATGAAGCCCAATTTGACACCGTCATCCGGATTGTAACCCCCAAAAGGATATCCTGCAAAAGCATTGTATTTTACTTTTTCATAATTGTAAAAATTAGGATCGTACTCATCTGTCAAAACGGTTTTGGTTTTTGAATCCAAAGTATAGCTGTTCGGTTTTGATTTAAAATCATATATTTTTATCTGATCCCCGTTTTCAACCGTATAAAGGTCATTATTTTGTCCTCCTATCAAACGAATTTTTATATCCGATTTATAATTTCCTTTTACTTCAAATACGTCATCGTCATCGAGACCGTAAATCCAAATGTTTTTGGTTTTGTCTGCAGTAAAATTTTTGGTATAAAGCAATTCATCACCTTCTTTTTTAATTCGATAAACGCTTATTTCGGTACAGTTTTTTGAGGTATGTGTAACCTTAAATTTGTCTTTTTTGTCGGTTCCGACAATCAAAACCGTTTTTTGCAATACCCTGTAATATTCTTTGGCATAGTTTTGTAGTTTGGTTTTTCGTACTTTGAGCTTACGTTTGATATCTTCAATCGTTGCGTCCTGAACTTCTTTGGGCAAATGAGTAAAAGCGGCATCAATGTCGGCATCGCTAAGGTGCTCCTGAATGTATTTGGCTTGGGTGATCCATTCTTTTTCATTGGCCGTTTTTAGTAATGCGATATCTTGCGGATACGCTTCGCGGTTCAGCCATTTTACGTTGCGGATGTCCTCTTTAAAAGTTTGCTGATGCCTTAGTGCAGGCATATTCATTAATAGCGACAGCAGTGCGCCATCATATTTGGTAAAGGCCTGATCCCTGTCTCTAGGTATGGGTTCGTAAACTATTTTTCCGTTTTCTTGATATTCTCCCCAACGCCATTGTTCGGTATTTCTGTCCCAGTCTCCAATGAGCATATCAAATAATCGGGCTTTGATATATTCGGGTTCATCGATGGTATATTTTTCATCTTTGTGCAAATTTTTCATTACATCTTCAGTACTGAGAATGTCTAATGGTCTTCCAAGACTTTTGGTGTTTTTTTGATTGTTTGCTAAATGCTCTTCCACCAGATACAATTCATTTCCAAAATTATAATTAAACCCTTTTAAGGAGGGCTGTTTTGGAATATAATATAAAATTGGATTGGTGTGGGATACGCCAATTTTAGCAGCCATATTTCCAACGGCAAGAGGCGTGTAGGGGTGGGAGGTAGTATAAAAATCAAACAAAAAATCTTCGGCATAGGTATCATTAAACTGATTTAAAACAAATTGGTCTTTAAATACAACGGATTGCAGAAAACGGGAAGTGCTTTTTTTTAAGGGATGCATTATATATTCTTTTCCATTTCCATCAACCAGTCGTAATGATTTTGATTGATGGTCTCGTTCTTCTCTTGTAGATTTGACTCCGCCAAAAAGGGTGTCCAAAGTGGCAGTTTTGGCTGTAATGGGCAAACTATAATATTTTCTGTAATGCAACCCAAAAAGGAATTTATGAAAAATACTTTTTTTCGTCATTTCGGTAGTATAAATAGACGTTGTAGTTGTGTTGGCAAATTGTGTTGGTAAATTTTTTGGAGCTATGGTGTCCCTAACTTTTATAATAGTTTGTTCAAAAAGTAATTTCTCTTTATGGTTTTCATTGCCGTAAAAACGTACTTCGGTTTTTCCGTTTTTATAAAGTGTCAATAGGGCGTATCCATTGCCGCCATAAGAAAAATCAGTTGGATTGACAGCCTTTGCTGCCTCAGATTTTGAGCCCGAACCGCTAATGATTTGTCTGATATTGTTTTTGGTTAGGTATTGTAAACTATGATCGTGACCGGAAACTACAATGACGTTCCTTTGGTTTTGCAGGAGCGTTTTTACTCGTTTTGTAAAATTGTTGTATACCTTGTTTTGTATATCTTGCGGATCAATACCCGATGTTTTCCGAACAAAATTGATAACTGAACCTATACCTGGAAGCGGAATTTTTTGTTCCAACGGGAAAAGTTGCTTTTCTACAGAAAATTGTCCACCATGGCTTCCGTTACTCAGCAGCGGATGGTGCAGTGCAAGCAAAATTGTTTTATCTTGATTTTTATTCAATAGGCTTTCCAATTCTTCAAAGAAATTTTCACGGGTTTTGATAGTGCAGTTGTCATTGATCGTTGGATATTTATCCCAGTCTTCCAAAAACCATTGGCTGTCTATAGTTATTAGCGTTATGTTTTTGTCAATTTTTAATTCTTCCAGACCACAGCTTTTTTGGGGCAAAAATGCTTTTTTGTCATTGAGATAAGTGGTTACCAATTTTGCCTGTTCTTCCAAACCAACAATACCGCTGTACCAATCGTTGTTGCCTGGGATGAAAATGGTTTTTCCTTTGAAATTTTTTGATAATTGCAGCTGATTATTGAGTTTTGTTGTGGCTTCAGCCCGTTCTGTTGGCGAATCTTTACTTGGTAAACCTTTTGGATAAATGTTGTCACCAAGAAACAGCAGTGTACTTTTTTTAGTTGCTTTTTCCAGCCTGTTTTCCAGGAGCGTAAGCGTTTCCTGTGATTTTTTATCTACTGTATTTCCAGCATCTCCTACCAGGAAAAAGGTATGGGCAATTTTAGAGGAATCAGTATCACTTTGAATCGTTTGATCTTCAATATTTTTGCCATATTGGGGATTATGTGTGGCACAAGATTGAAAAAGCAGCACTAAAAAAATGAAATTGTATTTTATGGCACTCTCCTTTATGAAACTTTTTTTAAAAAATAATATCATTGTTTTATTTTTAATATTAATTGCTAATAGGTTTGGTTTTTTGGTCAAAGACTCTAAATTTCTAAGCGTAATCTTGTCACAAGGCTTAAAGCTTTTTCTTATTTTGAATTGGCTAAATGCCGGGTTTTTAATGATAAAGTATCTGGAGTTAAGATAATGAATATAACTTTCAAAATTTTAAACTTAAATATCAATATTTACAGTTTTGAGTTCTCAGAAAACGCAACGAATACATCAAGTAAAGAAAATATTTCATAAATCTATTTAAGAAATGGTGTCGAAAATTGAAAAAATGACAATAATTATTTTATAGAAAGTTTTTTCAAATCATGCAAAAAAGGGTTCGCTAGGACCACCAAAAATCACAAACCTCCAAAATCAAATGACTTTGGAGGTTTATGATTTTTGCTATTGAATTAAATTTTTTAATTTAAGTTTCTATATTCATTCGGAGTATAACCTGTACTTTTTTTAAACATTCGATTAAAATGCTGCGGGTACTTAAAACCCAATTCAAACACTATTTGACTTACCGACTTATCAGTATCAAAAATTCGTTCTTTGGCAAGATTTATTAATTTTAATTGAATGTTTTCCTGCGCCGTTTTTCCAGTTTATTTTTTGATTAAATCTTAAAAAATTATGATGATTTTGATTTATAATGTTTATACAAATTATGTTCTCTAAATTTAACCATTAGCCCATATTGCCTATATGAGAATACTGATGATTTAAGAAAAATAAGAGTGTAGATAAAAAATCCTGAAATTTATTAATTTTCAGGATTTAGGATAGGGATAACTCTTTTTTACTTTTTTATAAATTTTGTATTAGAAGTTCCTCTGTCAGAAACAATTTTTATAAAATAAGTACCTGGCATCAATGTTGAAACATCAATATTATTAATGTTATTTGCATTAGAAACTACCATTATTAACTGTCCAAGTATATTATAAATTTGGATGGTTGATAATTCAATATCGTCCTTTGTATTTATATTTAAAGTTCCATTAACAGGATTTGGGTATAAAACAAAATACTTACTGAATGAAAAATCCTGAACACCTAAAACTTTGGAAATTGTTGTTGTAGGTACATTCGTTGTAATTGTGCTATTGTAATCAAAAAAGATATTAGCTGAATTACCAAAGGTATCTCCTTCGACAAGTGTAGCTTTTGTTTTTATCTTAAAAGCAAGATAACCGTCATTATTTGCGTCATCAAAAGGCAGATTAATATCCTTAAATTTAAATTCAACTTTGTTATTATCTGATATCTCAGTCGAGAATAAATGGCTTCCGCTCAAAGGAGACAATGAATTTATATCGTACTTGGCAGTATCAATTACATCTTTCACAATAATATTTTGTGCGGTATAAGTACCTGTATTTTCAAAACGAATAATATAATGTACATAATCTCCAACCTTTGTTTGCGAAATAACATTTCCTTCAATACATGTTTTATCATTTGGATCAAAAGAATTAACTACAATCTGATCAAAAGCAAAACTATTATTATTTGGTGTCTCATCTGTTTGCAATGACGAAATTTTTGCTGAGTATTTCAAAAACATTCCGCCATTTACAGGTGGTGTTTCCATTGGTGAATTTATATTTAAGACAAATGAGATTTCTCTTGTTTCTAGGGGTCTTAAATTAGAAAAATCCCATTTTAGATTATTCTGAGACTGACTTGAAAAATTAGGAGTAGTCTGTAGCACATCTATTAAGTCATCCATATAATCAAAAGATACACTACCTGAAAGCTGCTGATTACCTTTATTAGTAAATACTATTTTATATTTAGCGTCAAATCCTGGTCTTGCCGGAGTTAATGGTAAGATAGTAACTTCTAAATCTGGGTGCATGCCTTTTGGGCTAATACAAAAATCACCATTATGTGGACTCACCTGAGAAGGGAAATCTACAGCAATACTGGCAGGAACAACATTAAAATAAGATGGATTTTCGAAAACAGGAGTTAATGTATGAAATCCGTTTTTTAATGTAACAGTGTAATTTCCAGTACTATTTGCTATGTAGCTAGTTGTATTTTGATCTGAAGAAATATCCAATTTTAAATTAGCAAAAGCAATATCATTCAAATCACAGCCATTATTGTCTGAATCTAATTTATTTTGTCCCTGAACAAATTTATAATCTTGGCCCAGTAAACGAATTATTCTGCCAGCTGGTATGCCTCTGTAATTAATAAAACCTCCTGAATAAATAAGTTTTCCGTTTGATTGAGGTACAATTTTGGCAGTATAATCTATATCGCTGTTATGAAATAAATTGGTAAAAGTTTCGTCATAACTCCCGTCTAATTTTAACCTAGCAAAAAATCTATTTTTATTATTTTGAGTACTATACCCTGAAACCAAAATTTTATCATCTGGTTGCATTCCAGTCACGAATGTAACGTAATACTCACTATCTATAGGTGTATAATTAAAAGAATTATCAAGACTCCCGTTTGGATTCAATCTAAAAAAACCATTGGTATTGTTCTTTTTAAAAGATAAAATAATCTTTCCATCACTTTGAACAAATGCTCCACTTCCATTTGGTTTCACAATAGGATCGAGTACAAATGAAGTGTCTTCTGACCCATCAGTATTAAGCCTTGCTAATCCTTTGTTAGCTTTATATGCGCTTGATGACATTAAAATTTTGCCATCAGCTAAAACAATAATGTCTGATACATAAGGTAAAGGAGAATCATTCATACCTTGCCAGGTGGCTTTAAAAGTTGTATCTAAAGATCCATTGCTATTTAAGCGTACAAGCCCTAAAGCTGTATTCCCATTGTAAGTTTTAAAATCTCCAGCAACTAATATTTTATTATCAGCAAGTACAACAACTTTATGTACATCATAATCAAACCCTGTACCAATAACAAATGAATTGTCTCTGGATCCGTCATAATTCAGTCTCACTATTCTATTGGTAGTTATGTTATTGAATCCCTGAAAACCGCCACCTGCAACCATTTTTCCATCTTTTTGTACTGCAATAGAATTTACTGTAAAATTCATATATTGATCACTAAATCCTTTGACACCCCCAAATGTTAATGATTCATCCAGACTTCCATCACTGTTTAATCGCACCATACCATTTGTTATTGTTTTGGCGTTATAGCTAAAAAAAGTTCCGGCAGCTAAAATTTTGTCATCAGGAAGAATGGTTACGGCAGTTACCTGTCCATAATCAAATCCCACAACAGCATTATTAAAACTGCTATCCTTAGTCCCATCACTATTTAGTATTATAACATAATTTGCAACTTCTTTATTAAATTTATTGAACTGCCCTGAAACAAGAACTTTTCCATTTGGTAGCAAATCCAAATCATTAATCTGGTAATCTACTCCAGTTCCTGTTTTGAAAGTGGTGTCGATTGTACCATCAGAATTAAGTCTAATTATGCCATTAGAATTGGAACCTGTTATAATAAACTTCCCCCCAAGAATGATTTTACCGTCAGGCTGGATTATGATTTTCGCAATTCCTCGCGCATCCCAGACACCAATGCTATTAGTATTGAAGCTGGAATCAATAGTACCATCATTATTTAACCTTAATAATTTAACGTTATTAGTATTATTAAGACCTTCAAAAGCTGCTGAAAACAGAATTTTTCCATCCTTTTGTGATGCAATATCATATTGAACGGTTATTTTATCAAGTACGGGAGTCAAATCAATATCTAAGCTTCCATCTTTATTTATACGAAAAATTTTATTCCCGCCAGTACTTACTCCAGCCACAATAATTTTGCCATCAGTTTGTAACCTTATAGTCGTTACACCCGCATCAATAGCTGTAAAAGCAGTAAAAGAATTATCCAGACTTCCATCGTTATTGAGTCTTATCACGCCACCTTTTGCATTGAGAATTCCTGATATCAAAATTTTACCGTCAGGCTGTATGGCAACGTCGGGTATGTTATCTTCACTTGTTCCGCTAATGGTAACTCCAGGAGCTAAAACAAAACTTTTATCAACACTCCCGTCTGTATTTAATCGTACTATATTCTTAGCGCCTACCGAATTATAAGAAGTAAAATAACCAATTGCAATAATTTTTCCATCCGTCTGAATTTTAAAATTATATCCAGCATACTTAAATCCTGTTCCGGTATTAAAACTAGTATCTAAAATATTTTTGTCAAGTCTTATTAATTCTGTACCGCCAGTATTTTTACTTTTTAGAAAAATTATTTTTCCGTCTTGCTGTACACCCGCTTTTAAAATATTATAATCTATAAAATGACTTCCCAAAGGCAAGCTAAAAGTATTAAATGTAGGATCTCTGTCAGCTGGATTTTGAGCATATGCGTTAAAAATGACAAAAAAGAAAATATATAGTTTTTTCATGTTAATTTTTTTCGTAAAAATAGAATAATTTTTAATAAACCAGTAGTTTAATCAGTTTTCTTGATAATCTGTTTCAACCGAGTTCAAAATATACTGTCAAAAATAAAGCAAACGATTTTCGTAATGATAGTAGCATAGTGAAAAAAAATTTGGAGCAAACAAATGAAAGATTAGTAAAAGCAAGAAATTTGTTTATTGAGCTATATTTGTAACTTGTTGATATTTAATATTTTAATGTGAAGTGAAAGAAGAATATAATAGATTTAAAGCAGGTAATGGAAAGTCGCTTTTTAAATATTTTTGGTGATTTTTTTCATCAATTTCATCAAAGGCTTCTACTAATTGTTTTTTCAGAACTACCCGTATTAGATACTTTAACAGCTTGGATTTGATGCCTAATGTCAACTCCTTATAATTAAATGGGTTAATTGTATAAATAACAATGTATCAGTCATGCTCACAATTAGGCAATAACCCACCTTCAATGACCAGATTGTATAATTCATAGACCAGTTTTTCAACAATAACAATTATCTGCTAAACCTCATTTTCTTGAGATTGGACAGCACTATTGTTAGCATTGCTATTAGCTGCACTAGTTTGTATTCTATTTTGGAAAAATTTTTCGTATTGTTGAGCCATTTTTTGTTTTTTAGGAATCTACTTCTTAACTTATGATTTTAGCTTTTAAAACCAGAAAAAAGATTAACCTTTCTTATAATTTTTTACCACAATATCATATAGTGGAGTAGGAGTTAAGTTATTTACAGTAAGTGGGACATTTTTACAATCTTTATCCCAATGTGTAAAATCTCCATTGTCAAAGTTAATGGTACACATTATGTCGTTGCCTTGACTGTGTGAACCATGTGAACCCTCAGTAGTTCCCGGAATCCAGACTTTGTCAGCAAATTGAAAGAAGCAGATACCCAATAATTTAGTTGGGTTTTTAGCAGCATACTCAATGCTTCCTGCCAATTGCCCGTCTACAACTTGTTGATAATTAGGTTTTAATCTGTTGTATCCGATTTCTGTAAATATAATCGGCTTGTGATATTTCTCGTATGCTAAATCAACATAACCTTTTCCGGATTCTTCGGCATTTTCAAATAGATATTCACGTTCATTATAGCTTTGAGGTGCGAGGAATAAGCGCTTGTTTAAGTTTTTAGTTGTTTTTTTGTCCAAAACCGCAAATAAAGGATCCCAAAAACCAAAGCAAGGAAATTTTCCTCCATAGGTAGCAAAATCAACTGGATGTCCAATTGGTACTTCCCGGTAGTTTGGATATTTTGCTGCCTCAATATCTGCCCAGGAAGTTGTAAAATCAATATAGTTTTGAGCAGTATAACCAGCTACCCTCGGTTCGTTTCCAATAACAATTCCTGCAACGGCACTATGATAGTCTGTTTTTTCTTTATTAGAAAAGGAATCTATTAATTTTGGAATCTGTTCGTCTCTCTGGTTCAATCCTTCATTTGGTTTAACAAAATAACAAGAAACTGTTACCAGAATCTTTATATTAAAGGAATTGCAATAATCTAGAAATTTCAAATGATTATTTCGCGGTTCCCAATCGTACAATCTAATGAGAGTAACTCCCATATTGGCTAAGGTCTGAATATCATTTCTGGCCTTATTGGGTCCGGTAAGATCACAGTGACTTCCGCTTTTTGACGTATATTCTGTTCCCCATGCAGGAGCCATACAATCATAAGCGACGTCACTTCCAAAGAAGATTAAAGTTGTATTTGCAATTGATGGATTATATCCGTGAGGATAGGGAGCATAGCAAATTCCGTTAAAATTTTTGTTCATAATGGTTATTTTTTAAGGGTTATTGAATAAATTATTATTACAGAGTAATAGTTTTTTTTATGAATTTTATTAGATGTTTTTTTGCGATCAACTTTTTTGCGATTTAAAAAATACGGATGTTATATTGCTAAAGTTTTATTTTGCATTTTTCAGCTTGATACCCACACCTTTAACTTTGTCAACTATTGATTTGCTCGCAAATATGATTTTTTTTGCAGTTTCATAATCGAGACCAAAGAATATTTGAGGATTATATGCCTCTTCCAAAAGTTCAGTCCATAGAATAGTATGATCCTTTCTGATAGTCAAAGCAAAAAGGATTCTTTTTTCAGGAGACAATTTTTCCACATCAATTGGCTTAAGTCTTATACCTACATCTTTAACTTTCTCTACTATTGATTTGCTCGCAAATATGATTTTTTTTGCAGTTTCATAATCAACACCATTTAGGACCGCAGGATCATATGTTGCTTTATCAAGTTCAGTCCATAGAATAGTAAAGTCTGGCCTTGTCTCTAAAGCGGCAATAATTTTTTGTGCGTCAGTTTGTATTGGAACTACATCAGTTTTAGGTTTTTCTCTAAATTTAAAAGTATCTTCATATTCAAGTTTAGGATTTTCGGTGACGTCATATTTGTATCGCTTAATTAAAAGTTTAATTATTGATTGCACACGAACATCTGTTTTTGGTAGGTCAGTAAGTACTAATATTTGAGCGGCCAAATCATTTTCTGATATTTTTGTTTTTGGGTCAACACCGGAATCTAATAATAATTTGTTTACTGTAGTAGCAAGCAGATTTTCGATAACTCCAATTTCGCTACTTGACGGAAGAGTATTTTTTACAACAGTACCTGGATCTGCAACAACTGGTGTACCTTCAGAATCGATTAAAAACTGTAGATCTTTTATTCTTACTTTTTGCTCAAACATTAATTTCTCAATTTCTAATAATTTAGTTATCGTATTTTTATTAACTGCTCTCGCCATTTTTATCAATTGCCCGTCAAAATTCTGATAGGTATCCGGTACATTCTGACCTTCAAAAGCGTCTTTAGTTTTGGCTATAAAATCTTTAGAATGTTCAGGATAATAATCCATTATCATTGCCGGCATACCGTTGTGAAGTGTAATGCCATCAATTCCAATAACTCCTAATCCCTTATAGTCCTTTAAGATGTTTATCATGTCAATTTCTTCCATCATTAATTTGAAGTAATCATTTTTACCTGGAAGCATTTTTGCTAAAACTTTCTTTGGATCTTCTCTTAGTTTATAGACTTCTTTTTGCTTCCCTAGAAGTGGAGGTTGGATTAGCGCCGCATTTTTATATGCAGGCAGAAAAAGAATTCCGCTTCGTTTCATTTTCCAGATATTAAAACTTGTTATTAGATTTTCATTGCCTAATTCAAAAATTTCTTGAGCAATTTCTTCTGTACCTAATTCTCCAATTAAGCTTTGCAGTATTTTTACAGGGTCTTCTATTTTTTCTAATAAAAAGTCCAAATCATAAGTTGGATTATGAGATTCTAGACGTTCCAACTCATAAGCCGTCGTACCCAATTTTGGGCTTAATTTTTCTAGTATTGGTGCCAATATTTTTTCTTTTAACTCGAGAGCATAAGTGGAGAACTCATTTTTAAAATCGGCAATAATCATTTGTCTGAAATAGCCTTCCAGATTTTTAAAAGCATGTGTAGTATCAAATTCTGGATGCTTTGCTTTAATTTCAGCTATTTCATTTCTGTTTTTTTGTGGTGTAAGTTCCTGTACAAGTTTTTTTGCTTCGTATTCGACTTGAAAATCACGTTTGTCATCTACTTCTTTTGATTTCCCCCATGTCCTTTTAAGATATTCTTTTGTATCTACAATTTTGTCACTAACCGGGGCATCATTCCAGGAAACAAGAAGATGTTTTATTGTTCCTACTTCTCCCGATGACAAACCTTCACCTGTTTTGGGGTTTGCAGCTTTAGTTTTATAATGACTTAATTGTTCTTCGACCCATTTTTCTTTTCCTCCAGTTACTTTTTGAAATTCTTCATTAGTTTTGGCAAGAATAATGTTTAGTTGGTCTTCAAGAGTGCTTTTATCTTGTACTTTAGAAATTGTAATTAAAGGTTTTACAGCATCTTTAAGATCTTCATGATCTATTAAAATACCCATTACCTGATTTGGTTCTGCATCGATTTCTTTTGCGATTTTGTCTTTTGCTTCCTGAAGAATTTCACTTTTATAGTTTCTCCATAATATTCTCTCTATCCAGTGTTTTTTTTGTATTCCTCCTGGCGGAGTATCCAATAAAACTCTTTTAAAAGAAGGTACGTTTCCAAGTAATTTTTCCCACCGTTCTGCCTGAGCATTACCTCTTTCTTCTAAATAAATGACTTTTAAACCAAGTAGGGCAGGACCTTCAAGAATACCACTTCTCATACCTACATTTACAAGATTATAACCGGATAATCTAGAAATGAAGTATAGCATTTTTAACTGCCCTTTTCTACCTTCAAGTTTAAAAGATGCTGGATAATGTTCGTTTTCCCAAAATTTAATCAATGATGGTTTGGTTACTTCCGCTTTTACATCATCACCTATATTTACTGGTGTCCAGCCTATTGAGCGAACTTGTTCTATTAAATGATTTTGACTTTCATGACTTGAGTAATGTTGCGGATGCGGATGATTTAGCCCACCGGTTTTTGACCATAACAGAGCATAATTACCTGGAGGCATCCCTATAGACCCTAGGAATTTAATTGTTGATTCTTCCTCTTTTTGCAACTGTTCTTTGTCAATACCAATCCAGCTATTCTTTATTGTTTTATAAGTTTCGACTGGATCATTTTTAAAACTTTCAGCGAGAATTGATGTTTCTGAGGTTACTGCTATTGCATGAAAGTTCTTGTATTCTTCTTTTGAACTTTTTAGAAATGTATGCCAGTTAGTATTTGCATTACTTGTTTTTTCGACAAAAACTCTGTTTTCTCCAACAATTTGCTTGAAAAGATTTACCATAGCTGTTTCTGAACTTTGGTGGTTATTATCTGTAACTATTAGCACACTCATATTTGGCTTAAGTGCAAGTGCTGCTGCAACACCATACATATCTCCACTCATATGCGCTCCAATAACCATTAAATCCTTTTTTTTGTCCTTTTTGTCAGTTCCCTTTTTTTTCTCTTTTTGTTTTCCAGAAAAAAATAGATCAAATTCTTTTTTATAGATATTTGCTCCAGACAGCATGTCTTCAAGATAAAGAGCATTAATAGCCGCAAGATCTTCAGGACTAATTTTATCAGCAGACTCTGTTTTGAGAATCTTTTTCATTTCAGGACCCAAACCAAAAATTTTACGCCCATTTTTTTTGTCACCTTTTAAATCTCTTATTTCTGATTTAATTGCTTTGGTGGGCGTATTTTTTGAAGCATATTTTCGAAGTTGGCCAATCTCCTGATCATTAGCTTTTTTATTGTAACGAATGATAAAACAAGCATCATATAAACAACTACCGTCTGATCTTGGAAGAACCTTGTTTAAAGCAAATTTTTGATTGCTTTTTTCTAAAGTAAATGGTCCGCCTTCTTTTGGAATAATGACCTGAAAATGATTTCCACCCTGAAAATATAAACTTCTTCTGCTTAAAGTTCCTTTTCCAATGGTTTCCGATCGTCTAATGTTTCCATTACCAACCGGCACATAGACATTAAACTTTATAAAGAATTTAAGAGCCAATGCTTTCGCTTGATCTATAGTTCCCCAAGCCGAAGATTTTTCGACATCATCTTTGTAAGCAGTTACTTCTTCTGGAGTTACTTCTGATTCTTCTATAGCTTTATGAACCGGTTTGGTATCCAATTCCAAAGATTTGACAGGGGTTTTATAATTCCTCTTTTTATTTTTTTTTGTTCTTCTTTTAATTATAGGTTCGTCACTGTCTCTAAGATCGTTAGTTTCAAGATTTCTCCATTTTTGTTTCAATCTTTTAGATAATGCTACTCTGTGTGCTAATTCACCAATTAACTCATTAAAGGAATGTATATCTCCCTCTTCCTGAAACTTGTAAAAATTGATCCAAACAGCTGTGCTATCATCTGTGTCAAAAGTTTGGTCCCCAATTGTGACTTCTTTGCGCTGAACTATTGAAAGCAATTGAGTTGTTCCCATTGCGGGATGAGAGGGCATTGAGTAGTTGTTAGAATTTCTCTGATCCGTCATTGATTTTGCTTTCGCCCCCATAACATCGGCCTCATTTTCCAATCCTTTATCATCATTTATATTAACCTTGCCTTTCATTTGCAAAGTAGGTTTTACTCTCCCTTGTTTTTGTTGTACTACATGCCACGCTTCATGTGGTAAATGTTTTTCTTGCCCCGAAGCAATGTGAATGTCTGTTCCTTGTGCATAGGCGTGTGCATTGATCTGAGCGGGTTGCGAAGAGTTGTAATGCACTTTTACATCATCCATAGAATGACCCGAAAGATTTTCTATTCCAGATTTTAAATTTTCTGGCAAACCAGTGTTGTTTTTTCTTTGAATAGGAGTAAAAGAAGATTCTTGAGTTGCAGTTTTCTCAGAAAGTTTTTGTTGCACAACAGGCAACTCCCTATTATCTTTTAACTGTACGGCACTATTGTTACCATTGCTATTGGCTGCACTAGTTTGTGTTCTATTTTGGGGTAATTTTTCCTGAAGCTGTGCCATTTTTAGTCTTTACTTTAAAATGTATATTGCGGTTAATTATACCTATGATGGATTTTTATGACTTCAAATCCGCTTTGATGTTTGGCAGGGTATTGTTTTAATTTAGAAAGTAACTATTCTTTTATTTTTATAAATTATGCAATTTGTTTTGTAAAATAAGTTGCAGGAACTTAGCGTTCATATCCAGCTCTAGGTAAGAGATTCATCTGCTTTCGTAAATCTTGTTCCGTTATGTTTCTGGCCTTCCGATCACGATCCTGTAGATTAATCTGGTAGGTTTGATTTCCGGCAAGATTATTGTCTATTATATGTTTATGAAACTTATGTTCGGGAGGAAGGGTATCAAGTCCAACAGTATTGATTTCTTCAAGATTAGTAGTTTCACCACGGGGAAAATCCGAATACGTATGCTGGCGTGAAGATAAAATGGGCATTCCTTTTTCATCGTAAGCCCCTAAACCACGATGAAAATGATCAGAGTGAATTAGTTCGTGACCCAGACTTATGCTTTGAGGACTTGACTCTCGCTTTGTCTTTCCGTTTGGCAACCTCACTTCACCTTCACGATCTTTATCTGAAAGATTCGCATCATAGTGTACTATTGTGCCAACTCCTACTCCCGGGGTAGCACCATTTACAAAAGCTCTTGCCTCATGTGTTAAGTATCCCTTTTTTTTCATGTATTGAAAGTCTTTAAACCAATCGATTGCCTTGCCAACTAATGAATTATCTGGGAGTATTGGCTGGCTACTGAGAGAATCCGCACCCAAAGATTCTTTAATGATAGTTGTATGTGTATGATTCACTAGACTTCGAATCAGGCTGTGACCAGGAGTTGGTGTAACTTTCTCTGCGTTGCGTCTTTTTGGTAAGAAGGAGACTTCTCCTGTTTCACTGTTAACGATAATTTTACCGGTTTCTCCTACAAGTTCTCTCAAATGTTCGGTTACCTTTCTTGTATATTCAGGGTTTGTGACATCTACTTTTAGTACGCGTTGTACAACAGAATGCTCCCGATTATCTTTTAATTGAACGGTATTAGTACCACTTCTATTTGCGGCAGTTACAGCAATTTTGTTTTCGGATACTTTTTTTTGGTGATGTTCCATTTTCTGCTTTTTTAAACGAAATTTCTAACGCTATTTTTTGACTATTATACGATGAGTGGTTCTGCCTTCCAATAGTGTCACATCCACCGGTCCCAAAGCCCCCGAATAATCAATAACCGAACAAAAAGAATGGTGCTTAACCATAAATTTCAAACGCTCAAGCTCCCGATCAAAATAGGGTAGTGCTACTTTTTTACCCGTAATGAGTTGTATTAAATGATTATTTTTTAATGGATATAATTCAAACAAGGGCTCATAAATTGGATATAAAATAGTTTCATCATCAACAATATCATCGGTCTCATACATCTTTTTTTTTAGTTTTTGACTGTGTATTTGGATTAAAAGGCTGAGATGTTGCTCCATTTTATATAGAATTCCATCCATAGCTTTTTTATCTGTTTTTGCTACTAAATAAAGAGTATTACTTGTAATTAAATAGCCATTAATAAAAAAAGCGTTGTCTTTGGTGCAATGATTTAAAGCCATTGCAATTATTGTATTTACATAATTGAAATCGAATTGTTTTTTCCATGCTCCTATTTTAAGTTCAATTTTATGACTGTAAAAGTGTTTTTTGGGAGCGCAAGGTTCAGGTTTTTTTTCAATTTTTCTCATGCTAGCTATCAATTCATTCGGGTAACACCTAAAGTTCGATTTTCTTTTTTAAATTCACGTCTGATTCCTTCAAGGAGATCGTTATAACCAATCTCTGTTTCATTTTTTTGAATAGCGGTTAAAGCACAATACCGAAGCACATTGATAATGGCACCTCCTGTTAATTCAAACTGTTCGGCGATGTTTTCTATATCAATATCGGAATCCAATTTGCATTTTCCCGAAAAGGCATTTTTCCATAATAGGATGCGCTCCTCGGGACTGGGCATTGTAAAATGGATCATGGATTGAAATCTTCTTGAAAAAGCCTCATCCATATTTTCTTTTAAATTGGAGGCAAGTATGACAACCCCCGGAAAATCTTCAATTCGTTGCAATAAGTAACCTGTTTGTTGGTTGGCATGTCTGTCATTTGATGAAGATGAAGCTGTTCTTTTGCCAAATAGCGCATCGGCTTCGTCAAAAAATAAAATCCAGTCTTTATGTTGTGCTACATCAAAAATTTTGGAAAGATTTTTTTCAGTTTCTCCTATGTATTTGGAGACTATCATAGAAAGATCGACCCGATACACTTCTCTATTGGTGCTTTTTCCAAGTAAAGTGGCGGTAAGGGTTTTTCCTGTTCCCGGCGGTCCGTAAAAAAGCGTTCTATACCCTGGCTTTATTTTGTTTTCAAGACCCCACTCTGTCATTAAGGTTGTTCCATAGTTTAACCAGGCATTAATTTCCATGACTTGTTCCATAACATGATTTTCTAAAACCAAATCGGACCAATTCATATTGGTTGAAATTTGTTGTGCCGGAAACGAGACACTGTGTTCCAATCGGGGTAAATTCCCTGTTATAAAATAGTGCAGCCAACGTTCATTGAGGGAAAGAATAGTATTTAAAACGGGCATATTTGACTCCGTGGTTTCCTGGATTAAAACCTGTTCTTTCGAAAGAATATTGCTGGAGCTAAGTACATTCAATACTTCGATTCTTAATTCTGGATTAACGGCAGTAATCAAAAAACAAAAGGTTTGACCAGTGGGAATAAATCCGCTATGGCTTTTGTTGATTACACCACCGAACTCCGTAAAACCACGATCGTACATTGCATTTTTACTAAAGAAAATATCCAGTATTTCGGGTTTTATTTGTGGAGCAATTATCAAGGCAAGACAAAGTCGCTCGTATTGATTGAGATTCCATTCTTTTAGTTTTTGATAAAAAGCATTGTCATCATCAATTTCGGGTAATGGAATGTCCATCCAATGTTTTTCATGTCCATCTTGAAGCAAGTAGCTACAAATAACCTGATCGATTACTTTTTGTAACCAATCCATTTCTTTATGCAGCACAATAATACCCTGATTAGTTTCCATAACTTCCGAATAATTTTTCAATATCGTCTAAATTGGAATCGGTCCATTTAAAATACAATAAAGCAGTGTTTGGATTTAATTCATTCGATTGTAACATATCCAAAAAACAAGCTTGTGCATTTTGCAGTATCATCTGTGGACTGTAAATAGTGTCATTTTGAAAATTGGAATCAAAAAAAGTATTGGCCCATTCGCTCGAATTATTTGTTTTGCTGATGAAATCACTAATAAAATATGCCAGTTTTTCGTCCTGTACAACCAGTTTTTTGGCTTTAAAATAGGCTGCTTTTCTTTTGGTTTCGCGATGATAATAGTCAATATCTTTTGATTGAATTGTTTTGGTGCTAGGATGACCAAAAATATCGACCAATCCAAAGTTTTCGATATCACTTGCCATTTCCAATTCAGCATTGGCTTCACTTGCAACGACCAATGTTGTATTTGTGGCGGTTGCACTTTCGGTTACGATATAAAGCTCCCGAAACGAGAACAATGTCTGAGTCAGTTTTATAATTAATTGCTGTTGGATTTCGTTCCAGTTATTGATTTTTACAGATTCTGGTGCTTCGGCCCGAAAAAGAAAGCTTCCTTTATTGGCAAAAGCCAGTATTTGTTTACTGAATTCAAAATGTCCTTCAATTGCGCCCTGGCCATTTCCTCGGCCTGAATACGGTTTAGACACGCCGTCACCAAAATTCCAATTTGACGGATTCAATGGAATAGTAGTACTTAATTCTACATCTTGTGGGCTGATGATACTATTGCGGTATAAATTCCCCAATAAAACAATTTCTCGATTTTTGATTTGAAAATAATCTCCCGGAAAGAGATTTTGATTTAATGGTTTGGTCGGTATAAATCCTCCTGTTTTTAAGTAAAAATGCCTGTAAAAATGCTTGTATATAAGATCCATAAACTTAAAATTTGTTGATTAAAGTCCACTGAACAAATTGCTGAAACAGTGGACATTTTATTTTTAGGAAGCTAATGCGGCAGCGTTTGCAGCAGCCAAAGCAGCTTGTAATGATTTAAGTTTTACCTGAGCCTTGTTCAAATTTGTAGTTGCTACATTCAACTGTCTGATAGTTTCATCATTTGCCTTGTTGGATTCCAAATAAGCGATTTTAGCATCACTATTGGCTTTGTAAAGCAAGGATTGTATGGAATTGTTTTCTAAAACAACTGTAGTTTCGTTCGGATTTTTTTGTCCTGTCAAGGTTGTATAAAGGTTCAAAGCCTGTTTTTGCTCGAGAGCGGTAGCGGCTTCAGACTCTAAGCACGAAGTTTGCGCTGCAAATATTGATTTTAAAGCAATCAGTGTCAAGGCAACGGCATTGTTGGCATCTGTACCGGCTGCATTTATCTTGGTAATTAAGTCATCTGAAATGAGTGGATTCAGTGATTTTTTGCGAATAACAAGGTTTGATAATTTATTGATAATTTCCACCGAATAGATGAGTTTATTAATCAATACAGTAACCTCTATGGCAACTTGCTCTGTGTTTTGATTTGCATCAGTCATTTTGGTAAATGCAATTTCAGAGTTTCCGCTTAAATCGATGGCATTTTGAATCACTTGATCGATAAGGTTTTTGTTGCTTAATGATTGGGTTCTGTAATTTTCGGCATCCAATAAATAGCCTTGGTACTTTATTGATTTTTGGGTTATGGCCGAAACAACTGTTGTTTGTTGTTGTACAACTGCTTCTGCATCTATTACTTGTGCGGTTAATAAATCAATATCTGATTTTTTCTTTTCTGTAATTCCATATCTTTTTGGATCAGAATTTAATACTTTAAGTTCCATATTTTATGATTTAATTGGTTAGTGTTTGTTGATTGTCATTTGCTGAAAAAACGAAAGATTCTTCGTTTTCCCAATCCGATAAATTATTGTTATATTGTTTTTTATTGGTTTCGGTTCCATTGTAGAAGGACAGAATTACTGGGATATACGTTTTGGAATCTATCAATGCATTACCAAAATTATCCGAAGTCGAGAAATCAATTTTGACTTCATAAGACAATGGGTCTTTAGAGGATGGTTCTGCTACACTGTAATTCCCAAAAGGGATATTTTCGGCTAATTTTAAATTGAAGAAAAAAGCTTTTTTATTTTTAATTGGTACAGGTGTCTTTAACAATTCTTTTTTAAGCGCCATATTCAATTGAGCCAAATTGTTTGTTGCGATTGTTAGTTTTGAATCAATATCTGCTTCAACTAAATTGTAATTGGCTATCGTATTTTTAATTATTAGATTTTCAGCTTTGATTGTTTCGGGATTCGCTTTAGGATCGGGGTGTTTGTTAAGTTCAGTATTTAAATTCTTGATTTTAGTTTTTAATGAGTCTAAATCTTCCGTATATTGATTGATGCCATTTTTTAAAGATTGCATCTCTTTTAATATGATAGACACTTCGATAACTTCTTCTAAATCGTCAAGTTCTTTGTTGGTGAAGAAATTGTCAGGGTAAGGCAAAAACATACATCTGTATTCCGTGATCTTATGGTCATCCTTTTTATTTACCGTAAAATTGATTGCGTAAGGAGAAAGTGTAGGTGTCTCTGAATCCTGATTATCCCTTTTTTCAGGAGCTTGAATAATTGTAACGTCTTTTATGGCATCCAAAGTTTTTTTAAGGCTAAAAGTTTCAGATGGCGCAGACAAGTAGTCGTCATAAGTATTTATTCCTTTCTTGAAATCTTCTGAAAAAACGGTTAAAAGAAAGATTACATATTTTTCTCCTAAAACAATCACTTCATTATCGGTATCCAATAAATCCAGCGTTTTGATGGTTTTAAAACCTTGTCTTTTTGATTTTTCAGCTATTTCATTTGCTTTTTTTGCTTCTTCTTCATCAGTAGTTGCTATGACCTCGGCTTTAGTAACTTCTGTTTTTGCATTAGCAGCATTTGTTAGTGCAATTTTTAAGGTATCGGCAGCAATTTTGGCTGAGTCAATGGCTTTTACTTCATTAAGTTTGGCATTTTCCAGCAATAGTTCCAGTTCATTCTGAGCTTTGATTGCGAGGGCTGAAGCCTTGACAAGTTCCGCATCTTTTGGATTTTTTTTAGCTGCTTCGGCAGCCTCAGAGGCTTTGTTTTTGGCGTGATCTAAGTCTTTTGTTACTTTTGATACCTCATTCTTGGTGTTTTGTACTGCAACATCTGAATCGCTTTTTGCTTTGGTTGCGGCAAGTACAATTGCATTCGTTTTGCTCAAATTATCCTTGGCTTCAATTGCTTTGGCTTTAGATAAGGTTGCTTTGGATGAGGCTTTAAAATAGTTGTCATAATCGGGAATAATGTTTGTACTGATATTTGATATAGCCTGAGTATTGCCGATAGGAGGAACTATTTGAATGTGTTGAAGTGCATTACTCATTAAATCTTCGGCAGCCGATGTCGAAAAAATAGATTTTTTACTTTCTTTCACTAAAAACAGATTGTAGCTTTTTACAGGGTTCTCCAATCCAAGTGAAGGGGTGTTTATTCCTTTTTCATCTGTATTAAAGGGACTTTTATAATAATCAAAGGAGACGTCATAAGAATCTTCAAAAAGGGTAGGGACTTTTACTCTTAAATTAGAATTAAGCCTTTTATTATTGATTTTATAGGCAACTTTGGCTGCTTCAAATTCTACCTTATTATATTCTATTATTCCTTCTGCACTTTTTGTAGTCATGCTGGCAGCTGCTTTTGCATCATTTTCTGTAGAAACAATGGCTGCCATTGCTGTAAAATCTGTATTGGCTACCTTGAGCAAATTGTCTATGGAAGCATCTGTGGCTTTTGCCTTGTCTTCAACTGTCGATGATGCGACTTCGGCAACAGAAGAGGAAGCTTCCATCGCATGTTGTGACGCCACTTCTGCAAGATAGGCCGTTCTATTCATTAGATTATAAGCCTCAATACTTTGTTGGTAAATTTGAGTGCCATAATCGGCAGCATTAATGATACTGAAAATGCTTCCCATATCGCTTGCCAATCGTACAATTGCATTGGTTGCAATTTGAATATTGGATGCGCTGACAGCCAAGTTGGTCACAGATTGTGCGGTGTATGTATTTTGCTGATTGGCTGACATCGTAATATTTGTGGAAATATTTTTGTTCTTGACAGCCTGCTCCTTAACAGCCTGGGCTTGATTGTATTTTTTTGTTGCCAACAGCAGTTTGTCATTGGTAACTATTTCTGCCCCTTCGGCGTAATAAAGTGCAAACATGGATGAATTCAATTGGGAATCCAACTTTTTTTGATTCATTTCCTGGCTTTCTAATGAAGCCAATACACTGGAATGTAAATTTTCACTGTAGCTGTTCATAATTGTTTTTTTTTTAGTTGATTAATTTTTTTAAGGAATCTTATTTATTTAAAGGTTTATTGTTTTTTAATAAGGCCAAATAACATGCAAGGGCTTATCCATCCAAGGGTATTTTATAATCGAAAAGGCAAAAGGAGACTTGTTTATCAAGACGTCATAAGCTCTTTTGTCTACGGTAAGCTCCCATTTGTCTGCCAATTCGACTAAGATTCCATCTCGCACAAGCCAGTTTCCCCTAAATCCGTCTATCGAGCAATCGCCTATGGCACTCCAATACGAAATGGCAGCTTTTATTAAACCGTCAATTAATTGTTTGTTGTCGTTAGAAATCTCAATTCCATCTGGTACTGCATGCGTAAGGGGCAAACCACAAAGCACTTTGTTCAATGGCAAAAAGGTTTCTTCTGTTTTGCTCAATCCTGTGATGACATATTGCAAATAGTGCACTGCATTAATTTGGTTTTCGGTACTACTAAACTGGTTATTGAGTACCAATTTAAGGCGTTCAAACAGCATAACGATATAGCTGTTTAGGATTACAATTCCGGCATTTCTCACCGCAATGCCTTCTTTGATTGGACTTTTGGCACTTTGATTGGTTTGTATTTTCTCAATCTTCGAAAGTATTTCAACCTTTTTTGAAGTTTGGAAGATTTGTTTTTCAGTATTCAGTACTTCCCTGAAGCTAAGTTGCAAAGACAATGGAAACTGATAAATATGCTTTTCAATATCCATTAGAAAATTTTTTTTGGAGACTCCTTTTTTGGTAACCAATTCCCAGATTAGTTCGTTCCAAATTTTTTCAATTGAAATAATCGTCCAATTGTTATTTGCGGAGGCCTTTATCAGCTTTCTGGTGAGAAGGCTTTGTATTTCTTTTGAAGTAATTCCTCTAAAATTGATAATGCCCAAAACGGAATGAAACTTCTGCAGAATTCTCAAATAGGACTCCTTGGTTTTGTCCAATTGAACTATGGCTCCGCATAAATGATTAAAATTCACGGTTCGGCTGAGCCAATCCATTTGAGCTTCGGGAATGAATTTTTTTTTGATTATTTTAAAAAATATTTTGGGATGTTTTAAAATGATTTCTTGAAGCAAATGGTTAATTTCAAATTTTCCTGTCCTGTCAAAATCAGTAGGAATTTGTTTTTGACAAATGATTAGGAAACACCATTCCTCTCTTTTTTTAGCGGTTAGCTTTTGGTTTAGAAATGAATTTTTATTTGTATTTGAAGGTCTGTTAGCGGCTGTTTCATTCATAATCAATCTGTTTTCTGGCATGTTGATGTCTTTATTTCCTTGAATTAATACGCAGAATTTCGTCACATCAATCGAACTATTGCTTTTCAATTGATTTAAAAAGGACTTCTGGATTTCAATTCCAAAAGATTTAATTTTTTTGGTTTGCATCAATTTTGTGATAAATTGAAAGTATTCTTTGCGTTTGCTATTGGTTACTTTTTTTGATAACTGAATAATAACAGTTTCAATAAATGATGATGAATTATGCTCGGGACGAAGAAGTATTTCTTCTATTCCAAATAGCAGCAAATCGTTATCGAGAAGTTCTTCGGGGAAATCGTATTTTTCCTTTGCATTAAGAATTTCATATACTGTTTGTATCGTTAGTACCAGTTTTGTTTTTTCAATGTTTGCTTCTTTTACCAGTAATTGCAATAGCTCGCGATTAAGAACCAACGGCAGTATTTTTTTTAGAAATTCTTTATTGCCATAAGAAAGCATAACCTCAAAAGCCATTTTGGGATGCAGGGAAATACTTTTGATGAGAGATCGTTGCAAGTCAATAAAAAGTTCTTTTTTGCTTGAAGTTTTTTGCAGTTGTAGTTCTAGTTTTGATAGTAAATTTTCGAAATGTTTTGCCGGATAATTGGAACTGTTGCGATTTATTTCGCTGCAATAAACGGCAGTCAAGTTGTTGTAAATTTCCATTGAACGGTTATTTTTTATGGAAGCAGGTATTTTTGCACTGGTAAAAGATTCCAATAATTTTTCAGTATCCAAATTATTCCTTTTGCCTAGTTTTTTTATGCAAAACAATAGGAAGTCAGTATGGTTTGCATTTTTATTTTTCAGGAGAAAAACAATTCCAATTTCCCATAACATTTTACTGTTTGTTTTCAATTTAAGATTGCTGCTTAACGTGTTCAAATAGATTATCGTTTCAATATTCAACGACGATGGAGTAGTATCCAGTTTTGAAAACAATATTTTAATCGATATTTCATTCAGATCCTGAATAATGGAAATACACGATTTTTCAGTATTCAAAACCCGATTTGCAATTTCATTAAATTTAGTTTTATTCTCATTTCTAAGGGTAAAAATCAATTCATTCAGATTGTTTTTCCCTGTTTTAGATTTTCTTTCGGTTTTGTTTTTTAATAACCGTTCGAAAATGTCCCAGTAATTGGTTTTTATTTTTGGAGGGTAGTTGTCCTTTTTTTGTGTTTCGTATTCTTTGGTCAGAGTTTTTAGTGAAAGTATAAAATTGTTGTTTTGCGTTGTTTTATCCGAAAGTTTAACAATTGTATTTTCGATTAATAAAATAAGGTCTGAGTAGGCAATATTGTAATGATTGGCCATTTGCAGAATGCTGCTTTTCATGAAGGCAATTTTATTGAAAAGTGTTCCTCGTTCCAATAACAAAAAGTTAAGTATAAAAAACCATAGATTTTTTTTGAAACTGGCTGTACTAGTTTGAACAATTGTTTCTTTGGTTTGAAGGTTAGTCATAATCGAAGCAAATTCAATTATAGGGCTACTGTTATTGGGTTCAAGTGCCGAAATTATTTTGGT
The DNA here is from genome assembly GCF_025947305.1 of Flavobacterium sp. N3904. Classification (NCBI taxonomy): domain Bacteria; kingdom Pseudomonadati; phylum Bacteroidota; class Flavobacteriia; order Flavobacteriales; family Flavobacteriaceae; genus Flavobacterium; species Flavobacterium sp. N3904. The sequence continues at coordinate 2,896,142 of NZ_CP110009.1, forward strand.
TATGTTCTTTTCGTCAAATTGCCAGGCCATTCTTTTTCTTACCTGTTCGTGAGTTATTCCAGCTTTTTTGATAAGAGCAATGACTTCCGATAGGTTGTTTTGCAGTAAATCTGCCATTATTTGATTAATGGATCCTTCCTTATTTTGATAATTCCAAGGCAGATACCCTTCCATTAAAAAAATGGTGAGATTCTCCAGTATTGATTTTTCTTTGTTGAAAACGGCAATCCTATTTTGTTTTTGATTGTTTTGGTTGATAATGAGTTCGGCTATTTTTTCGCGTAAATACCTGCGTAATTTTGTATTCAAATCATATTCAAGATCATTGTAATCAAGAGAGCCAAGATTCAGTTCCAGAGATTGTATTCTCCAGCTTTGTTCAGGCGGGCAAAGTTCATTGAATACATTGGCAACCTCTCTGGGCAATGAGATTTTGCTCCAGGAACTCAAGCGTTCCTGAAGTCTGTAGGCTTCCCCTTTTTGGTCAAAAGTAGTTTCCCACTTTAGACTGGATACAATATGGCTATTTATTTCTTCCATTTTGTGCTTCTAAAATTGAGGTTAAACTGCTTACAAGACTCATTGTTGACTGAACAGGGTCTATTACGGGTTGTTTTTCTTTATTGTCATTGTATCTCAAACTTTCATACCAATGAATATAATCAGGAATAAACCCATCCAATTGTTGGCTGCTTAAAAAAAAGCATTCATAGTTGACATTGACCGGAAGGTTTATTTTAAGAAATTGTTTCAAACGTTTCTTAAATTCTGGTGTTTGAAATAGCGGAATAAAATCCGGAAATAGCAATAAAATAGTCTTTTTGAAGACTTTGCCTTCAATAGTCACTTTTTCATTTTCAGACGAAATGATGGTACGATAAAAATAATTCGATTTTTCTGTTTTTGTATAATCGTTTTGATTTTCGATTGTGGCATTGGTAGTTTCAAATGAATATTTTGTGTCAGAAAACAATAAATATCCCTGTTCCAGTTGAGAATCTAATGTGGATTGATCTAATGCGTTTAAAATATAATTTAGGTTTGTTACCGTTTGAAAATCAATATTTTCTATGCTGTAAATGCTGTAATTTACTGGGTTGCCTTTTATTATTTCAAAATCAAATTTCAAATGATTCAAGAGCAATACCGATTCAATAAGTAAGCTACCGTGTTTTTTCTCTGTAAACCACAATGCTTGCTGAATTGTTTTGGATGCATCTTGATTTAATTGCTCTCCAGTGTAATTTGTCGGAGAATCCAATTGAGTTGCGATAAAATTCAAATATAGATTTCTCAATCCAAACAGTAAATTCAGTTTTAATTCGAACGATGAAAAATTATTGAAATCTTGTGGATTTAATTTTTCTTTTTTATTGATTTGCTCAGATTTGAAGATGAAATCGGAAGTGTTGTCATTGATAAAACGTAACTGTTTTTCTTTTACCATTGATAGGTTGGTATCAATATTTCCGTCAACAGTATTGGTTATTTTTGAGGCACTTAGGTAATCGTATCCTTTTTGTCTGTTATAGGACAATAATCCAATATTTTGCAAATACAAACTCTTCAAGATTAATTGGTCTTTTCTTTTGTCACCGGTATAAACAGTGTCATTGATAATCGAATCGATAAGTATTGGAGCTTCTCCGTGTCTGGCGAGCAGGTGATCCAGTAATTTATTTCTTCGATCCAAATTTGTATTTTCCTCTTCCATCAGTTTCATCAAACCGAATATGTAGGGATTATAAGGGTCTTGTTGGTATTCAAACCAGCTTTTTTCATTTAACTCCACTTTAGATTGATTGCTGTTGCTATAATTAAAAGTGGTGTTATTTTTTAATAGAGGTTTAATATGAGGAATTGTATATAAGGATTGGTAAAAATAGCTTGGTGAAAACATTTTGTAAGGAACTGGGTATTCCAAATGTTTTTGCTCGTATTTATTTTTTACCGCATAGAATGTTTCCTCATCGGATGGGGCACCACAAACCGAATTTTTAAAAGAGAACAGTTTAGAAATATTGGCCAATTGAGAAAATTGGTTAGCCAATATTTGGTCAAACAATGTCAGATATCCTTTTAGTTGGCGCGATTGTGCAATTTGAACAGGATTTGAGTCATTCTCTATCGTATCTGTTCCAATACCGTATTGTTCCGGAAATGTATTTTGAATTGAATAATAAGTGTTTATGTCTCTAAAGTTACTTTTGGGTAATTTTACATTATTGCTGTTGTTTATAGTGTTTGTCGTTTCCTCAAAATTGTTAATGCTTGCCTGTAGGGGACCGAAAGTATCAAAAGGCAACTCTTTTCCGTTGCAACTTAATATCAGCTTTTGGTTTTTATAGGAATCAATTATATCTATGGATAGTATTTGATTCACAGTTGACTGAAGGGTAGTAACGATTTTCTCTTCTTGGTAAAGTTGAACACCCGATATTGAAATAACACCGGTTACAGATTCTATTATTGGAACTAAATCAATTGCCTGTACACTGTTTTTTTTGTTGATTAATGATTCGGTTTGAATCCAGCCATTTTTTAAATAAGGGCCGTTATATATTTCAGCCATTGAGTACCCTGTTTCTGTCAGATTGCTGTAACTTGTTTGTGTAATTTTTGAAAATAGGAAAGAACGAATTTTATTTTGCAGTTCGAGTAAAACTGCATAGTGGTCAGCTTCTTTTTGGAGTTCTAATTTGCCTCCTATCCAACAGTTTTCAGGCTGTAGCGCAATAGGGTCATTAAAAACTTCTCCCAAATTTCTACTTTTGTTAAGGTAATAAAATGCCGATTTGCAGATGTTGGTACGTTCGATGGAATCAACAATAGCAGGATTTATATAAAGATAAACTTGGTAAACCCTGTTAAAAGGGAATGCATTAGTACTATAGGGAAATAGCTCAACATTATCTATATTTTGTATGCCATCGATAAGGTATTTTTTATAATCATTGATGGTATATGGTGCAGTTGTAAGTATTTCGTTTGGTAAATAAAACTGGTTTTCAATTTCAATTTTTCCGTTAGAATCCGTTAAAATATCCTGAATACTGAAATCTGTGCAATACCCCAGTTCTGTAAGCGCATAGCAAAACTGATCCAATATGGTCACTCCGGGATCACTTGGGTTGAAGTTTGTCCACTCACTTCCAATGTGTTTATGGATATAATCGAGTGCTTCCTCTTTCAGGGATTTAAAATCCAGATGCAAAGGGAGTTGTTGGTTCGATATGTAATTTATTGTATCCATTTGTGAATCTAAAAAGTGATGTCGTGCTTAAGTGCAGGCACTAAAAGTGTTGTTGGACCATAGGCTCTGAGCATCGTTTTGTTTTTTTTGCAATCTATACGAATGCCAGTTTCGGGATTAATACAATAGCTGGAGAACGAAACATTATCAACAGTGGCAACTCCTTCGATAGTTTTGATAAAAGCGGTTACTTTTGCATCAGTCAATGGTTTGTCAATTTCTATTTGGGCAGAATAACTGGCAATCCAAGGCGATAGATACAAGTTTAAGGCGCGGTTAATAGTGTTATGTAGCAGTAGTGTTTGGTATCCACTTTCAACTCCTATTTGGGCAGAAACGCAAACATATTCGAAATTAAAATTGGAAACATTTAGGTTGGCAAAAGGAGAGGAATTCTCTTTTAAGAATTGTTTTATTTCGTCTTCAAGACAGTTTGTGACCAAAGGCACAAAAGCATTGGCATCACTGTCAGTGTCTAATTTTTTTGCGAGATAGACATTGCAGGAGTTTTGCGATTTTTTATTTACGACTTTTAGATAATAAATGGCATCGTATTTTTGAGTGATTAAAGTGTAATAATCAGTAGTGGTAATTGCCCTGTTTTTTGTTTTTAGACTGTTGCTTACTCTTTGATTTCTATTGGTTGCGCTTTCGGCAGCTTTACCTCCAAAAGAAGCAAATGGCTGAGAGAATGTTGCAATTTGAGGAATGACAGTTTGAGGTTTACTTATGGTATTGCTATTTATTTGTGGATTTATGGTATCCGATAAAAAAGAAGTACCACTGCGTTGAACACTAAATCCGTTTGTTTGTAAAAAAGTAGTTTTGGAGTACGTGTCAAGCTTTCCGGAAACTACAATCGAAATCCAGTTATTTGTTCCAGGCATAAAATTTTTACTGTTACTGCAATCGGACGGAATAGGAAGCTCTATAATACCCGAACATTTAAATTGATTGGTTCCATCCGAAAGTGCATGTATTTCGTTCCATCCCGAATCGCTTAAATAAAAATAACTAACACTGTCTCCAGAAGTGGTTGTTGCCGAATTTCGAGCTAGTTGAAAATATAAATTCAAACTGCTGTTGCCAATCAAATGATCAAGTTCGATAAATAAGGCTCCAGTATACCCAAAAGAAGGATAAAGAGGTAAACCGTCTTTAAGATCTGTTTTTGAAGAACCCACAATAGCCGTATTTATTGCTGATTCATAAACGATAGAATTATCAAATAGGGGATAGCTCGTAAACGGGGAATATAGAAAGTACTGCAACGGATAATTTTCTGTGTTGTCATCAAATTTATAAGTTACACTAGCCGAATAACTAGCCGAAAAGGTTTTAATTTTTGGCACAAATGGAACATTTGCTGCTGCAATGAATACCGCCTCTTTTTTACCTTTAGCCATAGCAAGACTATTGGCATTCTGCAAGGCAATATTGGTAACAATTTTGGAATATATTTCTGATCCAAAGCCATATTCAGGCCCCGTTAAAATCATTTTAATAAAACCAGAGGTGACCGAATTATCGAATTTTAGCGGTTTGTTCTGAATACTTGGATCTGGAGTTATAGTGCCAGTATTTGATTGCGATTTTTGAGATGACAAAGGTTTATTATATACAAAAGAGCTACTGGAATCACTAACAATAGTTTTAGTAGGATCAACATTTTTTAAATCAAATAACAAAATTGGATTTGGATTGTCTGCAATTGGAACAAATATTTTGTCTAAATCTGTTTCCGCACTTTTGCTCATTTTGAATTCTTGCCATGATTTTTCCTGAAGGAGATTAAAATCAACAGTAAAGCAACTATTGTTGTAAGTAGTAGATTTTTCTATTGGTTTTGGTTTATTTCCGACACTGGATATAATATTAACAATTTTTGAAAGTGCCTTTGTAGCATCCTTTTTATCTGGTTTTGTGGCTGAAATTTTGTCCTCCTTTTTATCCAAATAATTATTGTATTGGTCATAATACATTTCAAAATCCGAAGGTAATTTATCCCAATCAATATCAATTTGAAAGGAATCCAACGGTTTACTCAATATTTCACTATTTCCAATTATAAAATTGGAATTCGCCAGCGGAATTGGGCCAAAAGGAGGGAAGGGATTTTTAGTGCTTAGTTCCCCATAATCATTATACAATTGGCAAGACTTAATACCCGATACCGCTACTGTTATGGTAATCGAAATTACTTTTGGAGCTGTGTTAGGATTGGCGATGGAATGAAATAAGATTTTAATCATCGGCCATTCACTATGCAAGCCGTCTGGATTAACCAGGAAAGGTTCAATAGCAATTTGTGTCGGTTTAATATCGATTTTTATGGCAACAATGCAGGTCTTTTGAGATGTATTTAATGTAAAATCTGATGGGTCTAGTTCAAGTTTCAGCCAATCTTTTTGTGTACTCAAAAAGTAGTTGGCTCCCTGCAGCAAGCTTAAGTCAATTGTTGCATCAAATTCCAGACTCAAAGTAATATTTCTTTGTCCTTCTCTCAACAATAGCATTGGAGAAGCAAAAGCCATGCCTATTGGTAAAGGATTGGCAGTTGGATTGATTTCTCCAAAAGTTGGCCAGCTTAGTATTTTGTCATCTACATCTTTTTGAACACTAGTCGGTTTACTGATGGATTGCAAATTATAGGCAGAAGCGTTTGGCAGGTTTTGATAGCAAACTGTTTGGACACTTACAATACTTGCTGGATTTAGATTTACGTTTTTCTGTGAAACAAATAAAACAGGATTTTTTTGCTCGTCAATTCCAGCATCAAATAAGGTGCCACTGGGTATACTATAAACCGCATTGTTTTTCGCAAGAGCGGCACACAAAAATACATTATCTGCAGTAGCAGGTAATTCGGTTTGTTTTAAAATTTCGGTATAATAAAAATCAAGATGTCTCTGTGAAATTCCGTTCAGCTGATTCTGTTGCGCTTTTAAAACATTTATAAAAGACCGTAAAAGTGTCGTGTCTGGAAATCTGCTTTTTTTATGGCTTAGTTTTTTAAATTCATTCGTAGAATGATGGATAACAGTTTCTAAAAAATGAAACAATCGATCTCCTATTGTTGTCAAAACACCTAAACTGAAAGAAGTCATGCTATCAGCCTGATTGATGATACTCTCTTCTTTTTCAAATCCAAAAACTTCCCAAAACGGTTTTTTGTCCTTGTAATTTTTCCAGATGTCGGAATTAAAAAAACTAAATTCACTTTGAGGTGCAGTTGTAATTGTGACATTTATTCCTTTCATTGACTGGGCATACAAGTATTGTCTAAAGGATTGAACAGCCCAAAAATCAATACTGTATTTGGTTTTTACTTCGTGTATAACATAATTCTTGAGGTCATACATTTCGTCAGTTCCTTGCATATAATGCGTCCAACGTTCTATAATTTTATAAATAGAAGTAAGGTGGTCGAATAATTTATTCAAGGCATCTGAATTCAAATTTATATCATTTTCCTTTTGGTCCAATTGTTGGATCTCAGCACAACTGTTTTTGTAAATTGAGTGTAAGTTTTTGTAATTTGTTTTTGATATGGAGGCCATTAAAAAAACAGGATCTTTCAGCAAAAATGGACTCCAGTTGCCTTCAATGGTATTGGTGTCATTATAAAAATTGATTAACGTGCCAAATTCACTAAGAAAACACAGCCAATCTTGCTCGGTTCTTCCATCTATTAAAAACGGATTTGGAACGAGGGATTCGTTTAGTGAATTAATGGCGCTATTTTGATCAATTGTAATCATTATTTTTTGGCTAAGTTGGTTCCTTCTTTCAAATGAAAAGGGAACACATAATTGTGTCGGGTGTTTGTTTGTTTATAGATGTAAATTATCAATATTTCCAATAGTCCATTTATTGTATCTGTTGTGGCAACCCGAACTTCTTTGACCAGTATTCTAGGTTCGTAGCGCAAGAGCGAAAACTGAATGGTTTCTATAATTTCGCCCTTTAGGCTGTTGTCAATTTTTCTAAACATAAATTGTTGCAAACCAGAGCCAAAGTTGGCTTCCAATGTGCGTTCCCCTTTACGGGTATTCAAAATGATAGCAATCGATTCGTTTATGTTTGTCTCATTTGCAGATAAACTCAGTTGAAGATTACCCACAGAAAAGGTTACTGGAAATGACCATCCTGAACCTAAAAATACGTTCTCTTTTTTGTTTTCTATACTATCCACCAATTATAACATTAAATGCTCCTAAGAGGATTGATCCTCCATGAGCGGTTTGATCGCCAATTCTTGCGGCGGGAACTCCACCTATCATTACCGTTGCCGATCCTTTTATTATAGAATCGGGTGGTCCTACACATACGAGCATATCGCCGACTCTGGCTGCGGGTAATCCCACAATTAACACAGTTGGTTCTCCTGGGCCTATTATTGGTCCGCCTACATGTGGAATGGGAGGCAATCCGGGGGTTACCATCGGGCATTCGTGAAAATCTGTAAGTCTTGCTGCTGGTGGCATAGTTATTAGTTTATCATTACCATTGCGCCTTTCAGCGTTAATTCCATTCCTCCAGATACTTGTGCCATCTGTCCGCCTTGCGCGGAATATTGCATATCTGCAGTCTCTTTAATATTGAGTCCTTTTATGGCGACATCGCCACCACTGGACTGAATGACAACTCCTTGTGTTCCTTTGATAGTGACATTTTCCTGAGCTGTTATGTTTATGCTTTTTGGACTCGACATGTCAATACCGCTACTGGACATCACAATGCTGTTTTGGTTTTCGTCCTTAATGGTGATTTGCTTGTCTTTATCGCTAATGATGATGGTGTTTTTATTGGGTGTGGCAACGGTCCAAATTTTATTTTCATCATCAAATTCAACCGAAATTCCAGATTTGGAAACAATCGCTTTTATTGTGTTTTTTTCATTGGGTTCCAATCCTGTAAAAGGTTTTATTTTGGAGCTGCTGTATATGCTTCCCAAAATCACGGGATAGCGGGGATCTTCATTTAGAAAACCAAGGATAACCTCATCTCCAACTTCGGGAAGAAAGAAGGCTCCAGCGCCACTAGTGGAATAGAAATTGGAAAGCCTGGCCCAAATGCCTGCTCCATTGGTATCAAATAATGGAACATCCACTAATATTCGATATTGAGAATCGGGGTCGTCAAACATTTTTTTAACAGTTCCGTTAAAGAGTCCTCTTGCTCCAGGAATAAGTCCAGAGGCTGGGGGCGACATCACATCTGGTTCTTCTGTAAACCATAACGGTGAAAGTCCAAGAATTACTTCGGATATCCAATTACCTTGTGACATATCATGAACAACACCCGAAATTAAATAATCCCCATTAAAACGATCTCCAAGACCATCAAAAGTCATATATTTTCCGGGATCAATCAAATTTGTTCCTTGAAATTTGGCCTCCCCTATTATTTTTGAATATTCACTTTTTACTACTTGGGCTTTTGACCAATTATTTAAATCCGTTGTTCCCAATGGTGCCGAAGTTTGCAATTGAAATGCTGAAAGACCAATGACTTCTGACAGTTTTTTTGTCGAAAGGTTTCCAGATCCAGCAACATTTGGCATTGCCTGGCTATTTACTATTTGTTGATTTTTATAATCCCAAGTTGATGAGGTTACGTTACCCAGTTGTGTACTGGAATTTAATTTGGCATTAAACTCCATCAGATTGTCGCCATAAGTGACTTTCAAAACAGATGCTGTATTACTGTCTGGACTATTGACAGTAATCTTGCCATTCAAAGTTGTTACAATTAGTCCATTGGCCTCGGCAAGAGCCAAAATATAATCCCAATCGGTCACATAGTATTGTACCTGTTCCGGCCAAGTTGTATTTGTGGCAGTGACATCTGATGTTAATCCTGAATAGGTTCCTATAATTGAGGAAATAATTTCACTGTCTTTTTTATTAGAAAACGTAAGGCTTTTTCGGCCTACAATCATTTTTACGGCTGCATCACGACATTCAATTTCAAGAGCGGATCCAATTAAACCGTCAATTCGGAGCGACTGACAGATAATCACACCTTTAAAAATAATTTCACTTTTGGAATCATAACCAGCCTCAATACTGATGGGTGTACCGGGCAAAAAAGTGGAAGATGAACTAGCATCAAATTTTCCTGTATTTGGTTCTCCATCCAGAATTACTATTTTGGCAATTGCGATTCGGTTTACTTTTTTTTCAATATGAATGGAGAATACACTCAATTCGTCAGGGATAGTTTCTCCATTGACTTTTATAGAAAAAGTTACAATTCCTCCGCTTGATATTTCGCTTGATGTACTCATTTAATTGGTATTACTTAGGGGAGGAAATATTAGTTTGTTGATACCATCCAGATTTCTGAATTTGTTGAGGTTGTTGAATTTTGCCACTTGTATATAAAGGGAGTCATCGTCCCAGGTTTTTAGACACAATTGTGGTAAAGACATTCCTCCTGTCACATTTACAATGTGTGTGAGGTCTGGTGATTCAGGACCGTCAGTCATTGTCACCGTTTTTGGTGAAATATATTGACTAAAGGACAGAGAAATCTTTGCTCTCAAAGGACTTCCATCGGGCTTAAACAAAGTATAGGAAATATCGATAGAATTGAGGACTCCATTGAAAGTGATGTTTTGACCCCATTGTATTTTTACAAAGTTTGGACGGTGAATTTTACCATTATACGTGTAAATAATAGTTTCTAAGGCAGTTATCTCCTTCGCCATATCAATTCGTTTAGGATCTACAATACCGGTACAGTCAATTACAATTTCAAAATTCAGCTTGTCACTAGGCGTGCTTTTATACTTTTGGGAAGCAGAACTGGTTGCAGGAGCTTGCTGTTCGTTGTATTCTATACCTTTTTGTATTTTGATATTGTCCGGATTAATCATGAAAGCATAAGGATTTTCTGAGAATTTATTTTGAAATTCTTCATCGGTATATCCTGTTATTTTCATTAATTCTAAACTCGCCATTTGATTGTTGTTTACCTTTTATAACTATTCTCTTGATTTTTTTCAGAAATTAATCTTTTGCATTCTTCCAGCACTTGTTTTTTTAGAATTGACAGTTCTTTTTCCTTTATTCCAGAAGAGTATTTCGTATTTAAACTTACAATCTCTGTTTTGATGATGAGTTCTCTTATTTCGATGGGCATATATTTTTAAATAAAAAGGTTAGAAACTGTTGTAATTGGAGAAATATCAAAGTAGGTATAGGCCAGTTCGATTGATTCTATAACGATACCACTTTCTTGAGAATTCAAGTCAGAAACTGCATATTTTACAGGATAAGCGTTATGAAAAGTCCAAAGCATACATACAATACCGTTTGAATCCAGTAAACTCAATATCACATTATGGGGTTGAATCGTATTGGACAATCCTTGATCGATGCAACTGGCACACCAATACACCAATAAGGATCCAATGGGTACAATGGCTCGTTTGAGAATTAAGTTTTGACTGCTCGAAACAGTTGGGAGGCGGTATTTAAACCGATTTTCCCCTCCACAAACAATTTCTTCAATACTTAATTCTTTTGAAATCCCCGAAACTTCCTTGAATGCTGCATCTACTCCCGGAAATGAAAGCGTAAAATAGAAACTTACCGGATAATCACTAGCCATTTGTAATAATCAGTTGTTCGTGAGCAATTTCAATGGTATCAACGGCTACCTCATTTCCATCCGATTTTAGATCGGTACTAGTAATTTTTGTAGGCCAGGCGTTGTTCAACGTCCATTGCATGGTTACGGCTCCTTTTTCGTCCAGCAATTTTATTAAAACCGTTCTTCTTTTAATGGTATTCATTACCACTTGCTGATGCCAATCCCAAAAAGTATTGTCATTTACAAAGATGCCTCGCTTCATTGTAATGTTTCCGTATTTGGTGATACCTGGCATTTTTTCTACAGAAAAAAGTGGACTATTACTTTTACGATATTCTATAATTTGGTTTTCTACATCCATTCCAGTTACTTCCTGAAATGCTACTTTTGTAAGTTCTGTGCCAAGGTCTACTTCAAACCTAAATTTAGGCATGGGCCATGTTGCACCTTCTACACTACCGTCATCTGCTGCCATAATATATTTTTTTTAATTAAAATTTAATTGATTTTTTCTTTATTAACTACTGAATATTTGTTGATTAACTGGAAGTTGCCATTTGTTGTTGGAACGTAAGCACAATGAATTCTGCAGGATGTACAACGGCTACTTTTACGGTAACATTCATAAATCCGAGTAGAATATCGTCTCCTGTCATTGTAGAACCTAATCCACAGGCTACTGAAAATGCATCAGATGCACTGGCACCTTGCAAACCGCCTTGTTTCCAAATTGAAGTTAAAAAACTTCCAATCATAGACTTCACGGCTTCCCAGGTATTTTTGTCATTGGGTTGAAAAACATAAGCTTGTGCGGCCAATTTACAGGACTGCTCCAGGAAAATCATAGTTCTTCTTACCGGAATGTATTTCCAATCTTGGCTATTTCCATCGAGAGTTCTGGATCCCCAAACTAAAATACCAAGTCCATTGAATAATCGAATGGCATTTATGGATTTACCGGAAACGGCATCTACATTTAAATTTCCTTGTTGACTTTCTGAAATGCAAATTGGTAGTGATGCAGCTCCAATGATAGAGGTGTTCGCTGGTGCTTGCCAAGGTCCAACCTGATTATCAGTTGTAGTAATCACTCCTGCCATAGCTCCACTTGGAGGAAGAATATTGGCATCACTTAATACATGTTTTATGATTAACGAGTACATAGGACTCGCAATTATAAGCGCATTATTGTTTTGGGTAACCGTCAAGCCACTTTCTGGATTTTGTATATTGGCGATAATTGCTGCAACACTAGGATTGGGTGCACTCGCTGGATTAATGATCGGTTCCAATTGTTTTACATCTCCACCAAATAAGTTGGTGTAATCGATGTCTTGATTTTGCATTATGGTGGTTCCCAAGAATGGATAATAAGCCATCCCATAATTTAGTCCAAGCGAACCTGTATTCATTCTGAAATTTGAAATGTCTTGGGTGTATAAGATTGGATCGGGATCGTTACCTCCAATGATATCAAACAAGCACATCGCTGTTTGCATTTTTGTAGATTGAAGAAGCATACTTTGCATAAGAGTACCATTGTTTTCAACACTTAATAAGGTTGCTTCGGGACAAATGTACATTGTAGGTTCTGGTTCATTTAGCAATAAGGCAAGACCAGACATTAAATCGTTTACCTGCACATTTGGATTTACAATTGGAGTCCCTGGAGCCATCGGTTTTTTGGAAGGAGCTCCATAGGTACCAACAGAAACAATGTAGGCATCACCACCACCATTTTCATAAAAAAGCTTCACGCTATTGTACAAATAATAGATGGTATTGGGATCTGGAACAATTGAATAGTAAGACCCAGCAATCAACATATAGTCTCCCTTTGTTGGTTGACTTTTTTGCTGTACTAAGTAATATTCAGGACTATATTGTTTTGCAGGACTCGCAGGAAGCGGAGGATCCGGTAAACAAAAAAAAGCTTGAAAGTCAGAGAATGAAGTGATTCTTACTGGCACATTCGTGTACGATTTTCCTTCGTAAGAGGCTTGTGGTGTGTACCCAATAAATGCTGGTACAGCCGTAGCAACTGCTACAACTGAGTTCGGAAAAGCATTTAATTCTTGAATGTAAACACCAGGAGTTTGGATGGTAGATAAATTCATTGATTTTTAATTTTTAATGTTCATTTTAAATTGTTTTTATAGATAGATATACATTGGTGATGCAACTTGATTATTTTCTATAATTGCTATCCGAGAAACATCGGGGACAGGCAACCCTTTAATTATTATTTTGGCATTTGTATTCTTTTGTTTGGTTTCATCTGAGGTATTCTTTTCGATTAAGTCAAATTTATATTTTGGTTTTTCGCTGAGCTGGATATAAGTTTCATTTGAGGTGAAAAGCAATGCCTGTTCTCCCGTTTGGATTGTTACCTTCTCAGGGCCGTCAAATTGTATTGTGTTTTTTTCTGCAATTGTAGGATTGTTTAACGGGATGGCGCTTCTGTTAATGATATAGTATTGCCATTGGGTTTCTCTTGCTTTAAAGTTTATCTCAAAATGGATTGGTTTTGAACCGGTTTGGTACTTTTTTATATCTTCAAAATAAATTTTTAATTGTCCAAAAAGCAGGGTTGTTTCTTTGGTTTCCAAAGTTTGATGGAGTTGAATAGTACCATCATTATTTAGATTTTTAGCATCCTGACTATTATAAATAATTTGTCCAAGCCAGTTGATAGGCAATGCCGTAAAAAGCATGAAATTTGGATTACTGGATTTGATGCTAAAGTCAAAAAAATCCTGTTTCGTAGTTTTGGAGATGTAATCCAATACCGAATCTATTGATGAGGTAGCATTATAGAATAAATCGAACCCGTTAGCAGTAGTATTTATTATGAAACCAAATTTCCTTAGTATTTTTTCGGTTTGACCATTGGGAGTAAAGTGCAGGCAATTGCATTTATTGTTTTCAAAATAAGTATGAAATACAGATATGCCAAACACTTTTATGAAATTACTTTCTATCATACTGTTACATTGTTTTTTGTATTTGTTATGGCAGGTATAATTTCTACAGTTTCATGGCCTTGAACTTTTACCAACTTCATTTTATAAATTATTGAAGGTTGATATTTTGCTCCCATTGCAGTCCACAAACTATGCATTTGATGGTATGAAATTTTTTCATATTCAAATTCCAGTTTTGTCAGCCCTTCGGGAATAGAAGAGGAGGAGGAAGCATCTAAATAATTATTAATTTGAAAAAAATAAATAATAGCGTCAAGAAATTTCAAAGATTCAGTATAATCATCAAAATTTGTACTGATTAATAAGTCCAGATTGTATCTTTCTACAGGGTTGAAGTTGGAGTAATTCCCGTTTTCTAATTTTTTATTCTGGATATAAAAAGGCTGATTGGTTTCTTTCTCTATATTGATTAACGATAAAACCACTTTGTTTTGATTCATTTTTGGTATTGAACCATTTGGATCCACAAGATAATTCAAGACTATTTTCTCTTCGTCAAGCCTAAAACGGTTTTTTAAAAACTGTCCTAATAATTTATTTGTAAACTGAAGAGATTTATATATCATTGTAATTCGATTCTTAAATTTTGTCTAATGTACCAAAGAAATAGATTGCCTAAGTCTATTGGTAAAAGTACTTTAGAATTTAATTTGAACAGAATTTTATGAATGTACTTTTCATGTACATAATTGATTTTTTTTTGTTTTTTGTAGACAAAATATAGACAGTTTTGTTTTTTGAATGAAAAAAATAAGTTTTCATTTAGTTGTAATACAATGTTTTATGATTTTAGTCAATGATTTTTTGGGTGCAAGACATTATATTATCCAACACAAAGTTGATTATAAATAAGGTTTCCCCAATTATACATAAAATATAATCGGTTAGAATAAATAAATATAATTGGGATGAGTGTGATTTAGGATACGGTTCTTAAATACGAAATGATGTCTTGTTCTTTTTCAAGTGTTAATTTCTTCTTCAGTCGGTATTTATGGGTTCGTACACTTTCCTGATTGATACCAAGAAGATTTGTGATGTCATTATTGCTCATATTCATTTTGATATAGCAACAATATTTTAAGTCTTTGGAACTTAGCGAAGGATGTTTTTGGGCAAGAGCCAATAAAAAGTTTGGATTGGATTGTTCAAAATAGATTTTAAAATCATCCCAGAGTTTGGTATCATTGGCAACCGTTTTTATAGAATTTACTATAGACATTAATTCTGTTCGGGTACAATCATCTACATTTGGATAAAGATAGGAGATACGTTCTTTTACTTTTAGCAATACTTCTACCTTTTGATCAAGTTCCATAACATAATGACTCAACTCTCGGGTATTACATTCATTTTTTTGAAATGCTGATTCTGTAAATGACTCAACTGGTTTAATTTTTGTTTCCGTTTTTTTTAAAAGAAAGATGGACTGAATTCTATAAATGAAAAAATCTGTATTGTTGATGTGATTATAAGGATATGTAAAAACGATACAGTTTTTGGACCAGCATAAAGATTCGCATTCGTAACTTCTTGTTAAACAAAGTATTGGTGTTTCTTTTTTATTGGAATTAAAATTAGCATCGCATATTATTGGGGTGTTTTTTTTGAAACACAAAATAATTAGATCTGGATTTAATGATTTTGCAGTAGTATTTAAATCTACTACTCTAGAAACAGAAACTATAGAAAAGGTAAAATCAGATATTATGGATAAGATGTTTAATACTTTCGTTAACAGTGTTGTATCATCACATCCAATTAATATTGATTTTTTTTCGCTCATATTTGAATATTTTTTTAATACCTCTCAATAGTTGTCTGGATTTATAGATGACGTATATTATTTTCAAGGCATCCCCAGGTCATTTAATATTACTTTATTAAGATTTTTTATATGTTTTACCTTATAAAGACCATGCTTTTTAATGAATTTTGAATTTGTACAGTAATTAGCAGAAGTGAATTTACAATCAAAATTATAGTAAAAATAATAAAAATGCTACAAAGCAGGTTTTTATTGTCATAAGATGATTCGAATTTGTAGTATCAAAAATGATTTTTTAGCCTTTGACTTTATAATTATTTTTATAGATTTAAGTCAAAATAAATTTATTATTTGCATTGACATATCTTTAGTAAGGTACAATCAAGAAGGGATTTTATGGAAAAAAAGAGGATTTGGTATAAATAAAAATCCCTAAACTCTTAGTATAAAGTGTTTAGGGATTTATGTTTTTGTGACCTTGACTGGATTCAAACCAGTAACCTCTTGAGCCGTAATCAAGTGCGCTATTCAGTTGCGCCACAAGGCCATTTTGCTTACTTATTCATTGTTTTCAACGATGTGCATTGAACTTGTTTGCGGGTGCAAATATAGGAATAAATGTGTAACTTGCAAGTATGAATTTATATAAAAGTTAAAAAAAATGAACCTGAAAAATTATATACGTGATATTCAAGGATTTCCAAAGGAAGGAATTGTGTTTAAAGACATCACTCCGTTGCTAATTGATTCTAATGCAAGGAATAAATGTCTAGAAATCTTGGTGTCATCGGTAAAAGAAAAAAAAATTGACAAAGTAATTGGAGTAGAAAGTCGTGGTTTTTTCTTCGGGATGCTTTTGGCGCAGGAATTGAATGTCGGTTTTATCCCTGTTCGAAAGCCCAATAAATTGCCTTTTACTACCATCTCGGCTTCCTATGATTTAGAATACGGTACTGATACACTCGAAATTCATACCGATGCGATTCAAAAAGGTGACAGGGTTCTCATTCACGATGATGTTTTGGCCACGGGAGGAACAGCAAAAGCCGTTTGCGAATTGGTAGAACGACTAGGAGGTATAATTGTACAATGCAATTTCCTGATGGAAATCACTTTCTTGAACGGAAGAGAAAAGATTGCAGGGAATGAGATTTTTGCGGCAATAACTTATTAATTGTTTAAGGTTTAAAGTTGTTTGATTTTTGTTTAAATAAGGCAGTTTCATGACCTTTTTACTATTTTAAACTCTTAAACAATTTAAACTTTTAAACAATTCAAACTCTTTTTAAACAAACCGAAATCTTTATCCAAGTGCTCTTGTAGTTACATAATAACGATACCCAATAATAGACATTTGCCATTTTTTGGCTTTAGAAACGTCTAGTCTTTGTTTGGTAAAGCTGGGTAAAATAAGTTTGTTGATTTGAGCTAGAATTTTAAACATAGTTTTTTTTCAAAGATATAAAAAAAGACGGTCTCGATGGTGACCGTCTTTTTTTTTGGACTTTGAAAATTTATTGCTTATTTTCTTTTTCTAGCTTAGAATTGTATTCATCCATTTGTTGCTGGAATATTTTCATTTTCTCTTCAAAAACTTCCATTTCTTTGTTGAATGGTTCCATTTGTTTGTCAAATTCTGCCATTTGTTTATCAAAAGCTTCCATTTGAGGTTCTAGTTTCTTCATTTGGGCATCATAGTCCTCCATTTTCTTTTCAAACTCTTTCCATGCTTTTTTGTCTCCATTTATCGGATCACCTTTCGGGGTTTTTGGTACCTTTGGAAATGCCGGAGGGGCTGGAGTTTTAAATTTCATAACAGGTGGAGTAGGCGGCACTGGAGGAACGGGCATATTTTTGTCTTGGGTATACATTCTGTTTTTTGTTATAATACGGATTGTTTTTCCATCCTTATTCACATCCATAGTTTCGATTGTTCCTTGATCTAAATTTTCCAATTCGTTTTGGTCTACTTTTTGGCCATTGATATAAATGTCATTCTCGCTGCCTATTTTTGCAAACTTTTTTGTAATTATTCTGATTTCTTGTTTGTCATTATTTTTATTGACATTTACGGTTGCAATTTCGTTAGGATCCAATTTATCCATTTCGGCTTTGTCTGATTTTGATCCGTTGATATAAATTTGGGTATCAGCAGAAATAGGAGTGTTAGGGGAAACAACATTATTTACAACGACTAGCTTGTCAACCGATTTATCCTCTTCGACAAAATCGATTACTAACATTCCTTTTGTATCTTTAGAAATTGCTATGCCAAATGGTTTTATTGCCTCGGAACTTTTTACAGTTCTGTTTTCAGCAATTTCTTTCCCTTTTTTTAATTCAACAGTAATAGCAGTGAGTTCGTTATTGGAGTTTCTTTTTGTATTCGAAAAAAGAACGATTATGCCATAGTTTTTAGTGATTGTCTCTGCTTTTTCTTTTAATTCAGCTTCGGTGGTGTTTTTGGTGATTTTATAAACATCTTCATCATTTGAAGTTGAAGTTGATTGTTCTATTTTTGGACTTCGATTTTTCTCTTTAGCAATTACTTCCATTTGGAATAAAAATACAAAGGCAATTAATGCCGGAAGTACTAATGCATACTTCCAGGAATTCCATTTTTTTGATTGGTTTTTGTTTAACATAACGATTCGTTTTTTGATTAATGATTGATAAAAATGATTGGTAAGTACAACACAATTTTCGTGAGTTGTTATTTTTAAAAGCGTGAGTTGGTATGCTTTTTTGTCGGACATGTTTTTGGTTGCTTCGCTATCGGCAATGAATTCCAGGTTTTGCAAAATGGCTTTTTTGTACAGCCAAACAAAAGGATTAAACCAAAAAAGGATGCAAAAGAAACGTGTGATTAAGACGTCTATAGTGTGGTATTGTTCGCTGTGTACTTTTTCGTGTTCGAGTATGCTCTCCATTTCAGACTCGTTGTACAGTGATGAGTTATATACAATGGTATTAAAATAGGAGAAAGGAGCAATGTTCTCTTTGGTGTCAATAAATTTATGGTCGGCTTGTTGCTGGATGGTTTTGCCTTTTAAAACGCGATTAAGGTGATAAAAGTCCAATGCAAACTGGGCTAAAAACAATAATATTCCAATTATATAAGCAGCGACCAAAACGGGATACCAATTGATTTCAAAGTTTTCTTCTTGGACAGGTCTCATGGGAAGTTTTGACCAGTCAAAGTTGGTTGGTGTTGGTTCTACCCAAACAATTGTGGTAAAAACTATCCATGGCAAAATTGCAGATGTGAACAAACCTGCTAAAAGAAACCAACGATTTGCTGTAAAAAAAGTTTCTTTTCGCAATAGGAAATAATAAGCAATATAGAACATTGCTATCAGTCCGCTCGATTTTGCTACAAATATGAATAGTGTTTCCATTTTTTATTGTTTTTTTATTCCTAAATTTTATTTTTTTCTGGTTGTCATGAGTCCCATTTTTTTAAGCGGATTATTTTATTTCTTTTGGGGTTTCAATCATAGAAAGGATTTCACGTAATTCGGCTGCCGATATTTTTTCTTCTTTGGCAAAAAAGGAAACCATGTTTTTATAAGAACTATTAAAATAATTATCGATAGCAGTACTCATAAAACCTTTTCTGTAATCCTCTAGGCTTACAATTGGAAAGTATTGATGGGTGTTACCAAATGCATTGTGATTTACATATCCTTTTTCTTCCAGATTGCGAATAATAGTGGATAAAGTGTTGTAATGCGGCTGGTCTTCGGTGATTTCGGCCATGACTTCTTTTACGAATGCTTTTTTGAGCTTCCATAAAATGTGCATGATCTCTTCTTCTTTGTTTGTTAGTTTTTGCATGATGATTTTATTTGAAACAAACTTACAACTATATTTTTAGTTTACAAACTATAAATATAGTTATTTAACTAAAATTTTAGTTTTGTATTGATTTTGTTGAAAAAAATAAGGAGATCCACTCTGTTATATTTCGAAAATATTGAATTTGAGTTTGAAGTCTTTTAAAATGCAAAAGCCACCTCAAGTTAATGAGATGGCTTTATTTTGCACAAATAAAATCAAAGTTTTATCAATTTGATTGTTTTTGTATTAGTACCTTGTTTAATTACTGCTAGATATTCTCCGGGAGCAAATTCTTCTCCAAAAACAAAAGGTTCTCCATTATTGGTTTGAATTTTTTTTACTTTTTGTCCTAGAATATTATAAACTACCACATCAACTTTTTCGCTATTTCCACCCTTCAGTTCCAATGTAAATTGATGTTTGTTTGGGTTGGGATAAGCCAATACATCAAAAGCAACAACTTCGGAAGGAGATTTTACAAGTACTGATTTTGTCATTTTACCTGTAGGAGGTGGATTGATTGTGGCAGTGGCAGGAATGGAAATGCATCCGTTTGTGTTTTTGGCATAAATCGAGTAATTACCTTGAGATAAGTTTTCAAATAGTCCAGTGGTATTTGTGAATGTTGTACCATTTAGGCTAAAGCTTAAATCGGTAATTGAACTGGTTACTGCAATGCTACCAGTGCTTACGGCGGTGGTTGGTTGTGTAACATTCAATGTAGGCATCGCTGGTGCGCTGCTTAGTCCTGAGCATGGATTTACTGCTGTTAGATTTACTTCAACAGGTAATCCGTCTGCGAGATTGAATTGAATTACTGTTTGTGAAGCATTGGAAGATACAATGCTCGCATTTGGATTACTGGTTAAATTCCATTGATAATTTAGGGTTAATTGAGCCACAACTATTGTAGAAGGATTCGTCCCTAAGTTGGGATTGCTGATAGACAAAACGATTTCATTATAATTTTGGTTGGTACTTTGATACATAACCAAACATGGTGTATTATTGGCTTTGATGAGTCCGTTTATAAGGCTTGTATTGATTGATGGCAAAGCGTATGCCCAAGTTTTCGACGCTTTGTGCTCAATGATTTGTGATGAAATATTATTTTGATGCACGTTGTACGGTTTGGTCTGAGTGGTTTGCATGGATTGGGCAAAATCAGTCATTATGAAGGTATTTGCAAATGGGATGCATACAAATTCATACGAATTGTTTACAGGGGCAATTCCGTGATCCAAGTAAGCCAG
The DNA here is from genome assembly GCF_025947305.1 of Flavobacterium sp. N3904. NCBI lineage: Bacteria > Pseudomonadati > Bacteroidota > Flavobacteriia > Flavobacteriales > Flavobacteriaceae > Flavobacterium > Flavobacterium sp. N3904. The sequence goes on from NZ_CP110009.1 coordinate 2,916,842, forward strand.
TCTGTAATTGTTGGAGGCATTACTGGCAATTGTCGCAGCTGTTGGAAAAACCTGATTTTGATATGGAGTCGTTTGTGTTGAATTTTGTATTTTGAGTGTTCCAGAATTGGGTGAAATAAAATAACCCGTATTGTAATTATCCAAAACCCAATTAGATGATGTTCCAGAAAAAGATTCGGCACTTTGGCTAGATTTTACCACACCATTAACAAATATGTCATTTGAATTGTTATTCAGTCTTTGGAATAAAGTAGTTACGGTAGGGTTTGTGGTGTCGTTATTACTGATTCCGCTACCCAAACAAATTATATAATTGTCAATAGCAAAATAGGTTTTAGTAAATTCGAAAGTATTATTATGTGTGATTGGGCCTAATGTGGTACCGAACCCCAAATTATTACGCTCTTTAAACTTCATTGCAAACAATCCAGACTCTCCCATAGTTTTAGTCAAAGCATTTCCTGATTTTTGCTTTAATGCCAATGAACCCGCAAAACCATAGGTGTTGTATTCGTCTACTCTAGTTTTTTCGGCTTGCAATTTATCCCAAGGTAGCACTATAGTTGTGGCTCCTGGATTGTAATTCCAATCCCATCCGATGTCACTAAATCCATTACCTGTGGTTTTGTCGCCTTGATAAATTATTTCCAAAGAACCATAACTTTGGTATCTTCCGTATCTGTTTTGGCTCGTGTATATTTCAGAGCCCCATAAAACATCCGATTGACCTTTCATTGATGCAATCCAATTATTCTTTCTGTAAATCGCAAGGTTTCCATAATTGAATTGAATGTATCCCTCTTCAAAATTGGCACTTGTACTATAATTGAATAGGGAATTGACTCCAAATTTTCTATTATAAATGCCTGCCAAAAGCGGATCGGCATTTGTTAATCCTAGAATTTTACCGCCAGATATTGCAGTGTTAGACAATGTAAGCGGTGTCAAAGAAGTCGTTTTTGTCTGAGGATTTCTACCTCCCATAGCAAACGGGATTACCCCAGCATCATTACTATACATCAATTGAGCATATTGAGCATCTCTAAATCTTAGGTACGAGGCCTGATCAATTTGGAATACTGTATTTTCCAATGCTTTAATGGCTTTTGTGGCATTTTCAAAAGCATACATATAACCGTCATAATTTGCATTGTGGTGGTAACCCAAACCATCTTTTTTAATCCCATCCGTTGTTCCGTTGGTGTAAATTAAAAAGCGTTCCAAAAATCTTTTAACGGTTTTTAGGTACCTGATTTTTTCGTCATTTGTAGCAAACCAATCGGCATATGCCAATAATACGTCTAAATTTAAATATACGGTATCGGTGCTTATAGCGCCGTTAGTGGCTGTGGTTGTTATATCATAATTGGGGTCAAATAGATACTGAAATAATGCAGTTTCGGTATATAATGTGTTTCCAAACAATGCCTTAACATTAGCGGGTAAATAACTGTTGAGAAAGACAGTAGGTCGAGAGAGGTATCTATAATTATAAAAAGTCAATGCAGTATTGGTAGTATTACAATTCTGTTTGCATAAATACCATATTGCATTTATGGCTTTTGTACTAACATTAGTATCTGTAGGGTTGAATTTTAAATACTTTGCAAAAGTGTTCAAAAAATTAATCTGATTTACATCGGTTATAGCGTTTCCTGTAATCGTATTGCCATTTACAACTATGTTTAAAAGATTATATTGAGTAATAGCATCATTAATTTCTATTGTTGTTGGGGAAACAGTTCCCAAAACTTGATCCGATAAACTGGTTCTTATGGCATTCAAATCGTTTACCTCGGTTGTTGTTGCAGTAGTAAGAGGTAAATCAAAATTGAAAATTGGTTGGCAAATGGGCAGCATATTTACAAATTGAGTTCCTATTTTTAGATAATCAATAGCCAAAACCCGAACAATGTTTAGGTCATCTGCTCGAACAAAGCGTATGTATATTTGGTCTCCTACACTAGCAGTGGTAAAGGTATAATTTAATGTTGCTGTGCCAACAATTCCAGTTGCTGTAGTAATAACGGCTGTTTCTTTCAAAACTAGATTATCCGTGCTGTTGTAAATTTGCATTTTGAACTTTACATACGATGAAGCATTTTGATAGTATTTTGCCTCCAAGCTAATTTGCTGTGCATTTGTTGGAGCGCCTCCCAATAAATATTTTATACCTTGTAATGCCGGTGTAGTTGCAGTTCCTTTGATTTGCATGGCGCCATCGTTGAGACCATCTCCATTGTCGGCATCGTTTGTGGCAAGGCTATAAACAGGAGTTGTGTTTTCAATTCTTGACCAATTAAAATTTAGTGGATCAATAGTAACTTGTGCCTTTACTACATTAGTAACTAAAAGAATAATAAGTAACAGCGGTGTAAATTTTAGTTTCATAATTTTAGACTTATTAAGATTAATTATTAAAATACATTTATGAAAAATATTTTTTTCAGTTTAATTAATTCTCTCGAATATTTTTTGTGTATAAAATATTGATTTTCATAGACATAAAGATATTGAAAAATAATAAATATTTTGTTTTATTTGTGAAGAAAATATTTGCAAAAGGATGATTTTTACTTTGAAATGAATTTTAGTATGTTTATAAATTTTGATTTAATGATTTATGAAATTATTGCAAAAGACTTTCAGTAGTTAAATAATAAATATTTTAAAAGAGAGTGGTTCTATAAACATAAACTTTGTGGCTTTGTAACTTTAAACTATTTTTGCTTAAAATTTTAAAATATGAGAGTTATATTGACTTTACTTTTAGTGGCATTATTTAATGTTGGTTTTGCACAAGAAAAATTTGATGTGGAGGTTGTCGAAAAATTTCAAAAAGAACTCAATGTGGAATATGCTGATGCAAAGACGAGTCCGCTGTTACCCGAGGATTTAGCTCATTTCAAGGCATTGGATTTTTATCCTATAAATGAGAAAGCTTTTGTGGTTGCACAATTCATAAGAACTGAGAATGAGAAACCATTTGAAATGCCAACTTCTGGCACGAGAAAACCAATGTATGTCAAATATGGGGAAGCTCGTTTTCAGCTGGAAGGAAAAGAGTTGAAACTGAATATCTACCGCAATATTGAACTTTCCAAAAAAGACGAATACAAAGACTATTTATTCTTGCCTTTTTCAGACTTGTCTTCGGGGAAAGAGAGTTACATTGGAGGGAAATATATTGATTTGAAAATCCCGACTGGAAATACGATTGTTATTGATTTTAATTTATCTTACAATCCATATTGTGCGTACAGTTATAAATATTCCTGCCCAAAAGTGCCGCTGGAAAACGACTTGGCAGTAGAAATAAAAGCAGGTGTGAAGAAGTTTCATGACTAATGAAATATTTTAATTTACATACACACAAATTTACCAATCAGGATTCAGTTTTAGAACTTGTCAATCAATATCCGCAGGAGTTTGATGCTTGGATTCCTTATTATTCGATAGGAATTCATCCGTGGTATATTGATAAACAACGATTGGAATCGGATTTGCAAATTATTGAAAGTAAACTGCAAGAGCCAAATTGTCTCGCTTTAGGCGAATGCGGATTGGATAAGCGTATCGAAATACCATTCGAACTTCAACAAAATGTTTTTGAAAGGCAATTGCTTTTGGCACAAAAACAAGAAAAGCCCGTTGTAATTCATTGTGTAGCAGCTTTTCAGGAAGTAATAGCGATTAAAAAACGTTTAAAAATCATGGCTCCAATGATTATTCACGGTTTTTCAAAAAACAAACAAGTGGCAAAGGAATTGATTGATAATGGATTTTATATTTCATTTGGAAAATACTTATTGCGGAATCCAGAATTGGAACCAGTTTTTCAGAGTATTCCCAACGATCGATTTTTCCTTGAGACCGATACAGTTGAGGAAAGAATTGAGGAAGTATATGCTCTAGCAGCCAAATATAAAAATTGTAGTATAGAGGTGCTCCAACAACAAATACAGCGTAATTTTGCAGCAGTTTTTAAAAACACAACTTTAAAAATATAATTAAAACGAATTGATATGGCAGAGTGGACAGAAAGAGCCGAACTATTATTTAAAAAAGAAGGGTTACAGAATTTGCAAAATGCTCACGTCATGGTCGTAGGACTAGGCGGAGTGGGCTCTTTTGCAGCCGAATTTTTGGCAAGGGCAGGAGTGGGGACGCTGACCATTGTAGACGGGGATGTTGTGGATATCACCAATATAAATAGACAATTGCCTGCGTTGCATTCTACAGTCGGGCAACCTAAAGTAGACGTGGTAGGCGACAGATTAATGGATATCAATCCAGAATTGAAGTTGATACGCGTGAAAGAATTTCTATCGCCGGAGCGTGCCTTTGAAATTGTTACCAACGAATTTGATTATGTTTTGGACTGCATTGACAGTGTAACCCCAAAATTGAATTTGATTATTGCAGCCAAAAGAAAAAGAGTCAAAATTATAAGCAGTATGGGTGCTGGTGGCAAAATGGAAGCTTCTAAAGTAAAGGTTACTGATATTACCAACACGGTAAATTGTTTTTTTGCCAAAACCATAAGAAGACGATTGAAAGAAGCAAAAATAGATAAATTGAAAGTTGTTTTTTCTTCTGAAATTCAGGATGAATCGAGTTTAAGAATGACAGACGGATCCAATTTCAAAAAATCATTTTACGGAACCAACAGCTATATGCCAGGATTATTTGGCTTATACGCGGCAGAAACGGTGATTCGATATTTACTTAAGAAAGAGTGAAAAGTTTTAATTGTTTAAGAGTTTAAAAAGTTTAAGGTTGGGTAAAAAAATAAATTTCAGAGAATATTTTATCTATGTTAAGCGACTTTCATTAAGCAATTTGACACAAAATAAAACTTTAAACAATATAAACTAAAATTTTAATGATACAAACCGTAATTTTCGATATGGATGGTGTAATTGTCGATACAGAACTTGTACACCGTTATGCCTATTTCACACAATTTGATGAGCTCAATATCGAAGTTCCAGAAGAAATATACACTTCATTGACAGGATTATCTACTCGTAATACTTTTCAGAAATTAAAAGATCATTTTCAACTAAAAGAAGAAGTAGAAGATTTGATTTTGAGAAAAAGAGCCATCTTTAATGATGCTTTTGACAGTAAAGAGGATTTGGCTTTGTTGGATGGAGTAGAGGATTTAATTAAAGACTTCCATCGAAATGGAATGCAATTGATTGTGGCTTCATCGGCTTCAAAAGTAACCATTGACCGGGTTTTCCGTCGTTTTGATTTGCACCAATATTTTTCTCATATTGTAAGTGGAGAAGATTTTCCAAAGTCAAAACCGCACCCTGCCATTTTTTTGCACGCAGCTTCGTTGTCTATTGCTCCAAAAGAGAATTGTATTGTAATTGAAGACAGTACCAATGGTGTAAAAGCGGCCAAAGCGGCTGGTATTTTTTGCGTCGGATACAATAGTTTTCATTCGAAAGACCAGGATTTAGCATTGGCAGATGTTGTGGTCAATCATTTTGATGAATTGAGTTTTGAAAAAGTATCAAAATACTAAATTTCCTTTTTTAAAATAAAGTTATGTATAACCCGTTGGGTGCAATTAGTTTTTGATGATATTTTTTCGTCAGTTCGAGTAATTTTTGTTAGAAAATCGTATCGATAACAAGAAAAATTTCATTAAAAACGGTTCTCGATACATTTTTTGTTACGTTTTACTCCACAAAAAACACTCGAACTGACGTTTTTAATAATTGCACCCAACACGTTTATGTATAGTTTATAAATTAAACATATATCGAATTTCAAAACAGTAATACATACTTTTATAAAAATGATATTGTATTTTTTTGAGTATTATTTTTTGATTTTCCATAATAGTAATTTTTATAAAGTTGGCTATTAGTTTATTTAACAACTTCTTTGTTAATCGAGTTTAATTGCAATACAAACTTAAACGGCTATACCTTTATTCTTGTTACATAATTTATAAAAAAGCTTATATGTTTTCTAAATTTCTAGTTTGAATACTGTTTATATAATTGAATTGCGATTGTATTTGAAGGATATAGAGTAACAACCAATTTGAATTAAGGAAAATTTAACATTTCTAACTTTTTGAATTTGTAAATTTGGCAAACAACAAAAACTAATAAAATGAAAAAAATCCTTATCGCTATAGCTTTTATTATAGCTCCCTTTATCACCGAGGCGCAATTAAAAACTCCTCAGGCAAGCCCAAAAGCAACAGTTTTTCAAACGGTTGGATTGACAGATATAGAAATTGTGTATTGCAGACCTGCAGCAAGAGGCAGAGCTGTTTTTGGAAATTTAGTTCCTTTTGGAAAAGTATGGAGAACGGGAGCCAACGAAAACACAACTATATCTTTTAGTGAAGATATTATCATCGACGGGAAAACATTGCCAAAAGGGAAATATGCTTTGTACACAATTCCAAAAATTGAAAGTTGGGAAGTGATTTTTTATTCGACTACAAACAATTGGGGAAATCCAGAAGTTTGGAATGAGGCCAATGTTGTTTTAAGAACTACTGTAAAAGAAGAATCGTTGGCAAAACCAGTTGAATCGTTTACTATCGGTATCAGCAATATTGATGCTAATTTTGCTTATCTTGACATGGCTTGGGAAAACTCATCTGTTTCGATGAAATTTGAAGTTCCTACCCAAAAAATTACATTGGCCAATATCGAAAAAGCATTGGCGGGTCCTACATCAGCAGATTATTTTTCGGCAGCACAATATATTTATCAATCGAATGGCGATAATGCAAAAGCACTAACTTATGTGAATAAAGCTTTAGAAATGAGTACCGAAAAACCGTATTGGTACACTCGATTGAAATCATTGATTCAAGCCAAATTGGGAGACAAAAAAGGAGCAATAGAAACTGCTAATCTTTCTCTTGTAGCTGCAGAAACGGCCAAAAATCAAGATTATGTAAAGATGAATAGAGAAAGCATTGCTGAGTGGAGCAAGAAATAGTTTCTTAGTATATTTTGTAGCAGAAATGCAAGGCTGTATATTTTTATAAAAGATAATAAAAAATTCCCGTTCCGTATTTTAAAACGAGACGGGAATTTTTTTGTCTTTATATAGAATCTACTATTTCTTCTTTTTGTTTTCTGAAAATTGTTTTTTGCAACAAGATAGAAAGTGTTATTGTCAGTACTCCTCCAATGAAATTAAGCCACAAATAACCTAGTTTTTCTTCACCGCTAGGATAGATAAAAATGGCAAAATAATAGATTATAAAGATAGTGGTCTGACTAATGATGGCACTGTTAAAAATAGCTTTTGAATGTATTTTTTTGAAATAAAAACCAACCAAAAAAATTCCCAAAACGGTACCGTAAAATATGGAACCTATTATATTTACAAGCTGAATCAAATTTTCAAAAAGAGTAGCAATACAGGCAAAAAATATGGCTATAATTCCCCACATTAGTGTAAATAATTTGGTAGCATTCAGAAAATGTTTTTCTGATTTTTCTTCTTTTATGTTGCGTTTGTAAATATCAATTGCAGTCGTAGAGGCTAATGCATTTAGTCCGGAAGCGGTAGACGACATTGCCGCAGATATAATAACCGCCAATAAAAGTCCAATAAGTCCTTTGGGCAGATAATGGAGAATAAAGTAAAAAAACACATAATCCTTATCATTAGTCTCACTATTACTATCTGCTTTCTTGATGATTTCTCGCGCTTGTGCCCTTAAATCTTTTTCTTTGTTGGCAAGCTCTACCAATTCTTTTCTTAGTGTCGGATTATCATAATCTTGATTCAGTTGGTCAATGTACAAGAGATTGATTACTTTTTCATCTTCCGATAATTTGTTTAAATCATTTTGTAGACTTTGATATTCTTTTTTATAAATCGAATTATCGACACTTATTTTATTGTTTGGATTAAAATTTAAAGGAACGGGGTTAAAAAGGAAAAACACAAAAACCATTACTCCAATCAAAAGAATAAAGAATTGCATGGGAACTTTTAGAAGTCCGTTCATGATTAATCCCATTTGGCTTTCTTTTACTGATTTTCCAGACAGATAGCGTCCGACTTGTGACTGATCTGTGCCAAAATAGGCTAATGCCAGAAAAAATCCACCTGTAATTCCGCTCCAAAAAGTATATTTCTCATTTAAGTCGAAGGAGAAATTTACAATGTCCATTTTACCATTGGCCCCGGCAATATGAAGTGCATTGTCAAAAGTCATTTCGTTGGGCAGGTAATGTAAAATAAGAAAAAAGGTAATGACCATTCCAGAGAGAATCACAAACATTTGTTGTTTTTGGGTCACATTTACAGCTTTGGTTCCTCCCGTAAACGTATAAATAATTACCAGGATACCTATGATTATATTCATATAGGTTAGGTTCCATCCCAGTAATGCCGACAAAATAATTGACGGCGCATAAATGGTTATACCCGTCCCCAAACCTCTTTGTACTAAAAACAAAATAGCCGCCAAAGAACGCGTTTTAAGATCAAATCTTTTTTCGAGGTATTCATAAGCTGTATATACCTTGTATTTATGATATATAGGGATAAAAGTCACGCAAATTATGACCATGGCAATAGGCAATCCAAAATAGAATTGCACAAAACCCATTCCGTCATGGTAGGCTTGTCCCGGAGTCGAAAGAAATGTGATGGCGCTGGCCTGTGTAGCCATAACGGATAAACCTACCGTAAACCAAGGCGTTTCGTTATTGCCAAGAATATAATCCTCAACATTTTTGCTCCCTCGGGTTTTCCAGGCACCATAAATTACGATAAACAATAATGTTACAATCAGTACAATCCAGTCAAATAATTGCATAGGTTAAGAGTATAATTTCATAATTAAATAAAAAATAATAATAAAAATCGCATTGGCAATTAGCACTAAAGTATAGCTGCTTTTCCAAATTTTAGGTTTATTTGAATCCATTTTTCAGGTTTAGGGTTTTACTTTTTGATTCGGAAGAGTAACTGTTGATTGAATCGAAATCATATTCGACAACAATTTATAAGCCCCGGGAACACCTTCTGGCAATTCTCTAAAAAAACTCAATCCGGTATAGATGTAATTTCCTTTTCCATAAGGTGCAATTAATAAAGCACCATCTTTGGCACTTTCTCCTTTGTCGTTTGATGATAAGATAGGAGTGAACGCTTTGTCAAATTCTTTTGGATAATACAATCCCTGTTCTTGTTTCCAACCCAAGAAATCAGATGAAGTAATTTTGTTGGGGTAATTCAAAATTGGATTGTTGGGTGCCAGGAAGCGAACTTCAGCATTTTCTTCGGTAACTCTGTCACGTGAAATTTTCAAAGGATAAGGAGCAATATTTGAGGTGACTAAATCATCGGTGGTGTTGTATTGCACTATCATTGTTTTTCCGATTTTTACAAAATCAAATAGGATTTGCTGTTTATTTGCCAATGCCTGAACTGTATTGTAAGCACGGATTCCTGTCATTACAACATCAAAAGATTCTAGTTTTTCGGGTGTTATTTCTTCGGGTTTTAAGAGTGTTACTTTGTATCCCATTTGGGCTAAACTTTTAGGGACTTCATCTCCGGCACCCATAATGTACGCTATTTTTTCTTCGTTGGTTTTCAAATCAAATCTGATGCATTTTACTTCAGCCGTTTTCAAAACCTGCTGTTTGGTAATGTGGTCGTAATCAATTAGTATTTGGCTTTTGTCATATTCGATATTATCAACAATAGCAATGCTTTTCCCTGTCACTTCACTCATTTGATTGGGTGGAGTCACTTCAAAATAAACGGTTTGTTCTGATCCTTTTTTCTCTATCTTAAATGGAATTGATTTTGGAGATACTTTCCAATTTTCAGGCAATTCCAGTTTTAAATCTCCCTTAATATCGTCTTTGCCTGCTTTTATTTGTACACCAACATACTTGGTTTTGGTATCATTAAATAAAATTACTTTATCTTGAATGGTTGTTGTAACAACGGCAACAATATCAAGGTAATTATACATTTCCCCTTTTACGTCATCATTGTATTTATAAACTACGGTTCGTTCAAATGGAATTTCGATTCCATTAATTTTAACTGTAAAAACAACCTTTATTTCCCGAATGATATCTGGAATTCCTATTTTTTTTTGATCTTCAACAGTGTACATTCCAACCGAACCTTTTTCTTTCAACCAATACGGCTGGGTATAATTAATGGTTTGAGGAATTTGCAAATCGACAGTATTGTTTTGTAAAACATTGTCCTTCAAATCGATATTCAAAATCGAATTTTTTTGATCGGGCAAAGTTGTAACACTTAGCAATTGTATTTCTGTAGCACTTCTATTGATGGCTTCCAACTTTAATTTAATTGTACTTCCAGGTGTGGCTTCCTGTACATTGGCTACAGCTTCAAGGTACAAGCCTGCACAAGCAGCAATGATTTTTTTAACCTCTTCAGATTTTATGATCTTCCAATGATCTTCATCTAAGGCTTGAATCATTGTATAAGCTTTTGTCAAAGCCGGAATGCTGGAAGCTGGGTTTTTAAAATCGTACTGATTGGCAATTTGAGTTAGTAATTCACCAATGGGTTTTCCTCCTTTTATGCGGTTCCAAGAAGTGTCAATTCCTTCAAAGATTGAAGTCTTATCTTTTAGAGGTTCTCCTTTTAGAAATTCCAAATATTCTGTTTCTTGGCCACGAGTTCCTGTACTGCCAAAGCCTTGGGATTGATGCCTGCTCCGGCTCAACGCTGCAATTTCCTGATTGGATTTGCCTATTGTAGAGTAGTAAACTCCCGTTTCTAATGCGATTAGATTTTTTTTATTGGCTGCTTCAAATTTTTCTTGGCTACCATAAAACCACCATGAAGTGTTGAAAAACTGTCTTTTGGGCTGCCATAATTGAACTAGTTTTAACTGTTCTGGAAACGAATTGGGGTTGTTGGCCAAATCAAATCCTTCTACACTTAATATTGCCGATGATGTGTGATGACCATGAGTCGTTCCGGGCGTTCTATGGTCAAAACGATTGATAATCACGTCTGGTTGAAATTTTCGAATGGTCCAAACCAAATCGGCCAATACTTTTTCCTTATCCCAAATTTGTAACGTTTCATCTGAGTTTTTGGAATATCCAAAATCGTTGGCTCTGGAAAAAAACTGTTCTCCACCATCAATTTTTCTGGCTTCAATAAGTTCTTGTGTTCGTATTACGCCTAATAATTCTCTCAGTTGCGGTCCGATTAAATTTTGCCCACCGTCTCCTCGCGTTAAAGACAGATAACCGGTTCTGGCTTTTACATCATTGGCAAAATAAGAAATCAATTTAGTGTTTTCGTCATCGGGATGTGCCGCAATATAAAGAACGGAGCCAAGAAAATTTAGTTTCTGAATTTGGTTGTATATTTCGGCAGCATTTGGTTTTTGTGGTTTTTGAGCATATGTAAATGGGATTGCAAGGATAAAAAGGAGTAGTGATTTGATTACTATCTTTTGCATATATTAGGTTTTTTTGTACTTCTAAAACAATTTTTAGAAAAGGATTAAATGGATCAAGTTCAAAAATACTAATTTAATATTCGGATTATTTAACATTAGATACAAAAGTTATGTTAATGTTTATATAGAAACGGGCATCTTTAGATTGATTCTATTTTTTAAATTCGATTAAAAATAAATCACTTCAGACTGATTTATTTGATTTTAGAATGCTAAATTTGAGATAATTGGAAAGTTTTTTCGACTTTGACAATTAAATTTTTTTTTTCTGAATTTAATCAAGTTCATATGGATATAAATTACGTAGAAGATGTTTTGAAGAATGGATTTGAGCAAGCGACTATTAATCAACCAAATGATTATGAAGGGGAAGTTACATCCACTATTATTAGAAAAAGAAATCCGAAACAAACAACAAAAGCAATTTTGTGTATTCATGGATTTAATGATTATTTTTTTCAAGATATCATTGCCGATGAATTCCTGAAAAAAGGCTTTCATTTTTATGCTTTGGATTTAAGAAAGTATGGGAGGTCAATTTTGAAACATCAAAAGTTAAACAATGTTAGAGATTTATCGGAGTATTATGAGGATATTGATAGTGCTTTGGTAATTATAAAAGATGAAAAAAACGAAGAAGTGGTGCTGTATGGACATTCAACAGGTGGACTTATAATCACCTTGTATGCTTCTGACCGAAAAGGAAACGAACTATTTGATTCTCTGATTTGTAATAGTCCTTTTTATGATTTTAATGTACCATGGATTCAAAAGAAGACTATAATTCCAATTCTAGCTTTTCTGGGAAGACTAGATGCTACTATTTCTTTGCCTATCGGTTTCTCCAGATTTTATGGCAAAAGTCTGCATGAAAATGATTTTGGAGAATGGAATTATAATTTAAAATGGAAACCTCATGTTGCACCTTCTATCAATGCAGGTTGGGTAAACGCAATTTACAAAGGGCATCAAAGAATTGCAAATGGAATTACAGTCAATAAACCTCTTTTGGTATTACATTCCTTAAAATCAGTTTTTCCAAAGGAGTGGAGTGAGGAATTGTTTAAGGGAGATGCAATTTTGAACGTAAACGACATTATAGACAAATCGAAATGTATTAGAGCCCCTCAAAAAGACGTTACAGCTGTAGATGGTGCTATACATGATATGGTGCTTTCCAGAAAACCAATTCGAGATAAAGTTTTTGAAGTTTTATTTGAATGGTTGGACAAGTATTTGAAATAATTATTTGATAAAAAATAGATAAAATAAAAAAAGCTGCAACACTATAAATGTCGCAGCTTTTTTAGAATTATAAAATTACTATTTTAATTTGTTTTCAGTGTCAGTAAAGTTTCCTGTAATCGAAATATTGGAGCCTTTTGTAACTTTACCATAGATTGTGATTGATGAGCCAGAACCAATGAATTCAAGTTTTGAATTGCTGTTTAAAGTTAAATCTCCCCATATCACTACTGAACCTTCGATTTGTAATAATGCATTGCTGTTAACCATTAAAACTGTTGGGTTTGCTTGTTGGTATTTACCTTGACTCAGTGAACCATTCATTTTGAATGTGCCATTACTGTTTAAAGTAAGGTTGTTTTGAACAGAGATTGAACCACAATGTGTAAGTACCGCATTCGAATTCACGATGATAGAGTTGATGGCTGTAGAGCCATAGAAACCTTTAATTTCGTTTGAATTTAAAATCAAGTCTTTTCCTAAATTATAAGATGGTAGTCCAGTGCAAGAAGCTGATGAAGGTGCTGCAGGTTTTTCCATTTTGATGATTTTTAAACCACCTTTTCCGCTGGCAACATAAATATAATCACCACTACTTTTTACATAATTGGCAGATCCGTTGATTCCAACAGTACCCATAAGAGTTAATTGGTCTCCTGTTTTGTAAACATCCAGTCCGTTTCCACCATTAGCAACAAAAACGTATTCTTCATTTACAGAAACAGCATTGGTAACTACATCATCAGGTTCAGTTGATATTCCAGGAGTTAATGAAATAGTCTGGATTTTTGTACCCGATAACATATTGTAAACTCCCAAACCTTGATATCCCTCAGACACCAATAATTTATCACCAATAAAATCTATAGTTCTTTTTGCACCTTGAGCATCATCTCTCCAATTTGAAAAAGATTTTGTCAATTCTAAATTTGATGCATTATAAATGTTAATTCCTTTTGTGCCACTTAGGGTTACAATTTTATCATTACTGATGGCTACCGATCTTAAATCTTCGATTGCTTTACTATTGACCACTTGTTTAGTAGAATTATCAAATTTAAATAAACTTCCGGTATCACCAGAAACTGCAAAATAATTAGCACTATTTGCAGCAACATCTGTCGTTACAAAACTTGCAATATCATTTGTTGTATAAGTGGTAGAAAGTGCACCGTTTGCTGTCAATTGCATGTTGATTACAATTGCAGGACTGGTGTAGTTTGGATTTTTATCAGCATTTACGGCTCCGGCAATTATTAATTTACCATTTGTATAAACCAAAGAAGTAATATCAGTATCTGGAATTAAGGCAGACATTACCAGTGTTGGTTTGTAAGGATCTGAAACATCAATCATATCAATGGCTCCAGAATAATCGCTGCCTTGTAAGGTGTAGGATACATAAGCGTAATGTCCATTTACCGTAACATGACTTGCTTGTAAAGTTTTCCCATTAGCGTCTTTTGGTGCATTGAACTCGGCAATTTGAGTTAATGGCAATTGGCTTGATTCATTAGTTAAGCTTTTTCTTGTTGTAGGGTTTACAATAGAAATAACTCCAGAATTGGTTAAATCCAAACGTTGGTTCAATTGAGATTGATTATCATTGATAGTAATTGCATTTGAATCTGGATTTGTCACATTATCTATATTGGAGTCTTCATTGCTGGAGCATGAAGTTGCAAATGCTAAAGTTAAAATTGAAAATAAAAAAATACCTTTTTTCATGTTTTCTAATATATAATTATTGTTAAAAAAGTTTAAGTATGAAGCATGTTTTTTTTAGAATATCTCATGCTTGAATCATTTCTTTATCTTTTACCAACAACTGTGCCGAAACCGTTTAAGTTATGTTTTAATCGTTTAAAAGCAACGTTTCTTACACTTAGCATGTATAATCCTATAAAAAAAAGCGCTGATTACAGCGCTTTTTAATGATTAATTTTAAAGAAATTAATGTTTTCCTTTACCTTCATGTTTATCATGTTTTTCATGACCCTGATTACCATGACCGTGGTCGTCATGATGCTCGTGATGCTCATTATAATCACGTCTATTTTGCTGAGGCTTTCCTTTGTATCCCTTGTAGTATTTTACTTTGTGGGTGTGAAAATGTGTATAAGGAGCATTACCATGATAATCGGTTAGAACAACTTTATATCCATGATATAAATCGTAATTTCTGCAATGATTTGGTAAATTTCTAGTACGAATCCATTTCCCGTTTCCAAAATAAATATACTGAGAAGCTCGGATGTCGTAATAAACTTGAATATCAGGTAAATAGTAATATTCTACTTTATCATAGCCAACTGGACCCCAAACCGGCGGTGTTCCTATATTTACATTTATATTGGGCGTTCCTATGTTTACATTAACTGACACTTGCGCCTTCGTTGAACTGGCTGCTAAAAACAGGAGTCCGAGAATAAATAATTTAATTGTTTTCATTTGTACTTAAATTTGAGGTTATCTGGGGTTTAAAATTTTATTTTTCTATTATATCGTCAGTATCAAGCAAAGGTAATTTGATATTATTCCAGGTATAGGTTTTAGGTAAATTATCTCCCATTAAATAGCCCCATGGCTCTAGATAATCAATCCTATCAAAAATAACTTTAAAAATGGCAATAATCGGGATAGCCAAAAACATGCCCGAAATTCCACAAATAGCACCTCCAATAATAATGCCAACAATAGAAACAATGGCATTGATTTCGACTTTTGAACTTATAATTAAGGGCACTAATATGTTGTTGTCTATAAGTTGTACAATAATATTTACTACAATCACCCCAATGATTATAGATATGTCTGCAGAACCCGTAAGGGTTGCAATAATACTAAGTAAACCGGCAAACAAAATTCCTAAATAAGGAACCAAGTTCAAAATCCCAGTAATTATTCCTAGAACCAAGGTATATTTTATACCTAAAAACCAAAAACCAATAGCAGTCAAAATCGATACAGCAATCATTTCAAAAATTAATCCAAGAATATAGCTCTGCACAGAAACTTTAATTTGAAACAAAATGTCTTTGAGTTTTGGATAATATTTTTGGTCATACAATTTGGATAAAAATTTCAAAAAGTGATTTTTATACAATAATATCAGAAAAGTATAAATAGGAATTAAGGTTAGATTTACCATCACATCCGAAAGAGAAACCAATGTACTGGCAATAATTGTTTTTCCTTGTTCGGTAGAATTTTGTTTGGCATTATTTATAAATTTTGCCTGATCGTCTTTGCTTAGATGAAAATATTGGCTCATAAAGTCCTGAATAGATTCAAAATAAATAAAAACGTTTGTTTTAATGGTGTTCCAATCATTTAATATGTCGCTTATTTGCCAAGAGACAAACAATAATGTACCAATAACAATACAAACCGAAAGCGTTAAAGCAAAAACAATGGCCAAAATATTTGGAAAGTGCAATTTGCGTTTAAAAAAAATCACAACAGGTCCAAGCAAGATAGCAAATAGAAGCGCAAAGACTAAAGGAACTATAATGTCTTGGCCAATATAAAGGATAGCCACTAAGGCAATCAAACTTAATAAAGTAAATGCAAGCCGGATATAAAACGGAAACTGAATTGTGTTTTTCATAAATGATAGTTGGTGGGTTAATAGAATTGGCTTATTGAAAATTTTGGTTAAGAGTATCTTTTCAGTCGGTTAATCCGTAAAATCTACTTCTTCATTAGACGGTTTTTTTATAATCGAAATCCCTTTTTGGAAAAATAAATTATTGGGATAGATTACTATTTCTCCATCAGTTGATTTAAGAGTAACGTGGAAAGCATTGATGTCCTCAATTTCGGCTTCAATAGAAAAATCTTTATCGTGGATTTTGATAATGTCCCCAATTTTAAACGGAAAAGAAAAAAACAAAATAATTCCCGAAGTAATATTACTCAAAATAGACCATTGTGCAAACATGGCTACTCCAACCACCGTTGTTATCGATGAAAGGGCAATAAAAATATCTTCTGTTTTGACTCCCCAAAGTATAGTCAGGATTATTACAACCAATATGTTTAGGAGTAGATGTATATACTTGATCACCAAATTGGTTCTGTGTTCTAATCTATGGCTTGATTTTGCAAATCGTCTTACCAATTTTGAAATGGTAACCCGTAACACGATTGCTGCGAATACTAAAATTCCAGAGGCCAGTAATTCTTTGGTATAATCGTTAAAAAAAGTCATAGCATTTTATTTGTTACCTTAATTTATACAAATACTCAAAGACTTTATCGGTTGGCATTCCCATGACGTTGGCATAAGAACCTTCTATTTTTGTCACGCCAACAAATCCTATCCATTCCTGAATTCCATAGGCGCCTGCTTTATCATAAGGCTTATAATTCTCTAAATAGTAAAGAATAGCTTCGTCACTTAACGCATTGAAGGTAACTTTTGTTATTTCATTAATCAAATCAGAACCTTTTGTAGTCTTAAAACAAACCGAAGTAATCACTTCGTGAGTAGCATTCGATAATGATTTTAAAATTTGAAAAGCATCTTGATGGTCTTTTGGTTTGCCCAGCGCCTTATTGTTGTGCCAAACGATAGTATCACTTGTAATCAGGATTTCGTTGGGCTGCAATTCTCCCTCAAATGCATCGGCTTTTAATTGTGCAAGATAGTTTGTGATTGCTTCGGCTTTCAATTCGGGTGGAAAAATTTCTTCAATTTCTTTCAAACGAATTTCAAAATCCAAATCCAAATCTTTAAAAAATTGCTGCCTCCTCGGAGAACCAGAAGCCAATATGAGTTTGTGTTTTTTGAGTTTTTCTTTAAGCATGGTGTAATACATTATAAGTGACAATAACAATTGAAAACAGACCAAATAAAATTATCAGTTTTAAAACTGTACTTAAATGATGAAAATCTTGACTTTTTTTGGCATCGGCCATTTTTATGGCAAAATAAATTAATGGAGCTACAATACTTATCAAAGCATAAAGCGATGCAATGTATAAATTATAAGCAAAAAAGTAGTTTTTGACATAGAATATAACCATCACCAACGGAATCAAACTCAAAATCAAAACTAATTTTGCTGTTCGATTTATTCCTAAAGAAATAGGTAAGGTATTCATTCCCTGATTGTAATCACCATTTACATCTTCGAGATCTTTTACGATTTCTCTAATAAAATTGATAATAAAGGCAAATACGGCATAATCAAAAAGGATGGAAAAAATATCTGCCAATGCTTGTTGGTTTCCGGGGTTAATGACCGGTAAAAGGTCGAAAATCCCAATGATAATCACGCTGAAAGCCAACAAAATCGCAACAACAAAATTACCAATAAGCAACATTTGTTTGAGACTTGTTGCATAAAGATAAAGTGTTGCCGAAATCACGATAAAAATTGCAGCAAATCCAGGTCTCTCGATCACATTTGATAAATAAAAACCAATACCAACACCCAAAATATTCAATGCCAAATAGATATTGTAAGATTGTGTCTCGGAGATGCTTTTCCCTACAACTACTTGATTGGGTTTGTTATCGTTATCGGTTGCCTGATCCATAATATTATTAATTACATATCCCCCTGCAGCAATCAGTACTGTTGATGCTACCAATAAAAAATATTGTAAATCGCTTAGCGCCAAAGGAATGCTTTGGAAATTTAAAAAACCATAACGAAAAAGCAATTGCATCAATGCAAGCATTATCAGGTTTTGGTAGCGTATGAGTTTAAGGTACTTCATGTTTAGTAATCAGTTCTGGTTTTGAGTTATTTTTTTAATCTGAATTCTGCAGCTTAAATTTGCAACCTAAAATTAATCAAGTTTGCCGTCAAAATAAGTCATCCATTTTCCTTGTACTTTCATTACTTGTTCAATTACATCGCGGGCAGCACCTTTTCCACCATTTTTGTGTGAAATATAAGTTGAAATCGCTTTAATTTCTGGGCTTGCGTCTTGTGGACAAGTAGGTAATCCTACCAATTTCATTACGTGATAATCGGGAATATCATCGCCCATATACAAAACCTGTTCTGGGTTGATGTTGTAAACATCTGTATATTCTTTGAACGTTTGCACTTTATCGGGAGTTCCCAAATGAATGTCGGTAATACCCAAATTTTGGAGTCTCACTCGAACGCCTTCGTTACTTCCACCAGAGATGATGCATACATGATAACCGCTTTCAACAGCTGCTTTCATCGCATAGCCATCACGGATATTCATTGTTCTCAGGATTTCTCCTTCGTTGGTTACAAAAACAGAACTGTCAGTAAGTACGCCATCTACGTCAAACACAAACGTAGTAATATCATTCATTATTTCTTTATAGCTTTTTGCCATGATTTTGTATAGATTGAGTTAATATTTTATAAATAGTGGATTGATTTTCATTCGATAAAAAAGATTCATGCGCTTCAATTGTCGAAATATCATTGCGTTTGGCAGGACCAGTTTGGGCATCTTTTGGAGAAAGCGTCAAAAGTTTTTCGGCGGTTTCAAGAATCAATGGTTTCAAAATATCGAAAGGGACATGGTTTTCCTGACAAATATCGTTTCCTAATTGGTACAAATAATTGGTAAAATTATTAACAAAAACAGCAGCAACATGCAGAGCTTTGCGTTGGTGGGAATCGATTTTGTAAACATTGTCCGAAATGGATTGAGATACTTTCTTTAGAATCTCATAATCATTTTCAAATTGGGTTTCCAGACAAAAAGGGATGGTTTTAAAATCAATAGCTTTTCCTTTGGTGAACGTTTGCAACGGATAAAAAACGCCTTTTCGATTCTTATCATCCAGCGTAGCCAAAGACGCACTGCCCGACGTATGCACAACCAATCGATTTTCAAAAGGCAATTGTGATGAAACCGAAGCAATAGCATCATCAGAAACTGCTATGATGTATAAGTCGGCTTGTGCCAAAGCATTCCAGTCATTGGTGATTTTACTCGAATCGAGTAGGGGAGAAATTTGTTTTTGGCTTCTCGAATAAACCTGGATAATTTCGACCGCATTGCTTTTTGCGAAAGCATCAATCAGGTGTTGTGCAACATTTCCGGAACCGATAATCGTTATTTTAATCATTTGGCAAAATTAACAAAAAAAAATGAAGAGTTGGTTTCAATTTTTTTATCCTGATATAACAAAGATGCTCATCATTTATTGTTTTTTATATCAAAAAGCACGCTTAATTTTGGATTAAATTAACAATTGTGCTTTAAAAGAAGTGGACAAATTTGAGTACTTTTGCCACACTTTATTAAACCGAAATTTACTTCCAAATGGAAAAAAAATTATTCTCTGTCCTATTTTCTACCCGATTAATGGCTTTATTATTCTTGACTTTTGCAATTGCAATGGGAACTGGAACTTTTATAGAAAGCAAGTACAATACTGATACAGCTCGAATTTTAGTATATAATACCTGGTGGTTTGAGGCCATAATGGGATTTTTTATGATTAATTTTATTGGCAATATCAAGAGATATCAATTGCTCAAAAAAGAAAAATGGGCTACTTTGATGCTGCATTTGGCTTTTATATTTATCATAGGTGGCGCTTTTATAACCCGTTACATCAGTTTTGAGGGAATGATGCCCATACGCGAAGGCGCAGCCGAAAACCAATTTTATTCAGACAAAACATTTCTAACTCTTTTTTTAGATGGAGAATACAAAGGAGAAATGAAACGCAGGGTTTTTGAAAAATCACTTTTGTTATCGCCAGTTACAAATAACGATTTTACGATGAAAGGTGATTTTGCCGGAAGTCCGTTTAAAGTGGAATACCAAAATTATATAATGGGAGCTAAGGAATATATAAAACCCGATCCAAAAGGGAATTTGTATTTTAAACTGGTTGAAGCTGGTGAGGGAGGTCGTGAAGAACATTTCTTGAAATCGGGCGAAGTGCAAAACATTCACAATGTACTTTTTGCATTGAATAAATTTACCGAAGGAGCGATTAATATTAATACTACAGCAGAAAGTTATACCATTCAAATGCCTTTTGAAGGGAATTTTATGCGAATGGCAGACAAGCTTCAGGGAAAAGTAACAAAAGACATCGTGCAACCGTTGATGATGCGCTCTTTGTACAGTATTGGCGATATTCGTTTTGTTTTTCCGGAGCCTGCCGTGAAAGGAGTAATTGATTATGAATCTAAAAATGATTTTAAAGAAAAAAATCATGAGGACGCATTGGTAGTTAAAGTTATTGCAGACGGCAAAGAGGAAACGGTAACATTAACCGGTTCTAAAGGGAAAATTGGTGATTCTAAAACGGTTAAAATAGGTAATCTGGAATATACTTTTTTCTACGGAAGTAAAGCGTATGTCTTGCCTTTCAAGATAAAATTAAATGATTTTATCGCCCAAAAATACCCTGGAACCGAGAAAAGTTTTTCTTCTTTTGAAAGTCAGGTTACCGTTCAGGATTCAACAAAATCATTCGATTATAAAATATTTATGAATCACGTTCTGGACCACGAAGGGTATCGTTTTTTTCAATCCTCATTTGATCCGGACGAAAAAGGAACAGTTTTGTCTGTAAATCACGATTATTGGGGAACTACCATAACTTATATTGGGTATTTTATGTTGTTTTTTTCTATGATGGCGATTATGTTTACCAAGCATTCCCGTTTTTCCGATCTGAAACGAAAATTAGAAGTAGTGAAAGATAAGAAAACAAAGCTAATCACGATTTTGGTATTGTTTATGGGTTTGACTGGTTTTGCACAAGAACACAATCATAATCATTCCAATGCGGAAGCTGGAGATTCTCATACAGAAAGTGCGGGTCATATAAGAGTAAAACCGACACAAAAGCAATTGGATTCTGTATTGACAGCCTATACCGTTACTCCGGAACATGCTGCAAAATTTGGTAGATTGGTGATTCAGGATGCGGGAGGAAGAATGAAACCTATCAATACATTCTCTTCTGAATTGTTGCGAAAAGTAAGCCACTCGGATACGTATAATGGAATGAACTCTGATCAGGTATTTTTGTCAATGACACAGAGCGCCCAATTGTGGATTGAGATTCCACTTATTTATATCAAGTCAGGAAATGACAGTATTCGTAAAATTATTGGAATAGATTCCGAAGATAAATATGCTCCTTTTATTGCCTTTTTTGATGAAAAAGGTAATTATAAATTATCACCCTATTTGGATGAAGCCTACAAAGCTGGAAATCCTGACCAGTTTGAGAAAGATTTTATCGAAACCGATAAGAAAGTAAACCTTATGGAATCGGCTTTGAGTGGAAGTATATTGCGAATCTTCCCGATACCGAATGACGCCAATAACAAATGGATTTCGTATCTGGAATTGGAACACGCGGGCCTCAAAGGAATGGATTCTACCTATACCAAAAGTATTTTGCCATTGTATTTTGGAACATTGGGGAATGCCATTGAATCCAAGAATTACAAAACTGCAGATGAATTATTGGAAAGCATCAATGGATATCAAAAAAAGTTTGGAAGTAAAGTAAGGCCTAGTGACGAAAAAATTAATCTCGAAATCACCTATAATAAATACGATTTGCTTCAAAAATTGCCTTTCGCTTATTTATTTGCCGCCATTTTGATGTTGATTTTTGTCATTCTTAAAATTTTTAAAGAGTCAAAACTATTAAACATTCTGGTCAACTCCATGCATGTTATTATTGGAATTCTTTTCGCATTGCATACCATTACGTTAGGAGCGCGTTGGTACATTTCAGGTCATGCACCATGGAGTAATGCTTACGAAGCTATTGTATATGTAGCTTGGGCGACGATGTTCTTTGGTTTGGCTTTTGATCGAAAATCAAAATTAACGGTTGCTTCGGCAGCATTTGTTGCTGCAATGATCCTGGCTGCGGCTTATGCCAACTGGATTGACCCCGAGATTGCCAACTTGCAGCCCGTTCTTAATTCGTACTGGTTGATGATACACGTTGCCGTTATTGTCGCGAGTTATGGACCGTTTGCTTTGGGAATGATTTTGGGTTTTGTATCGCTGATGCTGATATTTTTTACGACCGAAAAGAATAAAGCCAAAATGAAGCTCAATATTCAGGAAATCACCTATATCAACGAAATGGCTTTGACAATTGGTTTGATTATGCTCACGATAGGAAACTTCCTAGGAGGGCAATGGGCCAATGAAAGCTGGGGACGTTACTGGGGATGGGACCCTAAAGAAACTTGGGCACTAATCAGTATTATGGTTTATGCTTTTGTGATTCATGCCCGATTTGTACCATCGTTGAGAGGAAAATGGATTTTTAACCTGATGAGTATGTTTGCTTTTGTGTCGATACTGTTTACTTATTATGGTGTAAACTTTCACCTGGTGGGGCTTCATTCATACGCCAGTGGAGAAGCACACTCGTTGAGCTGGATTTGGTATTCATTGGGAACTATTTCTGTGATTGGCGGTTTGGCCTACCCAAAATACAGAAAGTTTTATAAGAAGTAATTTCAGGTGTTCTAAAAATTAAAAAGGGTTCAACTTAGCTGTTGAGCCTTTTTTTGTTGCAGAAGTTAATTAGCTATAAATTTATTCAATTTGGTTAGTGCCAAATAGTTATGGCATAAAATGCATGTCATGTCTTTAAAAGTAATCAAAAACTTAAAATTTATTAAAAAGTATGTATTTTGGCAGTTTTATTTGCAATTAATTGATTATTGGCATGATGTTTGAAAATCAAATGTTAGATAGTTTGATTAGGTGTAGTTAGCCTAAGGTTTTGTAGATTAGATTATTAAGTTAGTAAAAGCGGACATGTCTATAAAAAGATTATCGATTACAATTAGTTAGAAAGATGCTCCAAAAGGAGCATCTTTTTTTTATAAGTAAGAATCTAGTTTCTTGAGTTTAATTTACACTTTCCCCAGTGTATACAATTGTTCCATTGTAGGGCTCAAACTTCCACCAGCGGGTTCTAATGTGATTCCGAAAGCTTCGGCATAATTGGCATCATCTACCGCAAATATTTTTTGATTATTACTGTCGAAATTTTCTAACAATCCGATGCTAGTTGGCGTTAATGGATTCAGTTTTAAAGCCCAGACCTGATACACCATTCCTTTTGGAGGTTCTGGCAATCCTTTGGCATCAACATAGACCACTTTTGTTTCTTTATTCCAGTATATTTTGGCAGATGATTTTGGGTCAACTGCTTGTCCGCTAAGTAATACAACGGTATTTTTATCATCTCTTATCACCGCTAAGCTGGTTTCGACAGCTTTATTTTTTTGTTCTAAAAGGTTTAATTCTTGATTTAATTTCTCTTTTTCGATGCCAATAGTAACTATATTGTCATTGGTTTGTCCCAATTTTTGGTACTGATATCCTATACCAATCATCAATACTATAGCAGCGGCCCAGCCCATGTATTGTTGCCAATTTGCAGCGGGCTTCATCTGGATAACACCAGAATGTTTCAATTCGAGTTTGGCTTTTATTTTTTCGAAATTTGCAACCGAATGAAAAGGAGAAAAACTGGAAGATAAAGCAACAATTCCTTTCTCAATAGCTATGATTTCATCGTTTATTTCGGGATGATTTTTAGCCATAGTACTCACTTCTATGTTTTCGACTTCACTAAGTAAACCGTAAACATAAAGTTCTAAAATGCCTGATTCTATATATTCTTTTGTATCCATTATAGTTTCAAATAAATTCTTAAATCGTTAATACAATTTCTGTTTTGTGTTTTTACGGTTCCAAGGGGAATCGCCAATTCCTCTGAAGCTTCCTGTTGAGTGTATCCTTTAAAAAAAAGTAAATCTATAATTTGAATACATTTTGGTTTTAGCTTTTTGACAAATTCCTGAATTCCAATAGTATCGATTTTGTTTACCAGTTTATTGCTGTCGTCTAATAGATGTACGAAATTATCGGAAGAAAGGTTTTTTTGACTGTCATTAAAATTTTTGGATCTCAATTTATCTATTGAAGTGTTTCGGGCAATATTGAGTATCCAAGTATAGAAACGCCCTTTACTCTCGTTATAGGAATCAATATTTTTCCATATTTTGACAAAAACGTCTTGGAGTACATCTTCAGCTTCTTCTCTATTTTTAACCATCACGTTAATTACCGAAAATAGACTTTTGGAATACATATCATAGAGATAGGTAAATGCTTTTTCATCTTTCTGGTGAATTAAAACTAACAATTCATCTTGGGTCATATTTTCTTTTTTAGTGGTTACAAACATATACAATTCCATTAATAAAAAGCAGATTATATTTTTTAAAGCAACAACTTTATTTTTTTTAAAATAATATTATGATTTTATTCTGTTTTTAAAATACTGTAAATCAAGTGTATAAAATATAATTTAATTTTTTATTCACTTTTTTAAAACCAAAACGCATTCAATCCCGTAAATGCTTCTATAACTTTTAAATTATAACAAAATGAAAAAAACAAAAATGATATTGGGTCTGTCACTGGTGGTGATTTCAGGCTTAATTTTAGTAGCAGCGGATCACATTGATGCTCCAGGAACTTCAAGTGGCGATTCGGGAGACATTACAGATGTGTATACTTTTCAAGGTCAAGATACCAATAATTTGGTTTTTGCTGTAAACACACAAGGCTTATTAAGCCCAAATGCAACTGGAGCAGCAACATTTAAAGAAAATGTGATGGTAGAAATTAACATTGACAACACTGGTGACAATGTTGAAGATTTAGTAATTCAAGCTGTAAAAAGAGGAGACAAAATGTACTTCTTTGGACCCTATGCTCCAACAACTACAGGTACTTCCAGTATTATCAAAACAAGCGCAGCTTCGGGTGAAGTAGCTATTTCTACTTATGGTGCCGTACCGACAATGGCTATTAAAAACGGAATGAAATTTTTTGCAGGGCCAAGAGACGATCCATTTTTCTTTGATTTAGGACAATTCAAATCAATTCTGGGAGGAACAGCAACCGGTTTCAATAATCCAGGGACAGACACTTTTGCAGGAACAAATGTACTTTCTATAGTTGTTGAAGTTCCAAAAACAATGCTAGGTACTTCAAGTACATTAAATGTTTGGGCAGAAACCAAGAAAAAACAATAATTAATTTAATATCCTTTAAAAATTTAAGATATGAAAACAAATAAATTCAAATTAATAACATTGGCACTAGTTTGTGCTGTTGTTTCGGTAAATTGTGATAGTAATGACAATAATACTAATGATGGTGTGCAAAGTGTGGATTTTTCAGGCACTTATGTACAACAAGATCAAATGGCAAGACCTGCAATTAACACTGTTTTTATTGCTTCGGGCCAACCAAAAGATGATTTTAATGCGGCAATCCCTTCTGCAATGGGAGCCAAATACCAGTCTATTTTTCAATCTAGATTGATGGCACTTAATTCTGGTTATACTAAAAATGCTTTGGGACAGGATGCTGCGGCATTTACAGGACTTTTATCTACAGATGTACTTAATGTTTCTAAAACGGCCAAAACTACTTTCTTTGATGGAACTAATGTTTTGACAGGAAGAGCTTTGGCTGATGATGTAATTGATGTAGAGTTGTTACTGATTTTTGGTGGACCAATGGGAACATCTAATTCTGGACTTACCTCAGATCATGTTGATGCAAATGATAAAACATTTACAGCTTCATTCCCATACTTAGCAGCTGCTTGGTAATATTTTATTTAAAAAGTAGAGTAAGTTTTGGACTGCTTGCTCTGCTTTTTTATTTCAAAACGAACAAACAAACAAAATTAGATTATGAAGACTTTAAAAATATTACTCCTATTGGTTTTTGCAATGCTAGGTTTAAACAGCTGTTCCAATAAACCGTCTCAAATAACCAAAACTTCGGATTACGAGAAATATCTAAACATAAAAGACAATAAATCTATTGATTTTGCCAATCGGGAGATTAATTTTTGGCAAACAAAAATTGATGCAGCTCCCAACCAAAAGATGTATTTGGGTATGTTAGCCTCTAATTATGGTACTCTTTTTCAATATACGGGAAACATAAATGATTTATACAAATCTGAAGAATTGCTGACACAATACAATGAAGCTTATAAATATTCTCGTGTATCGACCATTAGAGCGTTGGCTCGAAATTATATTTCTCAACATCGCTTTAAAGAAGCTTTGGATCTTGCCAATAAAGCATTGGCCATTGGCGAAGCCCGAAAAGAAACTCAAAAATTACTTTTTGATGTACAAATGGAAGTGGGGAAATATCCTGAAGCGCTAAATAATCTGAATGCTATTCACGATATGAATGATTATGATTATTTAATTCGTTTGGCCAAATGGAATGATCACAAAGGGGACTTGAAGACCGCAATACGATTTATGGAAAAAGCTCGAGATATAGCGATAAAAGATGATAATAAGGCTTTGAAAATCTGGTCTTATTCTAATTTAGGTGATTTTTATGGGCATGCTGGCAGAATACAGGAATCGTATGACAGCTATTTGAAAACGCTCGAAATTGATCCTAATTATTCCTATGCCTTGAAAGGGATTGCATGGATCGTTTTTTCACACGAAAGAAATACCACCGAAGCGAACAGAATAATCACGGCTATCGCCAAAAGACATGATACACCAGATTTTTATTTATTGAAATCACAAATCGCACAATTCAGAGGAGATAAGTCAATGGAAATAGCGAATAGAAACGCGTATTTTTCAATGCTCAAGAAGTATAATTATGGAGCGATGTACAATAAATACAATGTTTTGATTTATGCCGATGCAAGAGCTACAGCTTCAAAAGCACTCGAAATTGCTAAAGTCGAAATTGATCACCGACCAACTCCAGATTCTTATGATTTATTGGCTTGGTCGTATCTGAATTTGGGTCAAAAGGAAAAAGCTTTGCAAATTGCCCAAAAATATGTTGTTGGTAAATCCTTTGAACCTAAAGTGCAATATCACTTGGCAATGATTTATAAATCAAATAATATTATGGAAAAAGTAAAACCAATCAAAGAAGAATTATTGGGTAGCACTTATGAATTAGGGCCAACTTTGGAAAAAAAGGTGATGCAATTGTAATTTGGAAATGAAAAAATATACACCAATTTTTCTGCTTCTATTTGGATTAAATGCATTCAGTCAAATTCAAAAAGGGTTTGTAATTGATGAAAGCGGAAAACCAATTGAATATGTAACTATTACCAATGCAAAATCGAATACACATTCACATACTGATGAAACTGGAAATTTTAATATTGATAAATCCAATGTTGGAGATGTTCTCAATGTAAGTGCATTGGGATATAAAAAAACGGACTATACAATTACGGATTCTGAAATAATTATTCTGATGGAAAACGATAGTTTCAAATTGGAAGAAGTGGTTATTCAGACGAAAGTATCTGCGATGAATGTGATTTCCAAAATTGATTTGGAAACTACTCCTGTAAATTCATCGCAGGAAATATTGAGAAAAGTTCCAGGACTATTTATTGGTCAGCATGCTGGCGGAGGAAAAGCGGAACAAATCTTTTTACGTGGTTTTGATATCGATCACGGCACGGATATCGCGATTAATGTTGATGGTATGCCGGTAAATATGGTTTCGCATGCACACGGGCAAGGATACGCCGATTTACATTTTGTAATTCCGGAAACAGTCGATAAAATTGATTTTGGAAAAGGAACGTATTATGCAAGTAAAGGTGATTTTGCAACGGCTGGATATGTTGATTTTGGAACAAAAGAAAAACTAGATTTTAGTAGCATTGGGGTGGAAGTAGGACAATTTAATACCTTTAGAACGGTCGGCTTGTTTGAGCTTTTGGGAAACAACAAAAAACAAAGTGCTTACATTGCCACTGAATATATTCTTACCGATGGTCCATTTGTTTCTCCTCAAAACTTCAACCGAATCAATTTGTTCGGAAAATATTCATTTGTTTTAGAAGATAATAGTCGGTTTTCTATTATTGCTTCTCGCTTCACCAGTAAGTGGGATGCTTCAGGGCAAGTACCTCAGCGTTTGGTCGATGATGGAACGATTTCCAGATTTGGATCAGTAGATGATACCGAAGGCGGTTCAACTTCAAGGTCGAATTTTAACTTGTCAATGCGCAGACCTATTGATGAAAATACGTTTTTGAAAGCCAGTACTTTTTATTCGAATTATAAATTTGAATTGTTTTCGAACTTTACTTTTTTCCTCGAAGACCCTATAAATGGGGATCAGATTAAGCAAAAAGAAGACCGGAATTTATACGGAATCAATGCAGAATTGAACAAAAAAATAAATAAAGAGTCGGTTGAAATGCTGTTTCAATTGGGATTTGGTGTTCGAAACGATGCCACAACCGATTCTGAATTATCGCACACATTGAACAGAACTGAAACATTGGAAGTAATTAAATTGGGAGATATTGACGAGTCAAACATATTTACCTATTTGAATTCAGAGTTTCGATTGGGAAAATGGCTTATCAATCCAGCTATTCGCTTGGATTATTTTAAATTTGGTTATCAGGATAATTTAGCGACAAATTACAAAACACAGACGGAAAGCCAAGTAAAAATATCTCCTAAGCTAAATTTTGTTTACTCGCAAAACAATGATTTGCAGTTTTATCTTAAAACCGGAACAGGTTTTCATTCGAATGATGCCAGGGTTGTGATTGCGAATAATGGAGACGAAATTCTGCCAACAGCAATTGGTACGGATGTGGGTACGATTTGGAAACCATTTCCGAGGTTGATTATCAATTCGGCTTTGTGGTTTTTGTATTTGCAGCAAGAGTTTGTGTATGTTGGGGATGCTGGAGTGGTGGAACCTAGTGGCGAGACCGGCAGGTCCGGTTTTGATTTGGGAATCCGATATCAGCTGAGTGATTATTTCTTTTTTAATTTGGATGCCAATTATACCCACGCCAGAAGTATTAATGAGCCTGATGGAGAAGATTACATTCCGCTGGCACCAGATTTTACTTCGACTGGGGGATTAAGTT
Source organism: Flavobacterium sp. N3904 (assembly GCF_025947305.1). NCBI lineage: Bacteria > Pseudomonadati > Bacteroidota > Flavobacteriia > Flavobacteriales > Flavobacteriaceae > Flavobacterium > Flavobacterium sp. N3904. Next base: position 2,946,517 of record NZ_CP110009.1, read on the forward strand.
TTCAAAATTGGAAGAACTTTTCAGGGGGAATAAGGTATCGATACATGAAAAATCGTCCCGCCAACGAAGACAATTCGATTGTAGCAGAAGGATATTTTGTCACTGATTTTAATGTCAATTATACTTATAAAAAGATAATTTTTGGTATTTCGTTCGAAAATCTATTCAATACCGAATGGAATGAAACCCAATTTGCCACAGAGTCCAGATTGAAGAATGAAATGGTTAGTGTAGAAGAAATTCATTTTACACCAGGAACTCCATTTTTCTTGAAAATTGGAGTTATTTATAAATTTTAGTCCTAATTTAATTTGTTTGTTTGAAAACCCAGAAGCTTTATTGATACTGGGTTTTCTCTTTTAATTAACTTTTGTTCAAGTAAAATAATTTATGATAACACAAATAAATGCAATAATCGGGATGACTGCCTGCATTTTATTCCTAATACTTTAAAACGAAATTTAATACGAAATGAAGATAAACTAATTCTTAATTTGCAGTAAAAAACAATAGACATTTTTTTGTACTTTTGCACAAAATTTAATAAAGAAACATTCATGTTAACAGTCAATAATTTATCAGTTCAGTTTGGCAAACGAATTTTGTTCGACGAAGTAAATACAACCTTCACACACGGTAATATTTATGGAGTTATCGGGGCTAATGGTGCTGGAAAATCAACTTTTCTTAAAATAATTGCAGGTGAAATGGATCCGACTTCTGGTCATATTCATCTGGAACCAGGAAAACGTATGTCGGTTTTAAATCAAAACCACAATATGTTTGATGAGCACACAGTACTAGAAACTGTGATAATGGGTAACAAAGTCCTGTATGCCGTAAAAACGGAGATGGATGCACTTTATCTTGATTACAATGATAAAAATGCAGACAGAATAGGAGAGTTGCAAGTGCAATTTGAAGAGATGAATGGTTGGAATGCCGATTCTGATGCAGCTTCAATGCTTTCCAACCTTGGCATTACCGAAGACAACCATTATACCCTAATGGGAGATTTAGAAGGGAAAATTAAAGTGAGAGTTCTTTTGGCACAAGCCTTATTTGGAAATCCAGATTTGCTTATTATGGATGAGCCTACCAACGATTTGGATTTTGAAACCATTGCTTGGTTGGAAAATTTCTTGGCAAATTATGAAAATACTGTAATAGTAGTTTCTCACGACAGACACTTTTTGGATTCGGTTTGTACGCATATATCCGATATTGATTTTAGTAAAATAAATCATTATTCCGGAAATTATACTTTTTGGTATGAATCTAGCCAATTAGCTGCCAAACAACGTGCACAACAAAACAAAAAAGCCGAAGAAAAGAAGCAAGAATTAGAAGAATTTATTCGTCGTTTTTCTGCTAATGTAGCCAAATCAAAACAAGCTACTTCTCGTAAAAAAATGATTTCTAAATTGAATATTTCAGATATCAAACCTTCAAGCCGTCGTTATCCGGCAATTATTTTTGACCAAGAGCGTGAAGCAGGAGATCAAATTTTAAATATTCAGGATTTGAGTGCCTCGGTTGATGGAGAAATCCTTTTTAAAGGTGTGGATTTGAATATGGCAAAAGGCGATAAAATTGTTCTTTTTTCTAAAGATTCAAGAGCTACAACAGCATTTTACGAAATTTTAAATGGGAATCAAAAAGCAGATTCGGGTACTTACGATTGGGGAGTTACGACCAATCAAGCTTATTTACCAGGAGACAATCATTCGTTTTTTGAAAACGATTATTCGCTGGTTGATTGGTTGCGTCAATGGGTAAAAACAGAAGAGGAAAGAGATGAAGTTAATATCCGTAGCTTTCTTGGAAAAATGATTTTCTCTGGTGAAGAAGCTTTGAAAACCTGTAATGTATTGTCAGGAGGAGAAAAAGTTCGTTGTATGTTATCCCGAATGATGATGGAAAGAGCCAATGTTTTGATGCTAGACGAACCGACGAATCACTTGGATTTGGAATCGATTACAGCTTTCAACAATTCATTAAAAAACTATAAAGGTTCTGTGATTTTTACTACTCATGATCATGAGTTTGCTCAAACTGTTGGTAATAGAGTAATTGAGTTAACGCCAAATGGCGCTATTGACAGGTACATGACTTTCGATGAATATTTGGATAATGAAGGAGTACAGGAATTAAGAACTAAGATGTATTCATAAAAATATTTAAGTTTACTAAAACTATAAGCTTCTGCATTACATGTAGGAGCTTTTTTTTTTTTGGTTTTAATATTCAGCGGATGGGTTTAATTTATCATGAATTTAAAAATTGATTTTTAGTTATTGATAGAAAATTACGATACTTTTCAGTATCAATTGTTTCATTTATTAATACAACTATGTCAAACAGTACTTTTAATTTAAAAACACCAAGAGTTGAAGTTGTCGATGCCTTGAGAGGTTTTGCTATTATGTCTATTATGTTATTGCATAATATTGAACATTTTGATTACTATTATTTTCCAGAAGCCTTACCAGAATGGATGAAAGTCTTGGATAAAATAATCTGGGAAACATTATTTTTTCTTTTTGGAGGAAAATCCTATGCCATTTTTGCACTACTGTTTGGTTTTAGTTTTTATATTCAGAATGATAATCAGGAGAAAAAAGGAAAAGATTTTAGGGGTAGATTTCTATGGAGGTTACTGCTATTGTTGGGTTTTGGATTTATAAATACAATTTTTTACGAAGGTGATATTTTGATGATTTACGCAGTATTGGGACTCGCTTTAATTCCTGTTTGTAAATGGAACAACAAAGCAGTTTTTATAACTGCACTAATTTTGATGCTGCAACCTTTAGAATGGATAAGGTATTTTTATATACTGTTGCATCCCGAGTTTGTGCCTAAGCCCAATTTGTCAGATCAGTACTTTGGAATGATGGGAGAATATTTAAAAAGTAATTCTTTTACGGATTATGCGGTGGGAAATCTTAGTATTGGGAGATTAGCTTCTGTTTTTTGGTCATGGGAAAATGGACGTTTTTTTCAAGCCCCAGCCTTATTTATGTTGGGCATGTTGGTAGGACGTAAAAAGCTATTTATTACATCAATTGAAAGTAATTTGTTTTGGAAAAAAGCCCAGCAATATTCGTTTTTATTTTTTATTCCTTTGTTTGCTTTTAAAACCTTTTTACCTGAAATGATAGAAAGAAAAGCTACGATGAATAGCCTATCTATAATTATAACTTCGTGGTCCAATTTGGCTTTTATGATTATTTTGGTTTCTACTTTTATATTGGTCTATCAAAAAGAATCGATCCATAATCTTTTGTCAAAATTGATTCCTTTCGGAAAAATGAGTTTGACCAATTATATCATGCAATCTATTGTAGGTTCTTTTATTTACTATCGTTATGGATTAGGACTTGTGGAATATACAGGTGCAACTTATAGTTTGGTAATTGGAATTGTCCTGTTTATTTTACAGCTAACATTCTGTACTTCGTGGTTAAAAACGCATAAACAAGGACCTTTGGAATATATTTGGCATAAGGCAACTTGGATTAGGAGCTCATAGAGAGTTATTGTTGTTCATATAAAAACTATCTTGAGTCTAGATAAAGCATGGAGTGAATCACTAGGATTATAATATTTTTTTAAATCAAACTTTAACTCCCGTAAATTCTACGGGAGTTTTTTTGAATTAATCTTTTTTGAAAAACCTGCTTATAATAAATAGAATAACAGCAATAACTGCTATTACTATAAAAATACCTACGCCCATACCGGCTTTGAATATCCCACCAATAACTTCACAACTGTTCAAGGTTAAAAGAATGCTGAAAGCAATAAATAATTTGGAGAATTTGTTTTGCATGATATTTTTGATTTAAGTTTTTATTTTTTTATAAAATTAGGTTCAATGACTAATAAACTCTTTATATAATTTATTAGTAATGTTTCAATATTTCGCCCACTCAATTGAAAAGATTTAAATTTTTAGCTTGTAAATCCTAATTCGGAATTTGTATATTTGCTTAACCAAACCTACGGATGTTTTGAAATTGAATAAAACATTTTAAAAACTACTCAGATAACGCCGTAAATCTTTTAAAAACAAATAATTGCTACCTATATGAACCAAAAAGTGTTACTCAATTCAAAAGAAGTCAATATTATTTTGAACCGTTTGGCTTGTCAATTAATTGAAAAACATCTTGACTTTTCGGATACCGTTTTGATAGGAATTCAACCTAGAGGTACTTTTTTGGCAGAACGATTGAAAGTATTGTTAGAAAACGAATATCATATACCAAATGTTTCTTTGGGATATTTGGATATCACTTTTTTTAGGGACGATTTCCGTAGAACCAATAAACCTTTGGAAGCGAATAAAACACAAATTGATTTTTTGGTTGAAGACATGAAAGTGATTTTTATTGATGATGTATTATATACTGGTCGCAGTATTCGTGCGGCTTTGACAGCTATTCAATCTTTTGGAAGGCCCTCTGGAATTGAATTGTTAACATTAATCGATCGCCGTTTTAGTAGAGATTTACCAATTCAGCCTGATTATAGAGGTCGTCAGGTAGATGCTATAAATGGGGAAAAAGTAAAAGTTTGTTGGGTAGAGCAAGATGGTGAAGACGGTGTATATTTAGTGACCAACTAGATTTGGAAAACAAAAATAGACAAAAAGAAACTTAATTTTTAAATATAAAAACTGAAAATCTAAATAATAATGAGCGAACTAAGTGTAAATCATTTATTAGGTATTAAATATATTAACGAAAATGATATTAACCTGATTTTTGAAACTGCCGATCATTTTAAAGAAGTAATTAATCGACCTATAAAGAAAGTACCTTCTTTACGAGATATTACAATAGCTAATATATTTTTCGAAAACAGTACACGAACAAAGTTATCATTTGAATTGGCGCAAAAAAGATTATCGGCAGATGTTATTAGTTTTTCAGCAGCACAATCTTCAGTAAAAAAAGGGGAAACATTAATAGATACAGTAAACAATATACTTTCTATGAAAGTGGATATGGTCGTCATGCGACATTCCAATCCTGGTGCTGCATATTTTTTATCCAAAAATGTAAAGGCAAGTATTGTAAATGCGGGTGATGGTGCACATGAACATCCGACACAGGCATTATTGGACAGTTATTCGATTAGAGAGAAATTAGGAGACGTTGCAGGAAAAAAAGTAGTTATTGTTGGTGATATTTTGCATTCAAGAGTGGCACTTTCAAACATATATGCTTTACAAATGCAAGGTGCTGAAGTGAAGGTTTGTGGTCCGAAAACACTGATCCCAAGGTATATTGAATCGCTTGGAGTGACAGTTGAACCTAATTTACGTAAAGCGCTTGAATGGTGTGATGTAGCCAATATGTTAAGAGTGCAAAATGAAAGAATGGATGTGAACTTTTTTCCATCAACCAGAGAGTATGCTCAGCAATATGGTTTAGACAAAGCTTTATTGGATTCACTCAACAAAGAAATTATAATTATGCACCCAGGACCTATAAACCGTGGAGTCGAAATCACTAGTGATGTAGCCGATTCTCAACAATCGGTAATTTTAAATCAGGTAGAGAATGGAGTTGCTATTAGGATGGCAGTTATCTATCTGTTGGCTTCAAAAATTCAATAGTCAGTATTATGAAAGTTACTACAAAAGGACATACTATTGTAATTAAAGATACAGAAGGGAATATTGTGGAATTTTTAGAAAAAATAGATGGGCAATACAATAGTTTTAAAGATCACAATCTTATTTTAGATATTTCTCATGACAAATCGGTTGATATTAAATCAATTAAGATTTTTTCCGAATTAGCCAAAAAACATAAAAAAGAAAAAAAATCATTAGTTTTTGTTGTTCAAGATATAGATTATAATAAAGTACCTAAATCTATTGTTGTAGTACCAACCCAATTAGAGGCTCAAGATTTAATTGAGATGGATGAAATTGAAAGAGATTTAGGTTTTTAAAATCGTTTAGTCGTTTAACCGTTTAAGCGTTTAACCGATTAAACAAATAACCGATTAAACGAAATAAATTGAAACTAACAATTCTAGGCTGTTATGCCGCTACTCCGCGTACTTTTACCAATCCCACTTCTCAGGTTTTAGACATAAAAAATAGACTTTTTTTAATTGATTGTGGGGAGGGAACTCAAGTACAGTTGCGTAAAAACAAGGTTAAATTCTCAAAAATAAATCATGTTTTTATTTCGCATTTGCATGGAGATCATTTTTTTGGGCTAATTGGATTAATTTCCACTTTTGCTCTTTTGGGACGCACTACAGATTTGCATATTTATGGGCCAAAAGGAATCAAAGAGATAATTGATTTGCAATTAAAATTATCTAATTCATGGACTAATTATCAATTATTTTTTCATGAATTGGAATCGAAAGAAAGTGAAATTATTTTTGAAGACGAAAAAGTTATAGTCAAAACAATTCCACTAAAGCATCGTGTTTACACCAATGGTTTTTTATTCCATGAAAAAATTGGAGATCGAATATTAGATTTTAATGCTGTTCAAAATTTTGAAATTGAAACGTGTTATTATCAAAACATAAAAAAAGGAAAAGATATTCTTTTAGAAGACGGAAGAATTATAGAAAATAAAAAATTGACTTTTGATCCTATTCCTGCAATGAGCTATGCATTTTGTTCGGATACCAAATATAATGAAGCTATTATTCCTGTTATTAAAAATGTAGATATTTTATATCATGAATCAACTTTTTTGGATTCAGAAGAATCTTTGGCTTCCAAAACAATGCATTCAACTGCAAAAGAAGCTGCCAAAATTGCTCTAAAAGCCAATGCAAAGCAGTTAATTCTAGGGCATTATTCTACTCGATATGCAAGTATAGATTTATTTAAAGAAGAGGCTGAAACAATTTTTACAGCAGTTATATTGGCTGATGATGGTAAAAGTTTCGAATTTTAATGATATTATATTAAAATAAAAAAAATGAAAGATTTAAGTGATTATAGAAAATCGTATGAAAAAAGCGAATTGTTGGAATCTTCAATTCCTGAAGATCCCATAAATCTTTTTAACAGATGGTTTCATGAGGTTGAAGATTTTGATGGTAATGAAGAAGTTAATGCAATGACCGTTTCTACTATTGGTTTGGATGGTTTTCCAAAATCAAGAGTTGTTTTATTAAAAAAATTTAACGAGGAAGGGTTTATTTTTTATACCAATTACAATTCTGAAAAGGGGAGGGCAATTGCCAACAATCCCAATGTTTGTCTTTCTTTTTTTTGGGAGAGTTTAGAACGTCAAGTTATTATAAAAGGTGTTGCTCAAAAAACGTCTGAAAATAATTCTGATGGTTATTTTGAATCAAGACCCGACGGTAGTAAACTAGGCGCCATAGTTTCTAATCAAAGTGAGGTGGTGCCATCCCGAAATTATCTTGAAGAAAGTTTAAAACAATTGGAAAAGAATTTTGAAGGAAAAGAAATTTTAAGACCCAAACACTGGGGTGGGTATCTAGTGACTCCAATTGAAGTTGAGTTTTGGCAAGGAAGACCTAATCGTTTACATGATCGTATTCGATTTACTTTACAAGATGATTATTCATGGAAAATAAATCGTTTAGCACCTTAAAATCAGTTATTTAATGTAGGATTTATACTCTTTTATCTTAGTTAATTATGTAGTTTATCGATTTTATTTGGAAGTTTAAAGTTTAGTCAGTTTATTTGGATTAATAAATAACCTAAACCACTAATATTAAAGCAGTTTGCCCCAATCTACTTTAAACTTAAACTACTATTTTTATGAGTTCGAAATTACTTCGTTTGACTTTTTTTGCTGTTTTCTTATGTTTTATGGTTTCCTGTTCTGAAGAGAATGTTACTGCTTCTTCTGAAACTGCTTCAAATTTGCCAATTGTTTTAAATTATGATTATAGTCCTGTAGAACTAGAAACATTGACGTTGATTAATAATTATAGAATTAGTATTGGTTTAAATTCTTTAGAAAAAATAAATCATATATCATACAAATCCGAACAACATGATAATTATATGATAGCTAATAATGTTGTGAATCATAATGATTTTGAAGCAAGATCTGAAAATATAATTAAAGTTTTAGGAGCCAAAAAAGTGAGTGAAAATATTGCTTATAATTATAACAGTCCCAAAGGAGCATTTGATGCATGGTTGAATAGCGAAGGACATAAGCAAAATATAGAAGGAGATTTTACTCATTTTGGAATTTCAATAAGAAAGAATCCAGCTAATGATAAAAAATATTATACAATTATTTTTGCCAAAATTTAATTTCATAAAACAATAATAAAAATGGCTGCTAAATTTTGGCAGCCATTTTTATTGAAACCCCTTTTTTTATAAAGCGGTAATGATAAATTCACTGCGTCTATTTTGTTGATGTTCTTCTTCAGTACATATCACCCCATCAGAACATTTATTAAATAATTGTGTTTCACCATATCCTTTGCCCGTTACTCTGTCTGGGCTAACACCATTTCTAATTAACCAATCTCTTGTAGATTTAGCTCTGCGTTCAGATAATGCTTCATTGTATTTAAACGATGCCCGACTATCAGAATGAGAACGAATGTCAATTTTCATTGTGGGATATTCTTTCATGACATCTAATATTTTTGCTAAATCCAATGCTGCTTCGGGTCTTATGTTTGATTTGTCTAGGTCAAAATAAATCCATTTAATTGCAAAACATTTCCCTAAATCATCGCCTACCGCGACTTTGCATAATACTTTTTCTAATGCTAAATCCAACCTGGTAATTCCTGTTACGTGAGAGGTTATAATCGTTTTTTCTTTGCTAGTGTAGTCCTCTTTTTCAGCTCTTACACTGTATGTTTTATTACAATCAACTACAAAAGAGTAGTATCCTTTATCATCAGAATTTATTGAATTTATTTTTTGGTGTTGACTGTCATATAATGTGACAATTGCACCTGGAAGTATTTGTCCAGTAGCCAAATCGGTTATAAACCCATTTATTTCTTGTTGACATTTGATAGGTCTAATTTCTAGAAATGTGTAAATATCATCATAACCTTTGCCACCGTCTCTATTGGAAGAGAAAAAACCAATTCGTGATTTTGTATTTATCAAATATGCAAAATCATCTTTTGGGGAATTAACATCTGCACCTACATTTTGAACCTCTCCAAAAGTACCATCAGGATTCATCTTGGATACAAAAATATCCAAGCCTCCCAATCCAGAATGCCCGTCTGAAGCAAAATAGATTTCATTTTCGTCAGTTACAAATGGGAAAGTTTCCTTGCCTTCTGTATTAATAGTTTCACCTAAATTTTCAGGTAATCCAAAGCTACGGTCAAAATTTATTTTTACTTTAAAAATATCAGATTGGCCAATTGTTCCAGGCATGTCCGAAACAAAATATAGGGTCTTTTCATCTGGACTAAGTGCTGGATGAGCCGCACTATAATTGTTACTGTTAAATGGCAATTCGGTTATGTTTGTCCAATCATTATTAACATATTCGGCTTTGTAAATTTTGATTAAAGTAACTTTGTTTCCATCTTTTCCTTTTTTACCATCCAAATAATTATTGCGTGTAAAATACATGGTATTACCGTCTTTTGTAAATATGGCGCTGGCTTCATGGAATCTTGACTTTACTTTTCTGGAAAATTTTTCTGTTTTTCCTGTTTGTAAGGAATCACCACTCAATTCAGTTTCGTATAAGTTTGTAAAATATTGATCTGTCCAAGTATGTTTTCTTTGTCCTAAACTTCCTGTGTCTCTGGAAGATGTAAAAACCAGTTTATCATTATAAAATGAACTTCCGTAATCAGAATATTTTGTATTAATACCTGCATCCTTAATTTTGTATCTTCCAGAATTGGCCTTGATCTGATCTAGGTAATTCACTTCTTTCATGTAGAGTTCTCCTTTATTTGAATTACTTGATTTTTGACTGTAAAGGATCAACATTTCATTTGCTTTTTCATTTTGCCCTGTAGATCGTAAGCAATGGGCATATCGATAGTAATATTCTGGTTCAACATTCGAAGTTATTGCAAATAATTCATAATACCATTTTGCTGCTTTGTCCCATTGCGAATTAAAATAGTATGAATTTCCCAGCTTTTCAAACATTTCAGCAGATTTGTATCCCTTGTCAACAACTCTTTCGTAGGTTTTTATGGCATCTATGTAAGCATAACTATCATATTTTTTGTCTGCATTTGATACCTTAGCTTTTTGAGCATAACTGTCAAATGAAAAAAGACATATTATCGTAAAGTAAAGAAGTATAATATTTTTCATAGTGATTGTTTTTTAGGAAATCTTAATTTTGACTATTTATGGTTACTTTTTGCAATCAATTATTTGGTAGAATTTCCAGATAATTGATTGAATTTTTTTAGCATTTCATTTGATTTTTCAGTTTTACCAATTGATTTCAAAGCAATAGAATAGCGGTAATAAAACTCTGGTTCTAAATTTGTTGTTAGTTCAAACAACTCTTCATAACTCTTTGCTGCCTTTTCTAATTCATCATTGAAGTAATATGCATTTGAAATTTTTTTCAACATCTCTACCGATTTATATCCTTTGTCTGACATTCTTTCATAGGTTTCTATAATATCAATATAGGCATATGAATTTGCTTTTTTGGGAGTGTCTGATATTGATAATTTTGATTCGTTTAAAAAAGATTTTAATGTATCATCTTTTAATTTTGATTCTTCCAGAGGTTCAGCATCTACAAATATTGGAGTAATTATTCTTTTGTTATTTGGACCTAAGCTATATGTTCTAATAAATTTTGGATTGCTTACATCATATGTTGTTTTATATCCTCCAAACTTAACATCCGTTATTTCTTCTACATGATAATACTTCACTTTTTGTCCAGGTTTGAAAATCTTGTCATTTATTGCAAGAATATTTGTTTGTGGTTCAACTATTTTTTTTTCATTCAATAAAAAAGATGCATTTTGCGAAAAACAGTTCAATGAAAATGCACAAGTAAAAAATATTGAATATAGTATGTACTTTTTCATAATAATTGTTTTAATTATAAAAGTAATCTAAAAAGGCAACATAGTATCTAGTAATCTCAACTGTCCTAAGGAAACTTAAATTAATTTAGAAAAATCTAGGAGTAATTATTTTACTGTTTTTCTTGAATATTTCATATCGAATAAAAATTTCATGCGAACCATTATTATAATTATTTAATTCGGTTGTTTCAAAATCATAGGCATAACCCACATAAAAAGCATCTGTAATTTGGAATCCAACCATAGCGCTCAATGAAGCGCTCCAACGATAGGCAACACCAACCATAAATTTTTCATTAAATAAAAAATTCCCGGAAATATCAACTTGTAGTGGAGCTCCCTCAGTCATTTTTGTCAAAAAAGTTGGTTTGAACTTTATAGAAGAATTTAAATCAAATACATAACCTCCAATTAAGTAGTAGTTTATTTTTTCTTTGTAAATGGCTACATCATTATCGTTATAAGCATCAGTTTCGATAAAGTTTGGAACTGAAAACCCTAAATATGCTTTTTGAGAATGTAAGTAAAGTCCAGCACCAATATTTGGAGAAACGTCGTTGTCAAAATTTTGAAATTGAGGATCAGTTTGATCAACAGGATTCAATTTGTTAATATCAATATTGAAAATGTTAATAGTCCCTTTAATACCAAATGAGAGCTTGTAAGATTCTGAAACAGGAATAGTGTATGATATGTCTGTAGAAATTGAATTGTCGGTAGAAGGCCCTATTTCATCATTTATTAGAGATACACCAAGTCCTAGATTGCTATTATTAAAAGGTGTATTAACAGAAACGGTATTCGATACTGGTGCACCGTCTAATCCTACCCATTGAGCACGATGTAAAGCAAATATACTTAGTGCACCTCTTGAGCCCGCATAAGCAGGATTTACATTTATTGTGTTGTACATATATTGAGTATATTGAGCATCTTGTTGCGCAAAACTTACAAAGGCTGTAAACATTATAACGATTGAAAATAATTTTGTTTTCATAGTTAACTATTTGTTGGTTTAAAGTGGCTATTTTTCAATAGCATAGTTTTGAGGTTTTATCAATTTGATTGTAGTCTTTTTTTTATCAAAGTTAGTTAAGAAAATACTCTGGGAAATTTTATTCTCAGAGTATTTTTTTAATCTATTTAACTAAATATAGATAACCATCTTTTTTAACATTTAGAATTTTACCAAGACCATCTACGGTATCGTAACTTAAAATATAGAAATATGTTCCAGTTGGTAATCCATCATTTTTATTGATAGTTGTTCTTCCTTCTGATTTTCCTCTAAATGCATTGCCTTCATTGTTGTAATTATCTTTTTCAAACACAAGAACTCCCCAACGATTGAATATTTCGACTCTTATGTTTTTATAACAATCATTGTTTTCTAAGTTTTCAATTTGGAAGTAATCATTTTTTCCATCTTCATTCGCAGAGAAAGCATTATGAACAATAATAGTTTTGCAAGGGAGTACTTTACAATCGTCATTGATATCCAATTCTAAAAAGATACTTCTTGGACAATCACCAGTAATTTTATATTCGTATTTGTATTTGTTTACTGGTATTCCAAAGGCATTAAGAATGTTTCCATTTAATCCTCCTGTATTCTCTGTGTCAATCCATGTCCCGTTTGTTGGTATACCTTGTGGTAATAATGCTGTTAGATCAACTGGTGTTGTATCTGCATTACATGTTGCACTTGAAATTGTTACCGGTTCAATTCCAGCAACATTAATAGTAATTGTTGATGTGCTACAATTTGTAGGGTTTGCAGCTTCACAAACTTGATAGTCAAAGGTGTATTGACCGGCAGCTACTCCATTTACAAATGTGACATTTCCTGCATCATCAATTTTGATGTATTGTCCTAAGGCAGTTAGTAATTTAAATTTAAAATCACTAATATTTGCTGGAGAGCCATTTAGTAAATCATTGCTTAATGCATTGCGAATATCATCAATAATTGAACATTGTGTTACATTATAAGTATCTGGGGTCGCTTGTATGTTGGCAAACATTTTGCAGCTGATACCAAAGTCTATATCTAAATGCACTTGATTATTTGCAGTTACAGCAGCCGTTTGTGGATTTCCGTTTGTAGGACCACAAACTTCAAAACTTGATGGTTTGCCTGTGTTTTTAGGGTTTTCATTTTTAGTTGTACTTGGCAAGACTTTAACCAATCCTGTAGCGCCAATCGCTGAAGATTGAGCTTCTAAGTTGGCATCCATTTTTAATTCAACTTTGTAATCACCAAAAGCACCAACTGGCGGTCTGTTTCTCCAGAATCCTTGAATACCAATTATTACACTTTTATTGTAATCATTTGGCCCAGTTACAAATAAATTAGGTGATTTTGCATTACCAAAACCTGCTGCATTTAATTCTCCAACGTTTACTTGACCTTTATAACTTCCATCACCGTTAAGGTCAATCCATTCCCATTTGCTATATTCAAATGAACCATTGGCATCTGGAATATTTTGAGTAACAAGATTATCATTGTTGGCATCAAACCACTCATCTTGTATTCCGTTATTATTTGCATCATACCAAACAAAATCTCCTAATACTGGTAATTCTGATTTGTCGTATCCAAAATCGTGTGTTTGATATTTACAGTTTTCTAAAGTGGTAAAGAACAAACTTGAATTTACAGGATATAATTGATATGCGGCATTCAAATTAGCATCCTGTACTTGTACCAAATAATCTCCAGGAACCATTCCTGTAAAATTATAATACCCTTGTGCATTGGTAATTCTGATTTGGATCGGACCAGTAGTAGTTCCTTGTGGTACTAAGTTTACAGGTACATTTGCCAAAGGAGTGTTTGTGCCAGCATTGAAAACGATACCAGATATTTTTGTTTTATCGTTGCAGATAACGGTTATGGTAACAGTAGCAGTATCACAATTTCCATCATCTGCAATTTCACATATTTGATAGGTCAAAATATAAGTTCCTGCAGGTGTACCGTCTTTTAAATCTATAGAACCATCTGTATTCATTGTCATAAATCCAGTTGGATCGGGAGTTACTAAAGTTAAAGTGACATCGGCTGGATTTACGGCAACTGTATTTAAGGTGTCATTATTGAATACATTAAGAACATTTGACGCGCCATTTATTCCGTCTATTGGACCTGCAGTATCATCTACGGCATCTATTGTAAATACTGGTCTTGCAGTACAGTATGGTGTTGATGGAGGATAATGTGCTATAATTGTCTCACTTGGATTTAAAGTAAATGTTACCGATGCAGTAGGTCTTAGATTTTCGAACCCATCTGAACCTTCTATCCATTTTCCGTCAACTAATATCCAACCTGGCCAATCAATTCCATTTCCATTTGCATCAACAACAGCGCCGGGCCATAACACTTTTCCGTTTAAAGGTAAGTTTGTCATTGTAGCAACAACATTGTTATTACTATCCGTCCAAGTTAATGTCAATCCATTTACTGGAGTGAAATTATTGGCAGTTGTGGTGTAACTAAAATAAGGAACGTCATTGGTACAAGTTCCTTCTCCAGAAACGGTCATACTAGGTCCTTCAATAGTCACAGTTACAGTGGCTGTATCACAATTGGTATTATTTAATTTTTCACAAATTTGATAGGTCATTGTTTGTACGCCTACAGGAGCATTTGGCAAAACATCTATAGAACCATCAGGATTCATTTGCAAGAATGGGTTTGATGTAACAGTTGTTAGAATAACATCAGCAGGATTTACTGGTGATGCATTTAAAGTATCATTTGTGAATACGTTAATTACATTTGGAGTTGTTTGATTTACACCAACAATTGTGCCTGCATTATCATCTACAGCATCAATTGCATTTGGTTTTTCATTGACAATTTCATCATCAGAAGCACTAATTGGAGTGTCGTTTGGTGTAAATCCATCGGCCTTCGCAACATTAGTTACAGAACCTTTGTTTAAATCCTCTTGTGTTACTGTATAACTTTGAGTGTATTCTGCACTTGCACCTGGAGCTAGTACTTCTATAATTGTATCTAATCCTGTTAATGGATCTTTTACTGTTATTTGATGCAATGTCGTATTACCTGTGTTTTTTACAGTTATAGTATAGTTGATTACATCTCCAACGATACTATAACTTGCTGTTGTAGCGGTTTTTATAACTACTAATCCAGAAGTTTGTGTTAATGGTGTAATAGTACAATCAGGGCACTCAGGGTTTATTGGACAAGTTGTACAAGGCGTAGGGTCAGATGAAGTATCCGTTACAGGATTGTCTTTAGGATCTTTACCAATAACTGTTGCCAAATTGTACACATAACCAATATTGATGTCTTCTTGAGTGATTATATGTGTACCAGAGAATGTTGTAGAATCAGTTGCACCTACTGTAAGCGTTGCAATTGGTCCTCCAATAATCGTCGCATTGTTGTCGGTAACAGTTATGTTTGTTAATGTTGTGTTACCCGTATTTTTAATAACAAAATTATAAGTAACCACATCGCCTACATTTGTAATTCCATCTTGATTTGAATCTACATAAGTTCCATCTTTAGTTATATTGATCCCTGGAGTCTGTGTTAGTGGAGTGATTGTACAATCTGGGCATTCTGGATCGATTGGACATGTAGTACAAGGAGTAGGGTCAGAAGAAATATCTGTTACAGGTTTGTCTTCAGGGTCATATCCAGTAGCCGTTGCCAAGTTATATACATATCCTTTATTGATGTCTTCTTGAGTAATAACATGAGAACCAGAGAATGTAGTTGAATCTGTTGCTCCTGGAGCCAAAGTTGCGATTGGGCCTCCAGTTATAATAGCATTATTATCAGTTACAGTTATGTTAGTTATGGTTACACTTCCTGTATTTGTAATTACGAAATTATAGCTAACTATATCACCTACATTGGTTATTCCGTCTTGATTGCTATCTACATAGGTGCCATCTTTGGTAATGCTTATACTTGACTCTGAAATATTGAAGGTATAATTTGCTTTGCAACCTTTAGCATCAGTAATTTCAACACTATATGTACCATTTGTTAAGTTCGATATATCTTCGGTTGTCGCTCCATTTGACCATAAGAAAGAATATGGAGCTGTTCCTCCTGACACAGTTAGGTCAATAGAACCATTATTGCATCCAACACAATTGTTGTTGTTTATAATTACTGCTGTAGCATTTAAAGCGTCTTGTGGTTGACCAATAACTACATTACAAGTTGTTTTGTACCCTAGTTTATCGGTAACTGTTACGGTATGGGAACCTGCGTTTAGACTTACAGCTTGGGCAGTAGTTTCACCATTATCCCATAAGTAAGTGTATTCTCCGTTACCGCCAATAGCCGTTACGGTTGCTATACCATTGCTGTCACCATAACATTTGGCAGGCGCGTCTTGCGTAATGCTGCAGGACAACACGTTAGGTTGCATGATGGTGATTTCGCAAGTGGTTTTACACCCTTTGGAATCGGTAACCGTTACGCTATGCGATCCAGCGTTTAGACCTATGGCTTGTTGTGTAGTTTCACCATTATCCCATAAATAAGTGTATTCACCATTTCCGCCAAGTGGAGTGACAGTTGCTTGACCATCGCTTAAACCATTAGAAGAAACAGCTTTATCTTGAGTTATAGAACAGGTTAAAGCGTCTTGTGGTTGACCAATAACTACATTACAAGTTGTTTTGTACCCTAGTTTATCGGTAACTGTTACGGTGTGTGAACCTGCGTTTAGACTTACAGCTTGGGCAGTAGTTTCACCATTATCCCATAAGTAAGTGTATTCTCCGTTACCGCCAATAGCCGTTACGGTTGCTATACCATTGCTGTCACCATAACATTTGGCAGGCGCGTCTTGCGTAATGCTGCAAGACAACACGTTAGGTTGCGTGATGGTGATTTCGCAAGTGGTTTTACATCCTTTGGAATCGGTAACCGTTACGCTATGCGATCCAGCGTTTAGACCTATGGCTTTTTGGGTTGTTTCACCATTATCCCATAAATAAGTGTATTCACCATTTCCGCCAAGTGGAGTGACAGTTGCTTGACCATCGCTTAAACCATTAGAAGAAACAGCTTTATCTTGAGTTATAGAACAGGTTAAAGCGTCTTGTGGTTGACCAATAACTACATTACAAGTTGTTTTGTACCCTAGTTTATCGGTAACTGTTACGGTATGGGAACCTGCGTTTAGACTTACAGCTTGGGCAGTAGTTTCACCATTATCCCATAAGTAAGTGTATTCTCCGTTACCGCCAATAGCCGTTACGGTTGCTATACCATTGCTGTCACCATAACATTTGGCAGGCGCGTCTTGCGTAATGCTGCAGGACAACACGTTAGGTTGCATGATGGTGATTTCGCAAGTGGTTTTACACCCTTTGGAATCGGTAACCGTTACGCTATGCGATCCAGCGTTTAGACCTATGGCTTGTTGTGTAGTTTCACCATTATCCCATAAATAAGTGTATTCACCATTTCCGCCAAGTGGAGTGACAGTTGCTTGACCATCGCTTAAACCATTAGAAGAAACAGCTTTATCTTGAGTTATAGAACAGGTTAAAGCGTCTTGTGGTTGACCAATAACTACATTACAAGTTGTTTTGTACCCTAGTTTATCGGTAACTGTTACGGTATGGGAACCTGCGTTTAGACTTACAGCTTGGGCAGTAGTTTCACCATTATCCCATAAGTAAGTGTATTCTCCATTACCGCCAATAGCCGTTACGGTTGCTATACCATTGCTGTCACCATAACATTTGGCAGGCGCGTCTTGCGTAATGCTGCAAGACAACACGTTAGGTTGCGTGATGGTGATTTCGCAAGTGGTTTTACATCCTTTGGAATCGGTAACCGTTACGCTATGCGATCCAGCGTTGAGTCCCACTGCTTTTTGGGTTGTTTCACCATTATCCCATAAATAAGTGTATTCACCATTTCCGCCAAGTGGAGTGACAGTTGCTTGACCATCGCTTAAACCATTAGAAGAAACAGCTTTATCTTGAGTTATAGAACAGGTTAAAGCGGCACTTGGTTGAATGATTGTGATTGATTTTGTCGCTTTACAGCCTTTATTGTCAGTCACAGTTACTTCATAAGTTCCGGCTCCAATTCCTGTTAAGTCTTCGGTAGTGGCGGCGATTGCAGTTGCATCTTTTTTCCAAGAAAAAGTATAAGGAGCAGTTCCGCCAGAAATAGTCAAATCGATGGCTCCGGTGGTGTCATTATAGCAATTTACATTGGTTTGGGAAGTTACAGTAACATTTAAAGCAGCATTTGGTTGGGTAATGGTGATTGATTTTGTTGTTTTGCAACCTTTATTGTCAGTCACGGTTACTTCATAAGTTCCGGCTCCAATTCCTGTTAAGTCTTCGGTAGCGGCGGCGATTGCAGCTGCATCTTTTTTCCATGAAAAAGTATAAGGAGCAGTTCCACCAGAAATAGTCAAATCGATGGCTCCGATGTTGTCGTTATAGCAATTTACATTGGTTTGGGAAGTTACGGTAATGCTTAAAGCAGCATTTGGTTGGGTTATAATAACAGATAATTCACTTGAAGTACAACCGTTAGCATCTGTTGCTATAACAGTATACGTTCCAGCTCCTAATCCAGTTAAGTTTTGAGTGGTTGCGTATGCAGATCCAATTTTTTTCCAAGCATAAGTATAAGGACCTGTTCCTCCTGTTGCATTATTTATTGTTATAGTACCTGTTGAATCTCCAAAACAATTTATATTTGTCTGAGCAGCTAAAGTAACGGATGGGCATGAAATATTTGTAGAAGGTGTCGAAATATCTAAGAAGGCACTTGCACATGCAGAATTTCTATAATCAAGTCTTGAGGTGCTGACCGTTTTTGTACCACAAACTTTAGATTTTGGTGTCAATTCGTACTTTAATGTAATCGTCTCCACATTAAGGAAATCAATATTCCAAGAAATGACTTGTCCCGAAACTGAGGCTGTACCTTTTGAAGGTGTTACAGCCCCAATCATAAAATCAGTGTTTACTGTTTCTTTGTCAAAAGCGGTTCCGCTTATCTGTTGGGCAATCCAAGAAAGTTTTGTGAATATTTGCCCATAAATTCCAGTTAGATTTACGCCACTTTCAGTAAAGTATACCCCTGCAGATTGAATATTATTTAAGGCGTATTCAGCATTAGTTTGATCTGTTCCCGAAATAGCACCAAAAAGACCTATACAAAATATTTGATTGTTATATTCAACATTGGAAACAGTGGTTGTTTTGGCATTTGTTGCAGCAGCTATTGGTAATTGGATGCATTCTCCATCTAAACCTGGTGAACAGGATCGGTCATTTTCAACTCTATTTGAGACCCCATCAGTCAATAAAACAATACTTCTAGAAGTCACACAGTCAAAAGTTCCATGAGCAGTCAACTCTTCGTCAGCTTTTTTTATACCATCTTGAATATTGGTGCTCCCATTTGCAGTCAATGCATTTATAGCATTTATTAAATCAGTTTGTCCGGTAGACAGTGTCAATGGTATAACAACTGAAGCGCTATTATTATATTGAACGATTGAAATTCTATTTTTACCAGTTGTATTATTGGCAGGAAGAAAAGCTTTATTTATAAAATCAATAGCGGCATCCTGTGCATGTGCTAAGGGTTTTGGGTTGTTACCGTCACCCATACTTCCAGATACATCAATTACCAAAACAACTTCAAGAGGCCTTGAAACTGGGTTTGCGCCTTCAATTTTTAATTCTACATCAATTGTACCGCAAACACCTGGTCGAACCGTAACACTCTTGGTAGGAGTGATGGTTTGTGCAAATCCCAATGCAGAGGATAAAATCAAAATAACTGTGAAAAGTTCTTTTTTTAGTCCATATAAATAATTGCTGAAGTGTAAAAGTTTTTTCATATTTAACTATTTAAGGTTAATACCTAGAATTATACGTGTGAATTCTTAACTATTCCTGATTAGGATCATTAACCAAAGTATGTAGTATTGTACTTGTTTTATAAGTAGCACAATTTGTAGAACTTGCAGATATTTCAGTGCAATTCCATTTATTGACAGCTGTTCCTTTAGGCACAGTGATGTTTACTATAAAAGTGACACTTTCCCCTGGATTAATTGAAATCTCAGAAATAGAATTTGAACGAGTATCTGTAAACGAGATATTTAGAGTTATATTCCTGGCAGAATCAGATCCATCATTATTTGAGCAATTACTATTTACATTCGAATAACTTAATGAGTAAGTAGCATTTGAGACTCCATTATTTGTTAGTTGTAAATTATAGGAGGTGCCTTCTGGAGGTGTACTTTGTGTAGATCTATTTTTTTCAACTTGAAGTGTTGCCTTGCAAGAATTAGATTGAGAGTATAAATCATTCATAGCAAAAAACAAAAGTATTGCAATAAACAATTTAGAAGGGATTGACACTATTTTTTTATTATTTGAAAAAAACGAAAAAAACAAGATTAGGTTTTGAAGTTCATTCGCAAAATAATCATTAAGTAGGTTTAAAGTAGTTTCAGGTTTCATAATTAAATTATTTGACTAATTGTAAATCAGATTTTTGTGTAATGTTAAAAAGAGCGTCTGTAAATAGATGTCATTTAGATGTTTAATGTTAGGTTACGAAGAATTCAATTTTGATTTAAAATTAGGGGCAAATCAAAATTTTAATTTCATTAAATTCTTCAAAAATTATTTGAAGAATTATTTGAACTCGAAGTAGGTTATTCATTTTTGATTTCAAATTTGGGATTGAAATCAAAATACCGATAATCAGATTTTACACGGATTGCAATAAAGTAGGTTTTTGTAAATAATTTTTATTTAAATATTGATTTCGGGGTAAAAATCAAAACGTTTTTGACAAAACAAATTTATTTATAATTCAAAGCTATAACGTTTGTTTTAGATATAACACCAATATCTTTAAATAACCTAAAAACTCGTTGAAGAGTTAAATTTTTTATTAATTCTTTAAATTTTGTTTGTATTTTTTATTTTGTTTAACTCCAACTTATTTTTCTGTCTGGCACATATTATCTTAAATTAAATGATCATCCGGATTTATTTGTATTTAAATTTGAGTTTTAAACAATATTTTGATAAATATTTAGCTATACGGGTGCTAATTCATATTTTTTGTATAGCACGATCTAATAAAATAATTTAAACAAAAAAAATGCATTTAAAACATCACCAAAAGATAATAAGTTTATTATTATATAAATAACTGTTTTTACTGATTATCAGTAAATTAAAAATATTATTGTAAGATTAAAACCTTATAAAGTATTACATTAATGCATTTCATCGATTAAATTTGTATTTTAAACGAGTTTGTTGTTAATTTGTTCTGTCAAAATGAATGTTTAAATATTGTCATAAAGAAAGTTGCCCCACAATCTACTTTATACTTAATCTATTATCATCATGAATACCAAAACACTGTGTATATTATTGATTACCTCAGTAATAGCAATTATGACTTCCTGTTCATCAGATGAAAATTCAGATGCCGTTGAAGCAAAATTACCAATTGTGACGGTTTATAATTATAGTCCTGACGAAATTCAGACCATGTCTTTAATTAATAATTATAGGGTAAGTATTGGTTTGAATGCTTTGGAAAAAATTAATCATGTCTCCTATAAATCTGAGGAGCATGACAATTATATGATTGCAAACAATGTAGTTAATCATGATGATTTTGTCGCTCGTTCAGAGAATATCATAAAAGCTTTGGGAGCAAAACGAGTTAGCGAAAATATTGCCTATAATTATAACAGTGCACAAGGAGCATTTGATGCTTGGTTAAACAGCCCGGGACATAAAGAAAATATTGAAGGAGATTTTACTCATTTTGGAATTTCAATACGAGAGAATCCAGTCAACCACAGAAAATATTATACCAATATATTTGTAAAAATGTAAAATTTGTTTTGTTTGTTTGTTTTATATGAAAGCTGTCATTTATGACAGTTTTTTTTTTGGAATAAATTCAAAGTCATTTTTTGTTAGATTCAAAATTTAACCTCAATCGGCTGCAAAATTAGTTATGAAACTGATTTTAAAAAAGTAAGATGCAGCAGATTTATAACGCTGAAAAGAGCTTTTAAAACTATAAAAAAAGAAAAATCTAAATTTGGTTTAAGAAATTATAAAATAAAAAAAATATGATTCTGTTTTTTTTTTGTAAATTGTAACTCACTAAAGGTTTTATATAAAGCATAGCTTTACAGTAAAACCAAAATAAATTTACTATTAACTAGTTTTCTCCTTTAGACCTACAGTAATTGTTAAGGTTTCTTTTTTTAACTTATAGTTGTGTTTTATGAAAAATTTAATATTAATTCGGCATGCAAAATCAAGTTGGGAAGCACCTTTGCATGACAAAGAACGACCTTTGACTTCGCAAGGAATGCAAAATGCACATTTAGTATCTTCAAATATAAATGACTTTTTACCAAAGACTTATGTATTATGGAGTAGTACCGCAGAAAGAGCTATAGAAACTGCAATGATTTTTGCCCAAAATATAAATTACCCATTAGATAGTATTATATATAAGGAAGAGCTTTATACATTTGATGAGAGAAAATTAGAAAAAGTTATTAAATCATATAGTAATGGTTATGATAATATAATTATTTTCGGACATAACGAGGCTATTACAAATTTTGTTAATAAATTTGGGGATGTTTATATCGATAATGTTCCAACAGCCGGATTTGTTCACTTAGAATTAGAATCGGATAGCTGGGAAACAATCGAAAAAGGCAAGACAAAAAAAGTAATATTCCCAAGAGATTTAAAATAAATTAAAAAGTGTTAGAACAAAGGTATATAGATCGAGAAAAAAGTTGGTTGGCTTTTAATGCAAGAGTGCTTCAAGAGGCAGGAGATATTACAGTTCCGTTATTGGATCGATTAAGATTTTTAGGAATTTTTTCTAATAATTTGGATGAGTTTTTTAGAGTTCGTTTTGCGGCCATTAGAAGGTTGAGTTTAAGCGGAATTTCTGGAGAAAAATATTTTGGAGGTGTTTCTGCCCAACAATTAATTAAGGATATAACAGAGATTGTGATTCAGCAACAATCTGAAAGTTTGAGGATTCTTAATACAATTGAATCACAATTGGAAAACGAAAATATCTTTATTATAAATGAGCATGGGATAAGCAACGAGCAAGAAATTTTTTTAAAAGATTTTTTTATACAAAAGCTGAGCCCGGAACTAGTTACCATAATATTAAATGACTTGGCAGAATTTCCGGTTCTGAAAGATTCATTAGGCTATTTGGCTGTCAAATTGGTAATGAAAAAAAATCAGGAAGTACGATATGCGGTAATTGAAATTCCAAAAATGATCAACCGTTTTGTTGTTTTGCCATCAGATAACGAAAAACAATATGTTATTTTAATTGATGATGTGATTCGTCATAATCTAAGTAATATTTTTAATATTTTCAACTACGAAAGTGTTTCGGCACACATGATAAAAATTACTAGAGATGCTCAATTGGATATTGATAGTGACTTGAGTAAGAGTATGTTGGAAAAAATATCCAGTAGTGTAAAAGACAGAAGAATAGGGGAGCCAGTGCGTTTTATATATGACCAAGAAATAGATAAAGACACACTTCAATTTTTCTTGGATAAAATGAATATTGATTCAACAGATAGTATTATCCCGGGAGGTAGGTACCATAATCGACGAGATTATATGGATTTTCCAAATCTAGGAAGATTTGATTTGTTGTATAAAAAAAATGATCCTTTGCCAATTCCGGGTTTAAGCCTCGAAGGAAGTATTTTGGAAAAAATAAGTGAAAAAGATTATTTGATGAATGCTCCCTATCAATCTTTTTCCTATTTAATAAAATTTTTGAGAGAATCAGCATTAGATCCAAAAGTGACTTCCATAAAAATCACTTTGTATCGATTGGCCAAAAATTCACAAATTATTAGTTCACTCATAAATGCAGCTAAAAACGGAAAAAAGGTAATTGTTCAAATTGAATTGCAGGCACGATTTGATGAAGCTTCGAATATTTCCTATTCTGAGCAAATGCAAACTGAAGGAATTCAACTTATATTTGGTATCAAAGGACTGAAAGTGCACAGTAAAGTATGTGTTATCGAAAGACTTGAGAAAAGTAAAATAAAACGATACGGTTTTATTTCAACAGGAAATTTTAATGAATCTACTGCCAAGATTTATACAGATGTTACCCTTTTTACTTGTCATCCGCAAATATTAAAAGACATATCAAAAATATTTGACTTTTTTGATATTAACTATAAAGCCCAACGTTACAAACATCTTATCGTTTCTCCGCAATATACGCGACACCGATTTGTAAAAATGATTGATAGGGAGATTTTTCATGCATTGGCGGGTAGAAAAACCTATATGAAGCTAAAAATGAATAGTCTGTCGGATTTATTGATGATTGACAAGTTGTATGAAGCTAGCAACGCGGGGGTAAAAATTCAACTCGAAGTAAGAGGTATATGTTCTTTAATTCCTGGTGTAAAAGGATTAAGTGAAAATATTGAAGCAATTAGTATAGTAGATAATTATCTGGAACATGCTAGGATTTATATTTTTGGAAATGCAGGATTGCCCGAAGTTTATATTTCTTCTGCCGATTTTATGACTAGAAATATTGATGCTAGAGTAGAAGTAACTTGTCCTATTTATGATCAAAGTATAAAAAACGAGTTAATTGACAATTTTGATTTAGGTTGGAAAGGAAATGTCAAAGCACGTTATCATTCTTATAAATTGGATAATAAATATAGAATTAGAAATGACTCTCCAATTTTTAGAGCACAAGTAGAAACCTATAAATACTATCAAAATAAAGTAGAAGTATTTGAGCAAGTTGAGTAATAATAGATTTTCATTTCTAAATAAAAATAATCGCATCCATTAGAGAAAATGATTAAAATAAAAAAATATGCCGCTATAGATATTGGATCAAATGCCATGCGTTTACTGATAACCAATATTGTAGAAGAAGACGGCAAAGAACCACAATTTAATAAGAGTTCCTTAGTAAGGGTACCTATACGATTAGGTCAAGATGCATTTACAGTTGGTGAAATTTCGCAGGAGAATATTGATCGGATGTGTGATGCAATGAAGGCTTTTAATCTATTGATGAAAGTACATAAAGTAGAACGTTATATGGCATTTGCAACTTCAGCAATGCGAGAAGCTTACAATGCAAAAGAAGTTGTTGCACTAATAAAAAAGAAAGCTGATATTAAGATTGAAATCATAGATGGCAAAAAAGAAGCTGCAATAATAGCATCAACAGATTTGCATCACTTACTAAAAACAGACGAAACTTATTTATTTGTAGATGTTGGAGGTGGAAGTACCGAATTTACATTGTTTTCTAGCGGAAAAATGATAAATTCAAGATCATTTAAAGCAGGAACGGTTCGATTACTTAATGAGATGGTTTGCGATGTTGTTTGGGATGAAATTGAGAAATGGATAAAAACAAACACCGCAGATTATGAAGAAGTAACATTGATAGGTTCTGGTGGGAATATCAATAAATTATTTAAAATGTCGGGTAAACTTCAGGAAAAACCTTTGTCTTATATTTATATTAATGCACAATATGCTTATTTGAATTCACTTACCTACGAACAAAGAATTTCGCAATTAGGATTAAATCCAGATCGTGCCGACGTAATTGTACCGGCTACTCGTATTTATCTCAATGCAATGAAATGGAGTGGAGCCAGACAAATTTTTGTTCCGAAAATTGGTCTTTCTGATGGTATTGTAAAAGCAATGTATTATGGTAAAATTTAGTAAACTAGCTTATTATTTATGGGATAGTATTAATACAAAAAAGGGCAGTCTAGCTTAAGATTGCCCTTTTTTGCATTTAGAAATTTAAAAGTTACTTCAACTTTTGATATTTCTTTTTTTTCAATATATCCGAAGCGGTTTGATAATATGATATGGCTTCGTTTACAAGATCCGTTCTTTCTTTGGTCATTGGAACTTGATCGTAATAGATTTGGAATTCCGGTGCTACTTTTTGACCTGGTTTTAACGTCAATTGAAACTGTTTTACAGTTTGTTTTGGAGAGAGAACTGTCAAAATGTTGTCTTTTATCAATCCTAAATCCTGATAAGTAGCTATTAATGCTCTTGGATGATAGTCCGGTTTCAATACATCTTGACCAAAAAATTTGCTTTGGTAATTGAAATGTAACAAACCAAAAAGCGTTGGCATAATGTCTATTTGTGACATTACATTCGTGTATTTTTGAGGTTGAACAAAGCCCGGACTATAAATTATAGCCGGAATTCTATATTTGTCCACAGGAAGTTCAGTTTTACCGGCGCTTGAAGCGCAATGATCAGCAAGAATAACAAATATGGTGTTTTTGTACCAAGGTTGTTTGCTTGCCATTTCAAAGAATTTTCGCAAAGCAAAATCAGTATATTTTACGCCACCGTCACGAGATTTGGCATCACCGGGAATGTCAATTTTATCGTTTGGATAAGTAAAAGGACGATGGTTGCTCACGGTCATCCAATGATTGAAGAAGGGTTTGCCAGTTTTGGCTTCGTCATTCATCACCTTTATGGCTTTGTTGGCCATATCTTCGTCACAAACACCCCAAATATTGGCAAACGTAACTTCTTCGGGTGTAAATGATTTTTTATCGACAATGTCATAACCATTTCCAGCAAAAAAGTCTTCCATGTTGTCAAAAAAGGCGTCTCCACCATACAAAAATTTTACATCGTATCCTCTTTGTTCAAAAAGAGCTCCAGTAGAAAATTTGTCTTTATTGTCTTTACGTTTTACAACACTTTCTCCGGCAGTAGGTGGAAAGCACAAAGTTACGGCTTCAAGACCACGAACGGTTCTATTTCCGACGGCATATAAATTGGTAAACAATAAACTTTTCTGGGCCAGACTGTCTAAGAAAGGAGTGATGTTTTGTTCATTTCCATACGTTTTCATAAAATCGGCGCTGTAACTTTCTATAGTAATTAAAACTACATTTTTAGGAGTTTCGGCAGTATCGCTTTTAATGTCTCTTAAAGTTGAAATACCCTTAATAGAAGGAATCTGTTTTCCTAATATAGCAAAAACATCCTTTTCGGGAAGGGTTTTATAAAACTTGAAATAATCCAATTCGCTATTTACAAAGGCTAAATAGAAACGATACATCCCGTTGGCTTGCAGCTCGTTGGCAAAAACATTTTGGGAGTTTTCTTTTTTGGCTAAATATGGTATTGCCAATAAAGAAAGGCCAAATAATGTCAGATAAATTCCGGATATTTTTAATTTATCTATAAAAGTTGGAATGGCATCAATATAATTTCTGGTTCTTTTAACCATAAAATAAGTCACAGTTCCAGCAATTAGAAACAAACCGGAAAACAAAGGAATTACAGGGTAAGATTCCATTATATTTCCGATAACTTCATTGGTGTAAACCAAATAATTTACGGCTATAAAATTGTATTTAACACCAAATTCATTCCAAAAGAAATATTCGCTAATTCCGTTTTGAAGTATAAGGACAACGTATAAAAATATAACAAAAGTGAACAACCAAAATCTGATCTGGCTTCTGTATTTTGGCAAAAAAAGTAGCAATCCAAACAATAATGTTTTGATACCAACAAAAATCAAACCGATTTTTGGTAAAGCACCACCGTATTCATTCAGAATTGTTTTGCCAGAGGCAATATAAAGCAATAATGCCACCAAAAAGCCAAAAATGATATACCCGTAGGGTTTGTAGTATTTTGAATTGGATATAAAAATAAGATACAACCATAAAAAACTAGTTGCGATTATAAATACAAATAAATCTGAAATCAAACCTATTGTAAATATTTTTAAGCTATCTATAAAGACAAAAGAAGTTTGAGTTATAGGGTGAAATACCAAAACGATTCTCAAAACAAAACTCACCAAGATGTAGAAAAGAGCAAGATTATAAAAGGGGGAAAACTTCCTTAAAAAATTCATAAAGTGTTATTTTTTGGCAAAAATACGAAAATTGAATCTAAATTAATGTTTATGTAACAACGATTTGAATCTTAAATTTGACTTAGGGTCTACATTGTATGTTGTTATTTTGGCTTTCTATTGAATTTAAAGATTACAGTTTTTTTTCATTATATTGTTAATTAATCAGTGCTAAAAAAATATAAAGTGTAAAATTTTAACCATAAAAAAACATAATCATTAGGTTTATTCATATAAGTATAAAATAGTATTGCATATTGAGGATTTATTATTATAATTTTTCTTATATAATATTAAAATTTGCAATGAAAGTTTCTTGATATTCAGGAAATTAAAAAAAAACAATCTATAGCATTATGAAAAAAATGAATTTAAATTTAAAAAAGGGAAAAGTAATCATTGCGTTTTTATTGTTAATTGGATTATTATTTATGACAAGTTGTGAAAAATCGGATACTAATGAAGGAGCGGTAGCTGCAACAGAAGTTTCAACGGCTACTAAAGGTTTAACATCAAAAACAGCTTCTACTGCTGGAGATATTGGGAATGGTGTGAACTTACAGCCTTCTTATTATAATAGTGGAAATTGTGATTTGGGATGGACTTTGATGAAACAAAATACAAAGATTAAATCGGTGCGTATTGAAGTTGAACCAGGACAAGAAACAAATGCCAAACGTTGGATTTCCGAGGCAAAATTAAATGGTTTTCAAGTTATTGTAACGTATCATAAATCATCTGTTTTGGGTTCCGACAGCGCTTCAGAATTATTGGCCGCAGGAACTTGGTGGAAAAACAACTACAATACACTTGGCGGAGGTTTTATCGTTAATTTGATGAATGAATGGGGTAGCCATAATATAACGCCATCTGCTTATGCATCTGCTTATAATGCGGCAATTGCTCAAGTTCGTACAGTATATAGTGGCAGTATTATTATTGATATTCCAGGGTGGGGACAAGAAACAGCCACGGCAGCTTGTGCAGTAAAAGGATGTACTTCTGGACAAACCAAAATAACGGACACCAAAATTATTCTTTCAGCACATATTTATCCAGGAGCTTATAACCAAGCGAAAGGGCGATATATGAACACATCAGATATAGATGATTTAGCTTCATCGGGAAGAGCTTGTATTTTGGGCGAGTTCGGCAGTATTGGCGGTTCTGGTGCCGATTGGTCAGGAATTGTTGACTATGCAAAAAGCAAAGGCTGGACTGTAATTGGTTGGGCATGGGCAGGAGATGGAGTCGGAATGAATATGATTACACCTCAGTTACAATCCTATGTAAATGGAAGTCCTAAAACATACACAAAAACGAGTTACTTTAATACAGTGTATAATAAGCTGTAATTGTCAATATTCTTTTTAAATAATTCATAAACAGTCTTAGGTTTTTAAAAAAAACTTTAGACTGTTTTTTTGTCAAAAATAGTAGAATCATTTTTAAGATTCGATTCTTAAATTTGACTTAAGACCTTTTTGGCATGCAATTAAACGGTTTTTTTTGAGTTAAATTTGTAGAATATTAATTGTCTTTTTAGAAAAAAATTAATGTATGAATAGAAAAGAATTTTTCTCAAAAGTAGGTTTTGGTGCGGCGGCAGTATTTATTCCTGCCTGTATTGCTGGAGTAGTAACTAGCTGTAGCAGTGATGGATCTTCTGATTCTGGAGGTTCAACACCTGTTGTAACGCCACCGACAGGAGTTGATTTCAATTTGGATGTCAGTACAGGGGCATTAGCAACAAATGGAGGTTATTTAGTCACTAAAGGTATTGTAGTAGCCAAAACATTGACTGGAGAATTCTTGGCTGTTTCGGCATCTTGCCCACATGAAGGAACCAATGTAAAATACAGTTCATCAGGAAATAACTTTATATGTCCAAATCATAATTCGCAATTTTCAGATAAAGGTTTAGTAACTCAAGGGCCTGCAAATTCCAATTTAAAAGTGTATTCAACATCATTGTCGGGAACAACACTAAGAGTTTTTTCTTAGTATAAAAATTTAACCTATGAAATATTTACTCTACTTCCTTTTTTTAATAACTACTTCCTTTGGATATTCCCAAAATTGGAATACCAACTTTGAAGAGGTAAAAGCAAAAGCCGAAAAAGAAAATAAAAACATATTATTGGTGTTTTCAGGCTCAGATTGGTGTGGGCCTTGTATAAAATTAGATAAGGTAGTTTGGCAATCATCAGAATTTCAAGCAGAAGCGGATAAAAGTTGGGTTATTTATAAAGCCGATTTTCCAAAGAAAAAAGCCAATCAACTTTCTCCAGAAATGACAGAAAGAAATAATAAATTGGCCGAAAAATACAATAAGAATGGTAGTTTTCCATTAGTCTTGCTTTTAGATAAAAAAGGTAAGATAATTGGAGTCACAGGGTTCAAAAATGTTTCTGCTGCCGAATATATTCAACTCATTCATTCTTTCGAAAAATAATGAAAAAAATAATATCCATCTGTTTTATATTCGTTGCATTCTCATCCTTTGCACAGATAATCCATAAGCGAAAATTATCGATGTTGGGAAGTCCTTTTGAAATGACTGTTGTAGCCAAAGATACAGTCGAGGCCAATATTTATATTAATATGGCTATTGGAGAAGTGAGAAGAATTGAAAATGAAATTTCAGATTGGATTCCAACAACACCTATATCTCAAGTTAATCAAAATGCAGGTTTAAAACCGGTAAAAGTGCCAACTGAAGTATTTGAATTGGTAGAACGATCTATTAAAATTTCTGAAATTACGGAAGGTGCTTTCGATATATCCTATGCTTCAATGGACAAGATCTGGAAGTTTGATGGTTCTATGAAAGAAATGCCAACTCCAGAAGCCATAAAAAAATCGGTAGAAAAAATTGGTTACAAAAATATTATTTTAGATCCAAAAGAACATACTATTTTCTTGAAAATGCAAGGAATGAAACTAGGTCTTGGCGGAATAGGTCAAGGTTATATTGCCGATAAAATTCATGTTTTATTGTTGTCAAAGGGTTGCAATTCTGGATTGGTAAACGTTTCTGGAGATATTTTTGCATGGGGAACGCAACCCAATGGAAAACCGTGGACAGTAGGAATAGTAAATCCTTTGAACAAAAAAAATATTTTCGCCACTTTCCCATTAGAGAATAGTGCTGTTGAAACATCGGGAAGTTATGAGAAATTTGTGATTTTTGATGGAAAAAGATATTCCCATATCATTGATCCCAGAACGGGCTATCCAGCAATGGGAATAGTAAGCGTATCTGTTTTTGCCCAAAAAACAGAAATTGCGGACGCCTTGGCTACAGGTATTTTTGTACTTGGTGTCGAGGTTGGATTGGATTTGGTGAATCAACTGAAGGGAATTCAGTGTATAATAGTTGATGAAAAAGGTAAAGTGTATTCTTCAAAAGGAATAGACATAGAAAAATACAATTAATAAAAAGAAAAGTATGAAAAAACTACTATTGTTGCTGGTTATTATTGCCTTACAATCGTGTAATTCAGTAAAAGAGTATGAAAAAGTAAATATTAATGATCCAGAAATGAAACTGGCTTCAAAAACTACCGAACGTTACGAAACAACTTTTCAGGTATATAGAGAAGCTGCCGCCGGAGCCAATGGAGGAAAATCTGGAGGAGGCTGCGGTTGTAACTAGTTTGTTAGTTGCTGTGTTACTAAGATTCTTAGTTACTAAGATTTTTGGAGATAACTAAAAAAGCAAAATATTTACTTGAACTTAGAAACTCAGTTTCTTAACAAAATAATTTATTCAAAATGAAAATTTACAAAATTGTATTTCTTTTTATATTCGTAAGTTCTCTTTCTTATAGTCAAGAGAAAGATACTACTGTTGTGTTTAAAAAGCGAGTTTTAGAAAGTGCTGAAGTTGATTTTATGGCCAGTTATTACAATCAAGACGGAACACATTCTGCTGTTTCTGGAGGAATTGGATCTGAACAATTGACTGATTTTGCTTCTAATATTGTTGTTTCAATGCCGTTGAATGATGATGATGTACTTACCGTAGACCTCGGTTTATCGGCCTATACGTCTGCATCATCCAGTAATATTAACCCTTTTAATTCTACTTCTACCGGTGCTTCTGGCGGAGGAGGTGGGGATGACGATAGAAAAGTTGCTGCTATGGGTAATGGAAACCCAACTCCATGGCAAGCTTCATCAGGAGCTTCTGGAAATGATGAGTTATTGGCAGTAATAGCAAATTACACACATAATAGTGATGATAGGAATTTTATTTGGAATGCTGATGTTTCTTTTTCAAATGAGTTTGATTATACTTCATTTGGTTTTGGTGGCGGAGTTTCAAAGCTTTTCAATAATAAAGATACAGAGGTTAGTGTAAAAGCCAATGCTTATATTGACCAATGGAGACCAATTTATCCAACAGAATTGGAACAGTACGCATTGTATGGTTCCAATTTTCAAAATCAAGGATATTTGAATGGTGTTACAATTTTAGATCAAAATGGTCAACCTTCTAAAGGGTATTTGCCTTCTAAATTTGAGACAATAACTTCGGTTAATAGAAACTCTTATTCCGTTTCTTTTGCTTTTTCTCAAGTGGTATCCAAAAAATTCCAGTTTTCAGTATTTTTCGATTTATTGCAGCAGCAAGGATTGCTATCTACGCCTTATCACAGAACTTATTTTGCTGATAACCAACACTATTATATTGGTCAGCCACAATATATAAATGAGTATACCAGCCCAAGTAATACGGGTGTTTATGAACTGGCAGATGATATTGAACGATTACCCGATAATCGTTTTAAAATACCTATTGGTGCCCGATTTAATTATTATATAAATGAACGATTTATAGTAAGAACGTATTATCGATATTATACAGATGATTGGAACTTAAAAGCAAATACTTTCAATATTGAAATTCCTATAAAAATTTCTGAAAAATTTACGGCTTATCCTATGTATCGTTATTATTCGCAAACGCAATCCAAGTATTTTGCTCCTTATCAAACGCATTTATCGACAGAGAAGTATTATACTTCCGATTATGATTTGTCTACTTTTTATGCTAATCAATATGGTTTTGGCGTATCTTACACCGATTTGTTTACAACCGCTCAAGTGTTTTCATTTGGATTGAAAAATATAGATTTCAGATTCAATCATTACCTTAGAAGTGATGGCTTATATGCAAATATTGCTACAATTGGTTTTAAATTTGTTTTACAGTAAAAAAAAATGAAAATTTTAATTGTTGAAGATGAGATAGGAATTGCCAATTTTCTTAAACAAGGTTTAGAAGAAGAAGGCTATGAAGTCTTGGTTGCCAATGATGGAAAATCGGGGCTAGAAATTGCCTTGCATCAAAAAGTAGATATTATTTTGCTCGATTGGATAATGCCAAAAATGCAGGGAATCGATGTTTGCAAAGCTATTCGTATTGAAAATTCAAAGACACCAATTTTGTTTTTAACAGCCAAAGATACCATTCAGGAAACCATTGAGGGGTTGAAAGCGGGTGCCAATGATTATATCAAAAAACCCTTTAGCTTTGATGAGTTGCTGGAACGTATCAAAATTCATTTTAGAAACGAAAATCTGGACGATATACTTACATTGGGAAATATAAAAATAATTCAGTCCAAGCATCAAATTTTTGCCAATAATCAAGAAGCTTTTTTGACTCAGAGAGAATATGAATTGGTTCTTTACCTGATAAAAAATAAAGGAAAAGTTTGTACCAGGGTGCAAATTATCAATGATGTTTGGGATATTCACTTTGAATATGATACTGGAGTAATTGATGTTTTTATGAATGCTATTCGAAAAAAACTCAATTTAAATAAAGAAGAAGATCTTATAAAAACCATCAGGGGTGTTGGGTATATTGCAAATGATTTAAATTAATTAGATGTTTTCATTATCCTACAAGAATAGAATCGCATTAAATTATATCATTAGTACTGCCATTTTAATTTCGGTAGTGTTTTTTGTTATCTATAAAATCACATCTTATAGTATAAATAAACACATCAATGATGATATTCTCGAAGAATCAAGTGAATATTTGGAACAGATTGAAATTGATACTAATAACGCCTATCTAATTCAGGTCGATCAATGGAAAGCCCATGACAATAATTCCGTCAATGTAAACCCCGTTTTTGTCCAGTTTTTTGATAATAATGGTAAATTAATTGATAAGTCTCCCAATCTTAAGGGACTACAACTTCAATTATACCAATCAAATAAAGACAATCAATTTGTAGACAGCTTTTTGAACAATAGGCCAATTCGACAAATTCAAATTCCACTTTACAATAAAGAAAAAAAAGTAGGTTATCTTTTTGTGGCAATGTCGCTGGATGAAGCCACATTAATTTTGACAAACCTTAGAAACACTCTTTTTGTTGCATTTCCCCTTATTCTTATCCTTTTGTTCTTTATTGCAAGATTAATTGCAGGTCGGAGCATAAAACCGGTGACTATGATTACCAAAACTTCCAGTAGAATCACTAAAGATAATTTGAAAGATCGCATCGATTTACCTCAAAACCGAGACGAATTGTATGTGCTTTCTAAAACAATTAATGATTTATTGGATCGAATTGAGAATGCTGTCGAAAGGGAAAAACAATTCACATCGGATGCTTCACATGAATTAAGAACACCTCTTACCGTTTTAAAAGGAACTCTGGAAGTATTGATTCGTAAACCAAGAAATCAAGCCGAATATGAAGAGAAAATTAATTTCAGTATTTCTGAAGTGAATCGATTGAATAATTTGGTAGATCAACTGCTATTATTGGCTCGATTTGAAAATCAAAAGCAAAGTCTTAAGATCGAAAAAGTATACTTGAATGCTTTAATCTTAGACATATTGACTCTGTATTCAGGCAAAACAAATGCCAAAAAAATTGAAGTTGTATGTTCTTTTCCTAATGATTTTTATATAAAGACGGATAATTATTTGGTTTCTATTGTACTTGGAAATATTATTTCGAATGCTATAAAATATACGAATGAAGAAGGGCAAATTGTGATTAACCTCTCAAAAACCGGTTCAAAAACAATCTGTACCATATCAGATAATGGAATTGGGATATTGGCAGCAGATCTAAATAAGATTATCAACCCTTTCTTTAGATCAAATCCTACGAATCATCCTGAAATTAAAGGTTCAGGTTTGGGGCTCTCCATTGTTGAAAGAATTTCACAATTATTAAACATTGAATTTGAAATTGAAAGTGAAGTAAACAAGGGGACAACTGTATTTTTGAAATTTTAGACACATGAATAAACATCTGATTGGGATGATTTTACTATTATTTGAAAATGAATAATTAAGCCAATATTAATGGTTACTATTTTTTGAATTAATAGTATTGAATTATCTTTATGCAATTAAAAATCAGCTATCTCTCTTGATTTTATAAAAGCGTAAACAATGGATGTAAAGAAAATTAAACAACAATTACAAATAGAAGTCGATACTGCATTTTTGTATGAAAGTATTGCTGCGATTCAGGAAGATGAAAATTTGACCAAAGTATTACAAAGTCTTGCTGAAATTGAAAAAGGACATGCCAAACACATGCTAAATAAAATTTTGACTTTTGATAAAAATTGCAAAATGCCTTTGCCGTCTTCCAAAGCAAAGTTTCAATTGAAATTGGGTAAATTGTTCGGATATAGTTCGATTATCAGTAGTTTATCAAATATTGAAAAGCAATTTGCTGTCAATACATTAAAAAATAAAATCGAAAAAGGGGAGAAACTAACTGGTTTTGAGCACAATCATCTTAATATCATTGAAGCTGTAAACAACAATTCGGCTCTGAATGTTTCGGGAGGCTTATTGTCCAAATTTGAAAGTCGACATAAATCTGTTGGAGGAAATGCCTTGAGGGCGGCCGTTTTAGGATCCAATGACGGATTGGTTTCCAATATGAGTTTGGTGATGGGAGTTGCTGGCGCTGCGGTTTCTAATAATACAATTTTATTAACCGGTATTGCAGGATTATTGGCAGGAGCAATTTCGATGGCTTTGGGAGAATGGTTGTCTGTTCAAAGTTCAAGAGAATTAAATCAGCGTCAGATAGAACTGGAAACAGAAGAACTGGAAGCTTCGCCAGAAGAAGAAAAAAAGGAATTGGTATTGTTGTATCAGGCAAAAGGAATGAATGTCGAAGAAGCTCAAAAACTAGCCGATAAGGCATTCGAAACCCCCCAAACTGCCATTGATGCAATTATCACCGAAGAATTAGGAATTGACAAAGAAGAATTAGGAGGATCTGCATGGGAAGCCGCAATTGCATCTTTTATTTTGTTTGCTATTGGTGCAATTATTCCGTTATATCCTTTTATGATTTTGGATGGAAAAAATGCCATATTGTTAAGTATTGCCAGCAGTGTTGTTGGTCTTTTTGGAATTGGTGCAGCCATCACATTGTTGACAGGAAAAAGTATTTTATTTTCAGGTTTTAGGCAAGTAGCATTTGGTTTGGCTGCAGCAGCAATTACTTATGGAATTGGAACCTTGATAGGAGTCTCTTTGGCAGGTTGATATAAGCTTGAATAATGTAACACGAAAGGCAAATAACTATTGTAATTTTAACTAAATAAAAACTTTAAATATTAATATTATGAATGATGCACATTTACACTTGATAGTAAACCATTTTCCAATTATTGGAACTATTCTTGGTTTGGGAATTTTAATTGTAGGGATGATTCTAAAAAATATTTCAGTCAAGAATACGGCTTATATTTTATTTTTAGTTTCGGCAATTTTTGCAGCTTTTAGCATGGGAACTGGAGAAGGAGCAGAGGAAATGGTAGAAGATATGCCAAATATTGGAAAACAAATTATTCATGAACACGAAGAATTGGCCGAAAAACTTGCTTTGGTGTTATATCTATTAGGCGCTATCTCTCTAGTTGGGTTGTTCTTGAATTACAAAAAAAATGCCAAAACAAAATATGCTTCATATGCAGCACTTATTGTTGCTATCATTGGAGTTTTTATAGCAAAAGAAGTTGGAACTTCTGGAGGTGAAATTCGTCATACCGAAATTAGAGCTAATGCTTCTGCTTTGAATAGTGGAGGAGCTGAAAAAAATGCAACTACAGAGGAAAGTAGAGAAGATAACGACTGATTTAATTTTTAAAATAATGATAGAGACCCAAAATTTGATGTTAGCGTTGTAATATCGATTTTGGGTTTTTTAGTTAAAAAATTTATTATGAAAAACAGTGTCATTTCAAAGGATATAATACCTTTTATAACTTGGTTTTCTGCCATGATTTTTAGTGCAATTTTAATTGATGTTATTCTTCACTATTTTAATGTTGCTTTTATTGGCAGATATTTAGGCTATTTAGGAACTTTCACCATTTTGATTTCATTCTTGTATTCATTGAAGAAAAGAAAGATGATACATTTTAGTACTCCAAAAAGATTATTGGATTTTCATGAATATCTCGCCATTTCTGGCTCAGTAATGATTTTGGTTCATGCCGGAATTCATATTCATTCTGTTTTACCTTGGTTAGCAATATTGATGCTATTGATTAACGTCTCTAGTGGTTTGGTAGGTAAATATCTTTTGGCCCAAGCCAATAAAACAATGAAGGAAAGAAAATCATCATTTGAAAATTCAGGAATGACAGAAGATGAAATTTCTAAAGCTATTTTTTGGGATGCAACTGCAGTGGAGAGTATGAAAAAATGGAGAAAAACACATATGCCAATAACATATTTTTTGGGCTTACTATCCTTGATCCATATCGTTTCTGTAATTCTTTTTTACTGATGAAAAATAGATCTGTTTTTATAGTTATAACATTGATAATCATGGTTTTTGTGGTTAAGTTTCCTCACGAAATGTTGTCACCTGGTGATTTATATCAAGCGCACTCTGATTTAGAAAATAATTGTTTTACTTGCCATAAAGTATTTTCGGGTACACCAAACGAAAAATGTATCTCTTGTCATAAACCTTCGGATATTGGTTTGAAAAAAGATAGAAAAAGAAAGGTTATTAATGAGAACTCTAAAATTTTATTTCATAAGAACCTTGAAAACGAATCTTGTATATCCTGTCACTCAGATCACAAAGGTTTAAAAATGATAAAATCTTCGATTAAATTCGAACATTCATTATTGCCCGAGATATATAGAAATAAATGTGTAAGTTGTCATTCTCAACCCAAAGACGAACTTCATAATAGTGTTTCCAATTCATGTATAGGTTGTCATTCCACTATCGGTTGGAAATCAAAAATGGAGTTTAACCATGATTTGATTGAAAAAACAGCAAAAGACAAATGTATTTCCTGTCATAAAATTCCAAAGGATAATTTTCATAGTAGCATTACTGGTAATTGTGCTTCTTGTCATGGATTTAATAAATGGAAGCCTTCTACTTTTAACCATGACTTGTCTTTTCAACTAGATGAAAATCACAATACTGATTGTAAAGTATGTCATACAACCAATAATTTTAAGGAATATAGTTGTTTTGGATGTCATGAACATACTATAAACAATATTAGGGAAGAGCATTCGGAAGAAGGGATAACGAACTTTACTAACTGTGTAAAATGCCATAAAAATGGCAGTGAAGAAGGGGGTGAATATAATGAAGGTAAAATTAGGGAATACATTGATAAAGAATTGAAGAATAAAAACCAACAAAAAGAAGAAAATGAAGATTGATGTTTATTGATTCTAAAATATTTTCAGCAAAAAAGGCGATCAATTTGATTGCCTTTTTTTGTTGAGTTTTTCATCAAACTTTATTTGATCTTCATCACTTCACGAATTATTTAATTATATGTTAAAACCAAAAAAGTTATTCATACTATCACGTTGTCGTAGTTGGTTTTTTTTAATTGGCATTGAATTTGTTTAAAATAGTATAATATTAGCTGATTAAAGATAATATATAGCAATTAAAATATATTAAAATTAAGGTTTTGTACAATGCAGTAAGTATTTAATTCAAAACTTTTAGTAATTAAATCCCCAAATTATGAATAAAAAAATATTTTTTAGAAAGGCATTTTTAGTGTGCTTATTTTTGTTTTCAGTTCTTGGAGCTACTGCTCAAACCTTCAAAGACGATATTATGATGCAGGCATTCAGTTGGGATGTTCATAATCAGTCATCAGTAACAGCAGA
Source organism: Flavobacterium sp. N3904 (assembly GCF_025947305.1). Lineage (NCBI taxonomy): Bacteria > Pseudomonadati > Bacteroidota > Flavobacteriia > Flavobacteriales > Flavobacteriaceae > Flavobacterium > Flavobacterium sp. N3904. The sequence continues at coordinate 2,985,747 of NZ_CP110009.1, forward strand.
AGGCGGATTGTATAATTTTCTTAACAATAGAGCTAGTAGTTTTGCGACTGCTGGTATTACAGTACTTTGGATGCCACCACCGAGTAAATCTTCAGGAGGTGTGGGGTATATTCCAACGGAATTGTATAATTTTTCTCAAACGGTTTATGGAACAGAAAGTCAATTGACTACTTTGTTAACCAACCTGAATGCTAGTAGTCCTAAAATTCATGCAATGGCAGATGTTGTTGTAAATCATAGAGGAGGATCTACAAATTGGACAGATTTTACAAACCCAACATGGGATTGTAAATCGATAACAAGTACAGATGAGGCTAATTCTGGTGTGATTACAGGAGTAAGACCTTGTGGTACAGCAGATACAGGAGATGATTTTGGTGGAGCAAGAGATTTGGATCATCGTGATGCTCAGGTTCAAAGTGGAGTTAAAGAATATTTGAATAGACTTAAAGGTTTAGGTTTTGATAGCTGGAGATGGGATATGGTAAAAGGGTTTTCTGCTAGTTATGTGGGAACTTACAATACTGATTCAGCTCCTTATGGTTCCGTTGGAGAATACTGGGACGGAAATGCTACAAGTGTAAAGGCTTGGGTTGATGGAACCAGTAAAAAATCGACAGCTTTTGATTTTCCATTGTATTATAATTTGAGTAGTGCGCTTTTAGGTAATTATTCAAAACTTGCAGGAACTCCAGGTTTATCTAGTCAAACGGGATACGGAGACCTAGCAGTAACATTCATTGATAATCATGATACTTTTGTTAAAAACGAATGGATTGCAGAAGCCAATGTAATGAAAGGATATGCGTATATTTTGACGCATCCTGGTATTCCATGTGTGTTTTTTTCTCATTATTATGGAGGAACTTATAGCAAAGATGGTGTGACAAGAACGTATACTTCCCATGAAAATGACATAAATGTTTTAATGGCTGTTAGAAAAGCAAATGCAATAAATGCTTTGAGTACATTAAGTATTCAAACAGCTACTACAAACGAGTATCTAGCAATAATTGATGGTAAAGTTGCAATAAGGTTAGGAAACACTACTACATTACCTACAGGAACTGGTTGGATTGAAAATGCATCAGGAACGGGGTATAAAGTATGGTCAAAAGTAGCGATAAATGTAGCTCCAACAGTAGCCATTTCTCCAGTAGGAGGTTCGTTTGTAGCAGGAACAACTCAATCAGTTACAATTGCCGCTACTGATGATAAAGCAGGATCTATTATGTATTATACTACAGATGGAACAACGCCAACGGCAAGTTCTAGTGTTTATTCTGCTCCAATAAATGTGTCGGCAAATACAACGATAAAAGCAATCGCAAAGGATGTTGATGGATTGTTTTCTGGTGTTGTTTCACAAACTTATACTTTTTTAGCTGTTGGAAATATTACTGTGCGTTTCTTGCCGCCTTCTTCTTGGGCAAAACCAATCAATGTGCATCACTGGGGTGCAGTACCTTCAGCTAATCTAGCGGATTCTTCTTGGCCTGGAAAAGCAATGACGGGACCTGATTCTAGTGGTTATTATAGTTATACTTTTAATAATGTAGCCAGTACAAATTTACTTTTTGATAGCGGTACGGGTGCTCCACAAACAGCTGATATCACTGGGGTAAACAAAAATACGTGTTACAATATGTCTACAGGAACAGTAGTTGAAGAATCTTGCGGAAATTTAGGCTTGGATACTCCAATTATTGGAGGAAATAAAATCACCTTTTATCCAAATCCTGTATTAGATTCATTTAAAATAAATACTGTAGTTTCGAACCTTTATATTTATGATTTAAATGGTAGAATTGTAAAACAGCAAACAAAACCATTAGAATCAAATAGTGCTATTGATGTGAGCGAACTAAGAAAAGGAATCTATTTTGTTACGGCAAAAGATGCAAATGGATCTAATTTCACCATAAAATTGATCAAGCAATAATATTTAGTTAGTTATTTTTTGAAAGGCTGCCTGATATCTTCAAGCAGCCTTTCTTATTGGATAATAAATTAAATAGAAATTATCTATTATTCAACTTGGCTTTTTCTTTTATAATAGCACTTATTTTTCGATTCTCGATTTTACTTTCGAGCCAAGAAATAATGTCAAGATATAGGAAAGCTCTTTTTTCATAAGTGTTTTTCTCTAATTCGATAAAGCGTTCTCTCATCTTAATGAATTCTTTTTTGATGTCACTTGGGTACAAAGTGCTTAAGTTCTTAAGGAAACGGATAATCTCTTTTTGCACTTCATGCAAATCATTCATTTTGAGCAAAAATTTATAGGTATTTTTAAGTTGGTTTTCCAGATAATAATCCTGACCCAACTCATAGTGTGCAATCAAGCACAAAAGTCTTGCAAAACACATTAAATCTTCCCGCATGGTAAGATTTCTATTGTTTATGATTTTTTCTAAATAAACGATGCATTCCTGATATTTTTCGTTCCCAAAATAAATACAGGCAATTTTGTAATAGAACATCATTTCGTGGTGCTCATCCAAGTGTTCATTGTGAACTTTTATTTTATTTAAAATCTCGGGAATTAGGTATTCACTTTCTGCAAAAGTACCTTCTAGTATATGATAGTTCAATTTATTGTTGTACAAATAAAGAAAGGACAATGAAGCAATATTATCATTTATCGGAAAACGGGGATCGTTAATTGTTTCTTCGAGCAACTCCAAATACTTTTTAAAATTTGATTTGTATTTGAGCATAAATAATGACTCTAATAAATAATGATTACCTTTTAGAAAGAAAACAGGATTTAAAAAAATCATATTTTTATTGTCATAAAATAAGGTTACCCATTTATAGGCATATTTATAGCAGGAAAGAAAGTCCTGAACCAAGAAACTTCGCCATAAATTGGCATTATAAAACCAATATTTTTCACGAAAACCAAATTTGGATTGGTCAAAATGCGCAATGTGTTTTACAAAATAATCATCAATGTACTTGTATTCTTCGTCACTTTTCACAAAACCCGTTTTTAGCATTATACCATAAAGCTGAAGTGACAAATTGGATAATTTACTCGAAATGGTATTACGATAATTCAATTCTTTGGCCTGAATAACCAATTCATCGGCACGACCTTGGATACTTCTGGTGATGTATTGTGATTCGATTAGTTTTTCAAATTCAACAATTTCAAAAGCCATATATTTTTCATCATTTTCGATGGCTTGTTGTTTGGTCTTATCCAATATTTTCAAACTTTGCTTGTAAAGCCCTTTGTTATAAAGAATTGCAGCAAAATCAATTTGTTCTCTCAGTTGATAACGAATGTTCTGACTGGGAATATTCAAACGAATACTCACCAAAATTTGTTTGTACAAATACGATTTTAGATTTGATAATTGGACTTTTTTTATCAAGCCGTTCTTCAATATTAGTTTTTCATCATATACTTCTGATTTATCCAAAATATTAAATAATTCGATAAACTTGGTATTAGAACTTGTTTCCAATCTGCTGGCAAATATCTTAAATTGTCTTTTTTCAGATTTGGAAAGGGATTTTATTAATACAAATAAAAAATCTTTTTGATGGTTAGCCATTGTATTATAAAAGTATTTAATCTTTTGATTTATAGATTGTTATGTGTTTATTTTTTGCTTTATAAGTAGTATATTTACTTAAAACAGGTTTAGTTTTAAGATAAATGAAAACTATTTTTGTTTTAAGATGTGAAATTACATTAAATATATTAAAATGAATAGAGAGAAAGTCCAAATTTTTGATACCACTTTAAGAGACGGAGAACAGGTCCCAGGATGTAAATTAGACACCAACCAAAAACTCGTTATAGCCAATCGCCTTGACGAAATGGGTGTAGATATTATTGAAGCTGGATTTCCTGTATCTAGTCCAGGTGATTTTTTATCTGTTTCCGAAATTTGTAAAATTGTTAAAAATGCTACTGTTTGTGGTCTTACAAGGGCTGTAGAAAATGATATTGATGTGGCGGCAGCTGCTTTAAAACATGCTGTTAGACCCAGAATACATACAGGAATCGGAACTTCTGATTCGCATATTATTCACAAATTGCAAACCACTCGTGAAGATGTAATAGCAAGAGCCAAACATGCCGTTGCCCATGCAAAGAAGTACGTTGAAGACGTAGAGTTTTATGCAGAAGATGCCGGCAGAACTGAAAATGCTTTTTTGGCAAAAGTTTGCGAGGAAGTAATCAAATCAGGAGCTACAGTTCTTAATATACCAGATACTACGGGATATTGTTTGCCGGAAGAATACGGTGCAAAAATAAAATACTTAAAAGAAAACGTAAAAGGAATCGAAAATGTAATCATTTCTTGTCATTGTCATAATGATTTAGGAATGGCAACTGCCAATTCAATTGCCGGTGCGGTAAATGGAGCTCGCCAAATAGAATGTACAATTAATGGGATAGGGGAGAGAGCAGGAAATACAGCGCTTGAAGAAGTAGTTATGATTTTCAAACAACATCCTTACCTGAATTTATACACGGATATCGACAGTAAACAATTGAACGAAATGAGCCGATTGGTTTCTGAAAGTATGGGAATGATTGTTCAGCCAAATAAAGCGATTGTAGGTGCCAATGCCTTTGCGCACAGTTCTGGAATCCATCAAGATGGAGTGATAAAAAATAGAGCTACTTATGAAATCATGGATCCCTTAGATGTTGGTGTCAATGAGTCGTCTATTATTCTTACCGCAAGAAGCGGTAGAGCAGCTTTGGCATACAGAGCTAAAAAAGTGGGTTACGAACTGACAAAAGTACAATTGGATATTGTTTATGTTGAGTTTTTAAAATTTGCTGATGTCAAGAAAGAAGTTTTGGATCATGATATTCATCAAATTATTGAAGCCAGTAAGATATATATCAATAACTATTAATAGAGAAAATTCTTTTAAAAAAATAAATAATTATGAACTTAAAAATAGCTGTACTTGCAGGAGATGGAATTGGACCTGAGGTTATTTTGCAGGCTAAAAAAGCATTGTATGCTATTAGTGTTGCCTATGATCATGAGTTTATTTTTGAGGATGCTTTGATAGGAGCAACTGCCATAGAAAAAACTAGAAATCCATTACCAGAGCAAACATTAAATCTTTGTTTGAATACAGATGCTGTTTTGTTTGGTGCTATTGGAAATCCAAAATACGATAATAATCCAGAATCCAAAATTCGACCAGAGCAAGGATTACTAAAACTTAGAAAGGAATTAGGGCTTTATGCTAATATAAGACCTATAAAGCCTTTCAAAAATTTGTTGGATGCTTCTCCAATTAAAAAAGAGGTAATCGAAAATGTTGATTTTGTAATTTTTAGAGAATTAACGGGAGGATCTTATTATGGTGAAAAGGTAATAAACGAAGAAGGTACTTTTGCATCTGATATTTGTGAATATTCTGAAAACGAAATCAATCGCATTACACATCAAGCTTTCAAAGCAGCTCAAAATAGAAGAAAAAAAGTAACATTGGTGGATAAAGCTAATGTACTGGAGACTTCCAGATTGTGGAGAAAATTGGTAAAAAACATTGCGCTTCAATATCCAGATGTGAAATTAGAATGTCAATACATTGACAATGTAGCGATGCAAATAATCACAGATCCCAAACAATATGATGTCATTTTAACCGAGAATTTATTTGGAGATATTTTGTCAGACGAAGCTTGTGCTATAATGGGATCAATCGGATTAATGGCATCGGCATCAATTGGAGATCATAATGCACTGTTTGAACCTATTCATGGGTCGTATCCACAGGCAAAAGGGAAAAATATAGCTAATCCTATTGCTTCTATTTTATCGGCAGCTATGTTGTTGGAGCATTTTGGGTTAGAAAAAGAAGCTAAGAAAGTATACGAAGCTGTAGAGAAAGCGATTGAATATAAAGTGGTTACTATTGATTTAAACCCGGGTTCAAGATTTGGGACAAACGATGTCGGCGATTTTATTTCAAATGTAATATTAAGTAAAGATGATTTGTATTTTAAAAATGATAATGTTCAAATTGGGCAATCAACTATCGTTTAGACAATATAAATCATAAAATATTGCATTATATCACTAAAAATGATTGGATTGTTGTGAAAATGTTTTTTTATTGAATTTGTTTTTAATACTTTTGCGGTGTTAAAAAATAAAAAATGAAACGCATTACCAACGTCCTTGTAGTTCTAAGTGTCATTGTGATTATCACAGATGAAAAGGGATTGGTATAAATATAAATGTGCAAACAGATATAAAACCTCCCAAAATTTTGGGAGGTTTTTTTTTAGATAAAATTTAAATACACAAATTAACATACAATGGAATTAAATAAATACAGCAAAATAATCACGCAAGACGAAACACAACCAGCTTCTCAAGCTATGTTCTACGGAATTGGTTTGACAGAAGAGGATCTAAAAAAAGCGCAGGTAGGAATTGTGAGCATGGGTTACGACGGAAATCCTTGCAATATGCACTTAAACGACTTGGCCAAAGATGTTAAGACTGGTGTCTGGAAAGAAGATTTAGTTGGTTTGATATTTAACACTATTGGTGTAAGTGATGGTATTTCAAATGGTAATGACGGAATGCGTTTTTCTTTGGTTTCTCGTGATGTTATTGCAGATTCTATCGAAACGGTTATGGGTGCACAGTGGTACGACGCTATGATTGCTGTTCCAGGTTGTGATAAAAATATGCCAGGTGCTTTAATGGCAATGGGAAGAGTAAATCGCCCTTCTATAATGGTTTACGGAGGATCTATTCACCCAGGAAAATGGAAAGGTGAAGATTTGAATATTGTTTCAGCTTTTGAAGCGTTGGGCAAAAAAATCAAAAATACAATTACACCTGAAGATTTCAAAGGAGTAATTCAAAATGCTTGTCCAGGTGCTGGAGCTTGCGGTGGAATGTATACAGCTAACACCATGTCATCAGCGATTGAAGCATTAGGAATGAGTTTGCCTTATAGTTCTTCTAATCCTGCTTTGAGTGCCGAAAAGAAACAAGAATGTGTTGATGCTGGTAAAGCTATCAAAATACTATTGGAAAAAGATATTAAACCTAGGGACATTATGACTCGTAAAGCATTCGAAAATGCAATTACGATGGTCGCTGTTTTAGGAGGTTCTACGAATGCTGTAATGCATTTAATTGCAATGGCTCACTCAGTTGGCATTGAACTTACATTAAAAGATTTCCAGGATATTAGTGATAAAACACCATTATTAGCTGACTTGAAACCAAGCGGTAAATACTTAATGGAAGATTTACATAATGTGGGCGGAGTTCCTGCGGTAATGAAATATTTATTAAAAGAAGGTCTGTTACACGGTGATTGTTTAACAGTAACTGGAAAAACGATAGCAGAGAATTTAGCATCAGTACCTGATTTGCAGGATGGACAACAAGTCATTCATGAAATCCAAAAAGCATTAAAAGCGACTGGAAATATCCAAATTCTATACGGAAACTTAGCAACAGAAGGTTGTGTCGCTAAAATTAGTGGTAAAGAAGGAGAGTTTTTTGAAGGTACAGCAGTAGTTTTTGAAGGCGAAAAAGATGTAATCAGAGGAATACAAGCAGGCGAAGTAAAACCTGGAAATGTAGTGATTATTCGTTATTGTGGTCCAAAAGGTGGTCCAGGAATGTCTGAAATGTTAAAACCAACATCTGCTATTATGGGTGCTGGTTTAGGAAATTCAGTTGCTTTGATTACTGATGGAAGATTCTCTGGTGGTTCACACGGTTTTGTCGTCGGACACGTTACTCCAGAAGCATATGAAGGCGGTGGAATCGCTTTAATTGAAAACGGAGATGTAATTACAATTGATGCGGTAAATAATACCATTGATATGAAAATTTCTGACGAAGAATTCTCAAAACGCAAAGCCAATTGGAAAAGACCAGAATCACCAATTAAACAAGGAGTTTTACTTAAATATATGCGTTCGGTCTCCAGTGCTTCAGAGGGATGTGTTACTGACAAATAATTTAAGAAAACAAACAAAGCTGTAAATCTTCAAAACAAAGATTTTCAGGTTTAAAAATATAAAATAAGAAAATGAAAATATCAGGTGCAGAAGCCGTAATCAGATGCTTATTAGCCGAAGGAGTTGACCTAGTTTATGGGTATCCTGGAGGTGCTATAATGCCTGTTTACGACGAGTTATATAAATTTCAAGATCAATTGCATCATGTTTTGGTGCGTCACGAACAAGGGGCAACTCATGCAGCACAAGGGTATGCAAGAGCTACAGGAAAAGTTGGAGTTGCAATTGCCACATCAGGACCAGGTGCTACTAATTTGGTTACAGGAATTGCAGATGCACAAATTGATTCCACTCCTATGGTGTGTATTACTGGTCAAGTTGGAAAACATTTATTGGGATCAGATGCTTTTCAAGAGACAGATATTATAGGAATATCGACTCCGGTAACCAAATGGAATTATCAAGTAACTGAGGCGCATGAAATTCCTAAAATTATAGCAAAAGCTTTTTTTATTGCAAAATCAGGACGTCCGGGGCCAGTATTGATTGATATTACAAAAAATGCACAGTTTGACGAACTGGATTTTAGTTATGAAAAATGTACTAGCATTAGAAGTTACACTCCAAAGCCTACTTTAAATCTTGAAAAAGTTAAGGAAGCGGCAGACTTAATTAATAATGCCAAAAAGCCATACATTATTTTTGGACAAGGTATCATACTTAGCGAAGCGGAAGAACAATTAAAAGAATTGGTAGAAAAAACAGGTATTCCTGCAGCGTGGACAATTTTGGGGCTTTCAGCCTTACCAACTGATCATCCTTTGAATGTTGGAATGTTAGGAATGCACGGAAATTATGGTCCAAATATCCTGACCAATGAATGTGATGTATTGATTGCATTAGGAATGCGTTTTGATGACCGTATAACAGGAAACTTAGCCACTTATGCGAAACAAGCCAAAGTAATTCATTTTGAAATTGATCCTGCTGAAGTAGATAAAAACGTTAAAACAACAGTTGCCGTTTTGGCCGATGTAAAAGAAGCATTAACCGCTTTGATTCCTTTGGTTGAAAGTAAAACGCATGATGCTTGGCATAACGAGTTCAAAGAAAAGTATAAAATTGAATTGGAAGCTGTTATCAATGAAGAATTAGCCCCAACTAATAATCGTGGAATTTCAATGGGCGAAACTATAGAAATGATTAATAAACATTCTAATGGTGATGCGATTATGGTTTCGGATGTGGGACAACACCAAATGTTTACTTGTCGGTATTCTAAATTCAATAAGTCAAAAAGCAACATTACTTCTGGAGGTTTAGGAACAATGGGATTTGCTTTGCCAGCTGCAATTGGAGCTAAAATGGGAAGGCCAGATCGAGAAGTAGTTGCAATTATTGGAGATGGTGGTTTTCAAATGACAATTCAGGAATTGGGCACCATTTTTCAAACTAAGGTTCCAGTTAAAATAGTTGTTTTAAACAATGAATTTTTAGGAATGGTACGACAATGGCAAGAACTCTTTTTTGATAATAGATACGCTTCAACTGTAATGACGAATCCTAATTTTACAGCCATTGCAGAAGGATATTACATTAAATCCAAGAAAGTAACTAAAAGAGAAGATTTGGATGAAGCTGTTGCAGAAATGATGGCTTCAAAAGATTCTTATTTCTTAGAGGTAATGGTAGAAAAAGAAAACAACGTATTTCCGATGATTCCTACAGGAGCATCGGTTTCTGATATCCGATTAAGCTAATATTCTAATTATGGAAAATAAAATGTTCACCATTTCTGTATATTCAGAAAATAACGTTGGCTTGCTAAACAGAATATCAGGCATATTCTTGAAACGCCACATCAACATATTGAGTTTAAATGTTTCCGAATCTGAAATCGAAAATGTTTCTAGATTTATTATAGTTGTCAATACCACCGAAAAGTGGGTACAAAATATTGTTGGCCAAATCGAAAAACAAATTGAAGTTATCAAAGCGTTTTATCACATCGATGAAGAAACTATATTTTTGGAAAGCGCCTTGTTTAAAATAGAATCCAGTTTGCTTTTTGACGAAAGACAAATTCAGAACATCATTAAAGACAGTAAATCTGAAATTGTGACTGTATCTAGAGAGTTTTTTGTGATTTCAAAATCGGGGAAACGATCAGAGATTGAAGATTTATATGCAAAATTAAAACCTTTTGGGATTATGCAATTTGTACGCTCAGGCAGAATCTCAGTTTCGAAAGAAAAAATGGAAATTTCAACATTATTGGAAGCACTTTCATAATAGACAGAAGGCTTTCGGTTTTTTAAATTAATTATTAAAATTTTACATTCATTAAATATTAAAAAAAATGGCAAATTATTTCAATTCATTACCACTTAGATTACAATTAGAACAATTAGGAGTTTGCGAATTCATGGATCAGTCCGAATTTGCAAATGGAATAGATGCATTGGCAGGAAAAAAAGTAGTTATTGTAGGTTGTGGAGCTCAAGGTTTAAACCAAGGTTTGAACATGAGAGATTCAGGTTTAGATATTTCTTATGCATTGCGTGCCGATGCTATTGCTGAAAAAAGAGCTTCTTTTAAAAATGCAACAGATAATGGTTTCAAAGTGGGAACTTATGAAGAATTAATCCCAACAGCTGATTTGGTTTGTAACCTTACACCAGATAAACAACACACTGCTGTAGTTACAGCAATTATGCCATTGATGAAAGAAGGAGCTACTTTGGCTTATTCTCATGGATTTAATATCGTTGAAGAAGGAATGCAAATTCGTAAAGACTTAACCGTTATTATGTGTGCTCCAAAATGTCCAGGATCTGAAGTGCGTGAAGAATATAAAAGAGGTTTTGGTGTGCCAACACTTATCGCTGTTCACCCAGAAAACGATCCAAACGGAGAAGGTTTAGAGCAAGCTAAAGCATACGCAGTGGCAACTGGAGGTCACAAAGCAGGAGTTTTAAAATCTTCATTTGTAGCTGAAGTAAAATCAGATTTAATGGGGGAACAAACTATTCTTTGCGGAATGTTGCAAACTGGGTCTATTTTATGTTTTGATAAAATGGTTGAAAAAGGAATTGAACCAGCATATGCTTCAAAATTAATTCAATACGGTTGGGAAACTATTACTGAAGCTTTGAAACACGGAGGTATTACCAATATGATGGATCGTCTTTCTAATCCTGCAAAAATTGAAGCTTATGAATTGGCAGATGAATTAAAAGACATTATGCGTCCGTTATTCCAAAAACATCAGGATGATATTATGTCTGGAGAATTTTCAAGAAACATGATGATTGATTGGGCAAATGATGATGTAAACTTATTGACATGGAGAGCAGCTACAGGAGAAACCAATTTTGAAAAAACAGCTCCAACAACTGCTGCAATTTCAGAGCAGGAGTATTTTGACAATGGAGTATTAATGATTGCCATGGTAAAGGCAGGTGTTGAATTGGCATTCGAAACAATGACAGAAGCAGGTATTATTGAAGAATCAGCTTACTATGAATCTTTACACGAATTGCCTTTGATTGCGAATACAGTAGCCAGAAAAAAATTATTTGAAATGAACCGTGTTATTTCTGATACAGCAGAATATGGTTGCTATTTGTTTGACCACGCCTGTAAACCATTATTGACTGAATTCATGAAAACGGTTGAAACCAATATTATCGGAAAACCTTTTTCTACTTCAAATGGTGTAGACAATGCAGTACTTATTGCGGTTAACAAAAGCATTCGTCAACACCCAATTGAAGAAGTTGGAGCTTGGTTGAGAGAGTCAATGACTGCCATGAAAAAAATAGGTTAATTAAATATAAATTTAGGATTACCACACATGAGGGTGTGCTGGGATTTGCATAATATCAAATAGGTTTAAATATTTTGAATTAGTAAGCACTTATTAGATAATTGAAAGATATTTATGCATTATTACATTCACTTAACTTCAACGTGTGTAAGTTAAGTGAAGTAATCCCAAGTTATTTTTATAAAGAGATTCTTTTATTTGAAAGAAGGATAAAATTGTTGTTAAATATTGTTAATAAAAGGGCATTATAGTTTTCTATTATGTCCTTTTCTTGTTTAAATTTCGGGGATAAATCTAATTTGTTATGAAAAAAGCATTAAATTTTGAAGAACTGATATTATTTATTATTTTTTTAGAACATTTTACAAATTAATAGTTTTGAAAACCGAAGAGATTTAATACTTTTATAAAAAATTAAAAAAGATGAGTTATTTTAAAATTGATAGTTTAGAACAATACTTTAAACATTATAATAAATCGATACGTGAACCAAGAAAATTTTGGGGAAAAATTGCAGAAGAGAACTTCACATGGTATCAATACTGGGACAAAGTTGTCGATTTTAATATGGCCGAAGCCGAAGTAAAGTGGTTTGTTGATGCAAAAGTCAACATTACCAAAAATTGTATCGATAGGCATTTGGCAAAAAAAGGTGAAAAAACGGCTATCATTTTTGAACCTAACGACCCTTCAGAAGAAGCATTGCACATTAGTTATAACGAATTATACGAGCGTGTTTCCAAAATGGCTAATGTTTTGCGTGAGCAAGGAATAACCAAAGGAGATCGTGTTTGTATCTATTTGCCAATGATTCCTGAATTGGCAGTTGCTGTTTTGGCTTGTGCCCGAATTGGAGCTATACATTCAGTTGTTTTTGCTGGATTTTCAGCATCTGCTGTTAGTTCAAGAATAAATGACAGTGAATGTAAAATGGTAATAACTTCAGATGGTGGATATCGTGGTAATAAAACTATTGATTTGAAAGGAATCATTGATGACGCATTGCAAAATTGCCCTTGTGTAACTTCTGTATTAGTTGTAAAAAGAACCAATTCTGCTATTAACATGAAAGCCGGTCGTGATCAATGGCTGCAACCACTTCTTGATCAAGCAATAAACAACAGTGTAGCCGAAATTATGGATGCAGAAGATCCTTTGTTTATATTATATACTTCAGGTTCGACTGGAAAACCAAAAGGGATGGTGCATACTACAGCTGGTTATATGGTTTATACAGCCTATACTTTTAAGAATGTGTTCAATTATGAAGAAAATGACATCTTTTGGTGTACAGCCGATATAGGTTGGATTACTGGTCACTCTTACATTTTATACGGTCCATTATTGAATGGAGCCACTACCGTAATATTTGAAGGAATTCCTTCTTATCCAGATTTTAGTCGTTTTTGGGAAACTATTGAAAAACATAAAGTAACTCAATTTTATACAGCGCCAACTGCTATACGTGCTTTGGCAAAAGAAAACTTATCGTATGTTCAAAAGTTCCCATTGAAGTCATTAAAAGTTATTGGTTCTGTTGGAGAACCTATTAATGAGGAAGCTTGGCACTGGTACAATGACCACGTGGGAGGGAAGCGTTGCCCAGTAGTGGATACTTGGTGGCAAACAGAAACCGGTGGCATCATGATTGCACCATTATCGTTTATAACACCAACAAAACCGACATATGCAACATTGCCGTTACCAGGTATTCAACCTGTTTTGATGGATGAAAAAAGAAATGAAATAGAAGGAAACCAAGTGGATGGAAGTTTGTGTATCAAATTCCCTTGGCCAGGTATAGCCAGAACTATTTGGGGTGATCACCAACGCTACAAAGACACTTATTTCTCTGCTTTTCCTGGTAAATATTTTACTGGGGATGGAGCTTTACGAGATGAAGTAGGATATTATAGAATTACCGGCCGTGTAGATGACGTAGTGATTGTGTCGGGTCATAATTTAGGAACAGCACCTATCGAAGATGCTATTAATGAACATCCAGCGGTAGCAGAATCTGCGATTGTTGGGTTTCCACATGATGTTAAAGGAAATGCTTTGTATGGTTATGTAATTTTGAAGGAATCTGGAGAATACAGAGATCGAGAAAATTTATTCAAAGAAATTAATCAACACGTATCGGATCATATTGGACCGATTGCCAAATTGGATAAAATTCAATTTGTTACAGGTTTACCAAAAACGAGATCTGGAAAAATTATGCGCCGAATTTTACGTAAAATTGCTGAGGGTGATTATTCTAATTTTGGTGACATTACAACATTATTAAATCCTGAAATAGTTGACGAAATTGTAAAAGGAAAAATAGTATAAAGGTTTTTAATTGCTATAAAAAACTGCTTCAGATTTTGAAGCAGTTTTTTTTTGTCCTAAAACTAATTTTATTTCTAATGTTAATTTTTTATTAATGAAAGTAACATTGTAATTGGTTTTCAGTCTATTAAATATTAGATCATTGAAATAAAAGTTATTTATGGAGACTTTATAAATTTACATTTCATTGATTTGCTTCAATAAAAAGAATCGATAAGTTAATAAAAAGTTAAATTTAAGTACTATGTGATACACAATACCTTTTTTAAGATATATATTTGCATAGGATATTATTATATGATTTTAATATTTAAAAATTATCAAACAAAAAACAAACAATTATTAAAAACAAACAATCAAACAATCAAAAAATCAATTATTATGAAAAAATCAATCGTGTATTTAGGAGTAGCTTTAGTAGCTTTTGCAAATGTTTCTTTAGCTTCAAATGGGAATTCATTTTCGGGAACAAAAGCAAAGACAGAATTCAGTGATACTGCAACGCCATTGAGTGTTGCAATTAGCAAAGGTGATCTCGAGGCGGTTAGAAAATTTATTGAATATGGTGCAGATGTAAACGAAAAATCAAACGGTATGAGTCCGTTGATGATAGCAGCTCGATACAATAAAGTGGAAATTATCAAAATTCTGATTTCAAAAGGAGCCCATCTTAATGAAAAAGATGAAAACGGATTTACAGCTTTAAAATATGCAGAATTATCAAATGCAAATGAGGCAATCGTGTTATTAAAACAATCTTAAAACAATCTTTCAAGATGAAGCATCATTTTAATTGATGATGTTTCATTTTTTAATCAATCAATCAAATAAATCAAACAATCATGAAAAATTCAATTTTAATATTAGGAATCGCATTAGTTTCTTTAACTAATGTTTGCAATGCAAAAAGCACATTTAGTAAATCAGTTAATTCATTTCAACTAGCCACATTAACTGTTGACAATGAAGTGGTTGTTCCAAATGAAGAAGTGAAAATAACAAAGCCTTCTTTAAACATAGATGCAGAAGTGTTCAATCCAGAAAATGTCATTGCTTATAATCGTAAAACGGTAAAAGAAACCATTGCTGAAGATGATAAAATCACAGAAAACACAACTTCAAATGATTTAGAATTTATGGCTTATGAAGAATCTATGAAGGAAATCATTGCACAATCTGACTTGATTACAGAAAGTAAGGTTTCAAATGAAGTTTTTCCTCTTTATATAATTAAAAGCGTAGAAGATGAAATTGCTGAAATGGAACTGATTATTGAAAGTACAGAAACCAATGAAGTGAGCCCATTGGATTTTAAAAAAATCAATAGTAATTCTATAATGACAAATACATTCAATTCTAATAGATTTGTAGGAATGAATTAAGAAATGCGATATATTTAAGCAAAAGCTTATTAGGGACTATAAAAAGCATTATTATAAAGAGTATAATGATGTTTTTTTTTATGCATAAAATTCAGTTACAGTTTTATAAGTTGTTTGTCTTGCGCTTTTGAAAATAGTACTAAAGCAACAATAGCCCCAATTGTAGCAAACAACATATCCGATTGTGTGTCCCAAACATATCCTTGTGTTCCTAAAAAAGCATCTCCACCATCTCCAGTTGCAAGTGAAACAAACCATTCAATCCATTCATAGGCTGCGCTAATTGCCAAACAAATGCAAACAATTATAAAATTGAAAAAGCTTTGGTTCGCAATTACTTTTTTTCGAATGAATAGTTCGCGGATAATCATAGCTGGAACAAAACCTTGTGCAAAATGACCCACTTTATCATAATTATTTCGGCTTTGATGAAATACTTCTTTGATGTAGTCGAAAAATGGAACTTCGGCATAGGTGTAATGTCCACCAATGAATAGAATAATGCAATGAATTAAAATTAAAGTATACGTAAAATTGGTAAATCGAAATCTTTTAAATGTCAAAGCCAAGATTACAAATCCAATTATTGCAGGAATAATTTCAAGAAAACAAGTAAATCCTTCTTTCGGATTGATAATTGACCATAGTAGCGTTAAAGTAAATAGGGATAATAGTAGGTAGATGTATTTCATTTTTTGGATTTATTTAATAACTGGTATCATCGAGTTGTACTTTCCCGTTGAATGTTCGGTATAAAAAGAAAAAATATGCGGCCAATAGAGGAGCACCAATAACAACAATAGTCAGCATAATGCCTAGTGATTTTTGAGAAGATGCCGCGTTATAAATGGTAACGTCAAACTTCGGATCAATTGTAGAAATCAAAAGTGTTGGATACAATTGCAAAGCGACAAGAATCAATAAAAATGCCATTGTTAAAGAAGAAAATATCAGTGCCAGCATATATTGCTTTTTGGAAACCAATCGAGGTACATTGGCTACTGCCAAAAATGATATAACGGGAACAATAAAATAAAGCGGATTGGCTCTAAAGTTGGCAGTAACTTCTGGGATAAAAACCAATGTATAAAGCGTAGTGATTCCGAAGCTAATAATGAAAAATATCATTCCCTTTTTGAGTAAGAATGTAAGTCTAGCGTGCAATCTCCCTTCAGTTTTCAATAAAAGATAAATGGCACCTTGTGTCATAAAAATAGAAAGTGTTGTAAATCCAACCATTATAGCGTATGGATTTAAGAATGAAAAAAATACGCCACCTTGATAACTAAAATTGGGTCCTAAAGCAAATCCTTGCAAAATATTCCCCAAAACTACTCCCAGCAAAAATGCAATCAAGATACTGGAAAGGCTATAAGTAATATCCCAACTTTTTCTCCACCACTTCATTTCTTCTACGCTTCGAAATTTGATGGCAGCGGCCCGTAGTACATTTAGCATCAAAAAAAGCATAAAAGGAACATACATTACTGACAGCATAGTGGCATACATTACTGGGAATCCTGCAAATAATGCGCCGCCACCAATAATTAACCAGACCTGATTGGCATCCCAAACGGGGGCAATGGCGTTTATTGCAATTCTTCGGCTTAAATCTTTTCTGAAAAACAAATGCCACGCACCAGCACCAAAATCAAAACCTTCTAAAATAGCATAACCGGAAAATAGCAATCCAATTACTAAATACCATAATGTTGGATAATCGATTCCTAGAAATGTTTCCATACGATAAAAATTAAAAGGATTTGAATGTTATTGTTGTTTTAGCTTCGTCATACGGTCCATGTTTTATTTTTTTGTTGACCGTATATAAAAATAAAGCTAACAATAATGAATAAACTACCGTAAACATGACCAATGAGAATACGATTTGATTGGAACTAACTTCCTGTGAAAAAGCATTACTGGTTCTTAATTGGCCATAAACAACCCAAGGCTGTCTGCCCATTTCAGCTGTGAACCATCCTACTTGATTGGCTATTTGAGGTAAAATGACAGCAAATGAGAAAATCCATAAAAGCCATTTGGTTTCAAATAATCTTCCCCGCCACCATAAAAAACTGGCGTACAATGTAAGCCCAATTAATGCCATTCCGATAGCGACCATAATGTGATAAAACTGAAAAACGGCATTTATTTGACTTGGTCTGTCTTCAACAGGAAAATTATTTAATCCTTTTATAGGAGCATTAAAATCCTGATGTACCAAGAATGACAATCCACCAGGAATTCCAATTCCGGTTACTTTTTGATTTTCTTTATCGACCCAACCGAGCAGATATAAATCAGCAGGTTTATCTTTTTCAAAATGCCCCTCCATTGTTGCAAGCTTTGCTGGTTGATTCACAGCAACACCATCTGCAGTACTATGACCAGAAACCAATTGCGTAAGTGAAAAAGCAGTAGCGACTACCAAAGAAATTTTGAATGCTTTTTTGGATATTTCGATATAACGTCCTTTTCTAATATAGTAAGCATGTACGCTTAGAACCAAAAAAGCTCCAGCCAATATAGCGCCTTGCCAAGTATGAATTATTCTGTCTACACTGGAAGGGTTAAAAACCATTGCCCAAAAATCAGTTACTTCTGCGCGAGCATGCAATCCTGCACCCACGATATGATAACCTGCTGGGGTTTGCTGCCAGGAATTGGCAACTACAATCCAAACTGCAGAGAACATAGAGCCTAAAAACACCCCTAACGTCGATACAAAATGAACCCATGGCTTCACGCGATTCCATCCAAAAAGCAATATCCCAAGGAATGTGCTCTCCAAACCAAATGCAAATAATCCTTCGGCGGCTAATGCACTCCCAAAAATATCTCCTACATAGCGTGAGTATACCGCCCAATTGGTTCCAAATTCAAACTCCATTATTATTCCGGTGGCAACACCTATTCCAAAAGTTAAAGCGAATATTTTAATCCAAAAACGGGTCAAAATTTCGTAATCTTTATTTCCGGTTTTAAGGTAAAGTCCTTCCATGATTACCATTATCAAACCGATACCAATGCTTAATGGAGGATAGATATAATGAAAGGCAATTGTAAAAGCAAATTGTATTCGAGCTAGTATTTCAACATCCATGATAAAAACATTATATTTAAAAGTATGCGTTAATTTACGACAGAAACATGATTAATTAAGTTTAAGTTGCTTATTTAAAAGAAAAAATGAAATTGCTTTCATAAAAAAAGCACCATTATAAAATGATGCTTTCGTTTTTTATTTAAAATAAGAAAACGTTTCGTTGTTCTCAATCTTCAGTAATGTTTCATAAATCAATTTGATTACGTTTTCTACATCTTCACGGTGTACCATTTCAACAGTTGTGTGCATGTATCGTAGTGGAAGTGAAATCAAGGCAGAAGCAACACCGCCGTTACTGTACGCAAAAGCGTCGGTATCTGTACCCGTAACTCTTGAAGAAGCCAAACGCTGAAACGGAATACTTTTCTCAATAGCGGTGTCTAGTATTAATTCTCTCAAATTATTCTGAACAGCAGGAGCATAAGTAACAACAGGGCCTTTACCAATTTTAGTCTCTCCCTCTATTTTTTTGTCAATCATCGGGGTAGTAGAATCATGGCAAACGTCAGTAATAATAGCCACATTCGGTTTAATGGTTTGGGTAATCATTTCGGCACCTCTCAATCCTACCTCTTCTTGAACAGCGTTAGTAATGTATAAACCAAAAGGCAGTTTTATATTGTTTTCGTGCAATAAACGAGCCACTTCGGCAATCATAAATCCTCCCATTCGATTATCAATAGCGCGACAAACAAATTTATTTTCGTTCATGATCATGAATTCATCAGGATAGGTAATTACGCAACCTACATGAACCCCCATTTTTTCGACCTGTTCTTTGGTTTCACAACCCAAATCAATAAAAATATTGCTGATCTTCGGATTCTCTTCTTTGTCTCTGTTTCGAGTATGAATAGCCGGCCATCCAAAAACACCTTTTACAATTCCGTTTTTGGTGTGAATATTTACGCGTTTCGATGGTGCAATTTGGTGGTCAGAACCTCCATTTCTTATTACATAGACCATTCCGTCATCGGTAATATAGTTTACATACCAGGCAATTTCATCGGCATGGCCTTCTATAACTACTTTGTAAGGAGCATCTGGATTGATAACTCCAACAGCTGTCCCGTAAGTGTCGGTAATAAATGTATCTACGTATGGTTTTAAATAATCCATCCATATTTTTTGACCTTCGGATTCAAAACCAGTAGGAGAGGCATTGTTTAAATATTTTTCTAAAAAGGCAATAGAAGATGCTTTTAATATTGAATCTGAACTCATAAAATTATTTTTTTGCTAAATTATAAATTTGTCTTTACAGTTCTATATATAATGTATAATTTTGTGCTAAAATTATTTCTTTATGAACTTTTATAAATTTTTAGCATTCTCATTTTTTATCACTCTATCAATTCAGGCACAAGTAACAAAAAAGGATACTATTCAAATGGGATATGTGTTAACCGAAGAGGATACTATATTTGGAGACACAATTGTTTTGCCAGAATTAATAATAGAAAGACATAAGTTAAGTGAAGATGACAAAAAGCAATTTTTGTTACTCCAAAAAAGGGTTTACATTACCTATCCCTATGCTAGAATAGCTGCAGAAAGATTGACAGCATTAAATCGCGGCATGGAAAAATTTACAAACAATAGGGACAAAAAAAAATATTTCAAAATAGTTGAAGATTACTTAAGCAATGAGTTTGAAGCAAGATTGAAAAAGCTTTCCAAAAAACAAGGACAAATTTTAGTTAAGTTAATAGATAGACAAACAGGAACTACAACTTATGATTTGATAAAAAACCTCAAAAGCGGCTGGAAAGCGTTTTGGTCCAATACAACGGCTAGCATGTTCGACATCGATTTGAAACGAAAGTATCAGCCTTACGAAGTAAGTGAAGATTATTTAATAGAGACTATACTGGTAAGAGCTTTTGAATCGGGTCGATTGAGAAATCAAACTCCTGCAAATCCTATAGATTATGACAAATTAGTGGATTCTTGGGATAATAAAGCCAATAAATAATTGAGATAATTTGATTTCAGAACAAAAAGAGGAAATTCACACTGAATTTTCTCTTTTTCGTTAACAGCAAAATCAATGTATAATAATCAGGAGCTATTTCCTGCTATCCGTTACAATCTCCTAGTGCCGAACACCGGCACTAGGAGGATTTCCGCTACTATCAGGGCTAGGGGCATTTTTTTTTTTTTCTAAGATCGAAAGTATAAAACCGCACCATAATATATAGTGTTGAAGTTCGCTAAGAAAAAAATCCACATAAATCCGTTTAATCTGTATGCTATTTCAGTGCAAGAAAATAGTAAGCCAAGCGCAAAACCTGCACAAAGGACTCTAAAACTCAAGAAAGCTGCAGAACTGCCTCATTGTAAATAGCAATAAACCAATTGATTAAAAAATACTTTCAAAAAACTTCTAAAAAGTCCTTGCAGAAACGGATAAAGGAACTACTTTTGCACCCGCAACAACGCAGACGTTCTTAGAAATCCTGACAAGCCGATAAAATCCAAATGAAAAATTATTTTCAAAAAAAAAGATTGTAAAAAGCTTGTGAGATTCGAAAACGTAAGCTATTTTTGCACCCCGCAAAACGCGTAACGTTCCTTGAAAAGCTGATAAGAAAAGAAGAAGAAAACGAAAAAATAAATTTTTCAAAAAACTTTAAAATTTTCTTGCCAGTTAGAAAAGAATAGTTACTTTTGCACCCGCTAATCGAAAGACTAGTGAGTAAAAAAAGAAGAATACGTTCCTAGACATATTGAATTGACAGCCGTTTTAAGAGAGATCTTAAAACAAAAGAATAAGAGTAATAGAATCGATAGATTTGAATATTGACCACTAGAATTGGAGTCGAATAATAATAGCTTAAGCAATTAAGCAAACAATATACGATGAAGAGTTTGATCCTGGCTCAGGATGAACGCTAGCGGCAGGCTTAACACATGCAAGTCGAGGGGTATAGTTCTTCGGAATTAGAGACCGGCGCACGGGTGCGTAACGCGTATGCAATCTACCTTTTACAGAGGGATAGCCCAGAGAAATTTGGATTAATACCTCATAGTATAGCGACATCGCATGATGATGCTATTAAAGTCACAACGGTAAAAGATGAGCATGCGTCCCATTAGCTAGTTGGTAAGGTAACGGCTTACCAAGGCTACGATGGGTAGGGGTCCTGAGAGGGAGATCCCCCACACTGGTACTGAGACACGGACCAGACTCCTACGGGAGGCAGCAGTGAGGAATATTGGACAATGGGCGCAAGCCTGATCCAGCCATGCCGCGTGCAGGATGACGGTCCTATGGATTGTAAACTGCTTTTGCACAGGAAGAAACACTCTCTCGTGAGAGAGCTTGACGGTACTGTGAGAATAAGGATCGGCTAACTCCGTGCCAGCAGCCGCGGTAATACGGAGGATCCAAGCGTTATCCGGAATCATTGGGTTTAAAGGGTCCGTAGGCGGTCTTATAAGTCAGTGGTGAAATCTCCCCGCTCAACGGGGAAACGGCCATTGATACTGTAGGACTTGAATTATTAGGAAGTAACTAGAATATGTAGTGTAGCGGTGAAATGCTTAGAGATTACATGGAATACCAATTGCGAAGGCAGGTTACTACTAATGGATTGACGCTGATGGACGAAAGCGTGGGTAGCGAACAGGATTAGATACCCTGGTAGTCCACGCCGTAAACGATGGATACTAGCTGTTGGGAGCGATCTCAGTGGCTAAGCGAAAGTGATAAGTATCCCACCTGGGGAGTACGTTCGCAAGAATGAAACTCAAAGGAATTGACGGGGGCCCGCACAAGCGGTGGAGCATGTGGTTTAATTCGATGATACGCGAGGAACCTTACCAAGGCTTAAATGTAGTTTGACCGGACTGGAAACAGTTTTTTCGCAAGACAAATTACAAGGTGCTGCATGGTTGTCGTCAGCTCGTGCCGTGAGGTGTCAGGTTAAGTCCTATAACGAGCGCAACCCCTGTTGTTAGTTGCCAGCGAGTCATGTCGGGAACTCTAACGAGACTGCCAGTGCAAACTGTGAGGAAGGTGGGGATGACGTCAAATCATCACGGCCCTTACGCCTTGGGCTACACACGTGCTACAATGGCCGGTACAGAGAGCAGCCACTGGGTGACCAGGAGCGAATCTACAAAACCGGTCACAGTTCGGATCGGAGTCTGCAACTCGACTCCGTGAAGCTGGAATCGCTAGTAATCGGATATCAGCCATGATCCGGTGAATACGTTCCCGGGCCTTGTACACACCGCCCGTCAAGCCATGGAAGCTGGGGGTGCCTGAAGTCGGTGACCGCAAGGAGCTGCCTAGGGTAAAACTGGTAACTAGGGCTAAGTCGTAACAAGGTAGCCGTACCGGAAGGTGCGGCTGGAACACCTCCTTTCTAGAGCCTTAGTGTTAGTATTTATACACGCTGAGGAAAGAAGACGAAAAGACTATTGGTTACAAAGATTGAAATTTTATTACTCTTGCTGTTAATTTAAAAAACATGTGCTAAATAAGCACAAAAATAAGAATGAAGAGTGTCTCGTAGCTCAGCTGGTTAGAGTACTACACTGATAATGTAGGGGTCGACAGTTCGAGTCTGTCCGAGACAACAAAACAGTTACGAATTTGTAAATTACGAATTACGAATTGAAAAAGTTCATAAACATAGATTGAAAGGAAATTCTAGGGTTGAAAGATTACGAATTACAGCAATTCATAATTCATAATTCACAATTCATAATTAAATTGGGGGATTAGCTCAGCTGGCTAGAGCGCCTGCCTTGCACGCAGGAGGTCAACGGTTCGACTCCGTTATTCTCCACTATTCTAGTGAATAGTAAAGAGTGAATGGTAATTAGTTTAGACTAATCACTACTTACTAAGTACTAATCACTAAGAAAAAAGTTCATTGACATATTGAGATAAGAAATAATAAAAAGTAGAAAGCAGTTTTTATACTTTTTAAGTATAGAAACGAAAAAAAACGGTCGTAATTAAGTTTACGATTGGTACAATAAGCAAAATAAGGGCGTATGGGGGATGCCTTGGCTCTCAGAGGCGATGAAAGGCGTGATAAGCTGCGAAAAGTTACGGGGACGGGCACACACCGATTGATCCGTAA
Organism: Flavobacterium sp. N3904; assembly: GCF_025947305.1. Lineage (NCBI taxonomy): Bacteria > Pseudomonadati > Bacteroidota > Flavobacteriia > Flavobacteriales > Flavobacteriaceae > Flavobacterium > Flavobacterium sp. N3904. The sequence goes on from NZ_CP110009.1 coordinate 3,009,487, forward strand.
ATACCTGAATGGGGCAACCCACTATGTTGAAGACATAGTACACCGATAGGTGGGCAAACCCGCTGAACTGAAACATCTAAGTAGGCGGAGGAGAAGAAAACAAAAGTGATTCCGTAAGTAGTGGCGAGCGAACGCGGATTAGCCCAAACCAGTGTTGTTACGGCAATGCTGGGGTTGTAGGACCACGATATTTTATGCACAAAGAATTAGAATCTACTGGAAAGTAGAGCCAAAGAGAGTGATAGCCTCGTATAAGTAATAAGTGTAATAGATAGTGGTATCCTGAGTAGGGCGGGGCACGTGAAACCCTGTCTGAATTTGGCGGGACCATCCGCTAAGGCTAAATACTCCTGAGAGACCGATAGTGAACCAGTACCGTGAGGGAAAGGTGAAAAGAACCGTGAATAACGGAGTGAAATAGATCCTGAAACCATACGCTTACAAGCGGTCGGAGCCCTTTAGTGGGGTGACGGCGTGCCTTTTGCATAATGAGCCTACGAGTTAACGTTGCTGGCAAGGATAAGTGGTTAAGCCACGGATCCGTAGCGAAAGCGAGTCTGAATAGGGCGCTTTAGTCAGTAGTGTTAGACGCGAAACCGTGTGATCTACCCATGGGCAGGATGAAGCGCTGGTAACACAGTGTGGAGGTCCGAACCGGTTGACGTTGAAAAGTCTTCGGATGACCTGTGGGTAGGGGTGAAAGGCCAATCAAACTCGGAAATAGCTCGTACTCCCCGAAATGCATTTAGGTGCAGCGCTGGTCGCAAAGTTATATAGAGGTAGAGCTACTGATTGGATGCGGGGGCTTCACCGCCTACCAATTCCTGACAAACTCCGAATGCTATATAATGTTTACCAGCAGTGAGGGCTTGGGTGCTAAGGTCCAAGTCCGAGAGGGAAAGAACCCAGACCATCAGCTAAGGTCCCCAAATATATGTTAAGTTGAAAGAACGAGGTTTGTCTGCCCAGACAGCTAGGATGTTGGCTTGGAAGCAGCCATTCATTTAAAGAGTGCGTAACAGCTCACTAGTCGAGCGGACGAGCATGGATAATAATCGGGCATAAACATATTACCGAAGCTATGGATTTGTAATTTATTACAAGTGGTAGGGGAGCATTCTAACAGGGTTGAAGGTGTATCGTAAGGTATGCTGGACTGGTTAGAAAAGAAAATGTAGGCATAAGTAACGATAATGCGGGCGAGAAACCCGCACACCGAAAGACTAAGGTTTCCACAGCTATGCTAATCAGCTGTGGGTTAGTCGGGACCTAAGGCGAACCCGAAAGGGACAGTCGATGGACAACGGGTTAATATTCCCGTACTACTGATTACTGTGATGGGGTGACGGAGTGATGAAAGCGCCGCGAACTGACGGAATAGTTCGTTGAAGTACCTACCTATAAGCTGCGCAGGCAAATCCACGCGGCTTGGGGAAATACGATAGTACTCGGAGTCTTCGGACAAAGAGATAGTGCGCCTAAGGGCTTCCAAGAAAAACCTCTAAACTTCAGGTAATTAGTACCCGTACCGCAAACCGACACAGGTAGTCGAGGAGAGAATCCTAAGGTGCTCGAGAGATTCATGGCTAAGGAATTAGGCAAAATAGACCCGTAACTTCGGGAGAAGGGTCGCCTCTATGTAAAAATAGAGGCCGCAGTGAAGAGGTCCAGGCGACTGTTTATCAAAAACACAGGGCTCTGCAAAATCGTAAGATGAAGTATAGGGCCTGACACCTGCCCGGTGCTGGAAGGTTAAGTGGAGATGTTATGAGTAATCAGAAGCATTGAAATGAAGCCCCAGTAAACGGCGGCCGTAACTATAACGGTCCTAAGGTAGCGAAATTCCTTGTCGGGTAAGTTCCGACCTGCACGAATGGTGTAACGATCTGGACACTGTCTCAGCCATGAGCTCGGTGAAATTGTAGTAACGGTGAAGATGCCGTTTACCCGCAGTGGGACGAAAAGACCCTGTGCACCTTTACTATAGCTTAGTATTGACCTTGGATAAATGATGTGTAGGATAGGTTGGAGACTGTGAAGTGGCGTCGCCAGGCGTTGTGGAGTCATTGTTGAAATACAACCCTTTGTTTATCTGAGGCCTAACCCCGCGATTGCGGGGGACATTGCTTGGTGGGTAGTTTGACTGGGGTGGTCGCCTCCAAAAGAGTAACGGAGGCTTCTAAAGGTTCCCTCAGTACGCTTGGTAACCGTGCGTAGAGTGCAATGGCATAAGGGAGCTTGACTGAGAGACATACAGGTCGATCAGGTACGAAAGTAGAGCATAGTGATCCGGTGGTTCCGCATGGAAGGGCCATCGCTCAAAGGATAAAAGGTACGCCGGGGATAACAGGCTGATCTCCCCCAAGAGCTCATATCGACGGGGGGGTTTGGCACCTCGATGTCGGCTCGTCACATCCTGGGGCTGGAGAAGGTCCCAAGGGTTGGGCTGTTCGCCCATTAAAGTGGCACGCGAGCTGGGTTCAGAACGTCGTGAGACAGTTCGGTCTCTATCTACTGTGGGCGCAAGAAATTTGAGTGGATCTGATTCTAGTACGAGAGGACCGAATTGGACAAACCTCTAGTGTATCTGTTGTTCCGCCAGGAGCATCGCAGAGTAGCTACGTTTGGAAGGGATAAGCGCTGAAAGCATATAAGCGCGAAACCCACCACAAGATGAGATTTCTTTTAAGGGTCGTGGGAGATGACCACGTTGATAGGCTATAGATGTAAAGGCAGTAATGTCATAGTCGAGTAGTACTAATAACCCGTAAGCTTATGTACACCTTTTCCCGAGCCGAAAGGCTCGGGGAGAAACTTTCTAATAAAATACTTTTTATATTCTTTATCTCAGTATGTTACGATATTATTGCAATTACGAATTCAGAATTATGAATTACGACTTGCAGATAATTGCCCAAAGCAATTATAACAACCTTAAGGTGGTTATTGCGGCGGGGCTCACCTCTTCCCATCCCGAACAGAGTAGTTAAGCCCGCCTGCGCAGATGGTACTGCAGTTATGTGGGAGAGTATGTCGTCGCCTTTCTTTTTAAAAACCCTTCATCCTATCGATGAGGGGTTTTTTGTTTTGAAAAAATATTGCAGTTATGTGGGAGTCCCGATAGCTATCGGGAGACGTCGCCTTTCTTTTTAAAAACCCTTCATCTATCGATGAGGGGTTTTTTGTTTTGAAAAAAAAATATTGCAGTTATGTGGGAGCCCCGATAGCTATCGGGGGACGTCGCCTTTCTTTTGTGAACCCCGATCCGAAAAGGTCGGGGTTCTTTGTTTATTGGTCCGACGTGTCACTTTGTTCGATTCGTCGCCTTTGTTTTAAAAACCCTTCATCGATAGATAAGGGGTTTTTTGTTTGACAAAAAAACTGAAATAATCAATAGATTAATAAGAATATTTAAAAAAAGGAATTGACTTTTCTTTTAAAACATGCCCATTTTACTTATATTTGTTTAAATTAAAAATAAATTATAGTGCTTAATATTAATAAATTAAAAATATTTAATGATCCTATTTATGGATTTATTACCATCCCTAATGCTTTAATTTATGATTTAGTGCAGCATCCATATTTTCAAAGGTTGCGCCGTATAACCCAAATGGGATTGTCCTATTTAGTTTATCCAGGAGCCAATCACACTCGTTTTCATCATGCTTTGGGTTGTATGCATTTGATGCAAAAAGCAGTGGATGTGTTGCGTTTTAAAGATGTTATTATTAGTCCAGAGGAAGAAAATGCGTTATATATTGCTATTTTATTACATGACATAGGACATGGCCCTTTTTCTCATGCAATGGAGAGTAGTATTGTAGAAGATGTTCACCATGAAGAAATTTCTCTATTATTAATGGAGCAATTAAATATTGAATTTAAGGGACAATTGAGTTTAGCAATTCAGGTTTTTAAGGGTGATTATAATCGTAAATTTATGTTGCAACTTATATCGAGTCAGTTGGATATGGATCGGATGGATTATTTAAAACGGGATAGTTTTTATTCTGGAGTTTCAGAAGGTAATGTCAATTCGGAACGATTAATTCAAATGATGAATGTTGTCGATGATGTATTAGTCATAGAAGAAAAAGGGATTTATTCTGTTGAAAAATTTTTGATGTCCAGAAGATTGATGTATTGGCAAGTTTATTTGCATAAAACAAGTTTAGTAGCTGAATTAATTCTTACTAAGGTTTTAAAAAGAGCTAAAGAATTAACTGAAAAAGGTAGTATTTTACCTTGTAGTGAACCTTTATTATTTTTCATGAAGAATAAGGTGAGTTTAGAAATTTTTGACACAAAAACACTGACCCTGTTTGCTCAATTGGATGATTTTGATATCATTAGTGCTTTAAAAGCTTGGCAAAATCAAGATGATTATATTCTTTCATCATTAAGTAAAATGATTATTAACAGAGATTTATTAAAAATTAAATTGACAAATGAGAAAGTCTCTGTAGAAGAGTTGCTTATTCAAAAAGAACGATTTTCAATTCAAAATAATATATCTTTAACCGATTCTAATTATTTTATTTTTAAAGGTAAAATAAAGAGTCAGGCATACAGTAAAATTGCGGAACCCATTCGAATTTTGAATAAAGACAGAACAATAGAGGATGTCGTCGAAGCATCTGATCAACTGAATTTGAAATCTTTATCTAAATTGGTAACGAAATATTATATATGTTTTCCAAAACAACTGCTCCAAAATTAACATTTAAAACCTATTTTTTATATTTTTGTCGCAATGAAACGAAATAATCTATTTTTTATTAATATTGAGAGAACAATATATTACGAGTTCCATCTTAAATCTATGAAAAATATAATAAGATAAGATGAAATTTACAGCAGAACAAATAGCGGGAATATTAGAAGGAGAAATTGTTGGGGATCCCAATATTGAAGTTTCTCGATTATCCAAAATAGAAGAAGGATCTGAAGGATCACTTACTTTTTTGTCAAACCCAAAGTATATTAATTATATATACACAACAAAAGCTTCGGTGACTATTGTTAATGATACTTTTGTTCCTGAATTGCCTTTAACCACAACGCTTATTAAGGTATCAGATGCATATAAGGCTTTTTCTAAATTATTGGAATTTTATAATCAAGTAAAATTGAATAAATCAGGAATTGAGCAGCCTTCATTTATGGCTGAAAGTACTAAATTTGGTGACAACCTTTATTTAGGAAGTTTTAGCTATGTTGGAGATAACGTGGTTTTGGGTAATAACGTAAAGATATATCCTGGTTGTTTTATTGGTGATAATTCTATTATTGGTAATAATGTTATAATTTTTGCTGGGGCAAAAATTTATTCGGAAACCGTAATTGGAAATAATTGTACCATTCATTCCGGAACAATTATTGGTGCTGATGGATTTGGTTATGCACCAAATGAAGATGGTACTTACAATAAAATTCCGCAAATAGGGAATGTAATTATCGAAGATAATGTAGACGTTGGCGCAAATTCTACAATTGATAGGGCAACTTTGGGTTCAACAATAATACGGAAAGGAGTTAAAATTGACAACCAAATTCAAATTGCCCACAATGTTGAAATTGGACAAAATACTGTAATTGCTGCCCAATCTGGAATTGCAGGGTCTACAAAAGTGGGCGAGAATTGCATGATAGGAGGACAAGTAGGTATTGTTGGGCATCTTACAATAGGAAATAATGTTCGTATCCAAGCGCAATCAGGTGTTGGTCGAAATATAAAGGATAATGAAGTTTTACAAGGAAGTCCAACATTTGGATATTCAGATTATAGTAAATCGTATGTTCATTTTAAAAATTTGCCAAAACTGGTAAAAGAAATAGAAGATTTAAAAAAACAAATATTAAACCAAAAAAATGGAAACAATGGTTAAACAGAAGACCATCAAAGCAGAAATTTCGCTTACTGGAGTTGGATTACACACTGGGAAAGAAGTTAAAATGACTTTTAAACCCGCTCCAGTTAATAATGGATTCACATTTGTTCGTGTAGACCTTGAAGGGCAACCAGTAATTGAGGCTGATGCAAATTATGTGGTAAATACACAACGTGGTACTAATTTAGAAAAATTAGGAGTCAAAATTCAAACTCCAGAGCATGTTTTGGCTGCATTGATGGGCTGTGATTTGGATAACGTTATTATTGAATTAGATGCATCTGAACTGCCTATTATGGATGGTTCTTCTAAATATTTTATAGAAGCAATTGATCAGGCAGGGATTGTAGACCAAGAATTGAACAGAAATGTATATGTTGTAAAAGAGGTTATATCTTTTTTAGATGAAGCAACCGGTAGTGAAATCATGGTAATGCCCAGCGATCGATATTCTGTGACAGCTATGGTAGATTTTGGAACAAAAATTCTGGGAACTCAAAATGCGAATATGAAAGATATTTCTGATTTTAAAACAGAAATTGCAGATGCACGTACTTTTAGCTTTTTGCACGAATTGGAATCTCTTTTGGAAAATGGTCTGATAAAAGGAGGTGATTTAAATAATGCGATTGTTTATGTAGATAAAGATATTTCTGAAGCTACTATGGAGAATTTGAAAAAAGCTTTTGGGAAAGACGAAATCACTGTTAAACCCAATGGTATTTTAGATAATCTTACTTTGCATTATCCAAATGAAGCTGCAAGACATAAATTACTGGATGTAATTGGAGATTTAGCTTTAATTGGTACAAAAATACAAGGAAAAATTATTGCAAACAAACCTGGGCATTTTGTAAATACCCAATTTGCAAAGAAAATGGCTAAAATTATAAAAAGCGAACAAAGAAATTATGTTCCTACATATGATTTAAATCTTGAGCCTTTAATGGACATTCATAAAATAATGGCTGTATTACCACATAGACCACCATTTTTATTGATTGATAGAATTATAGAAATGTCTGATAGTCATGTAGTGGGAATGAAAAATGTTACAATGAATGAAAATTTCTTTGTTGGACATTTTCCTAATGCGCCAGTAATGCCAGGAGTTTTGATTGTTGAAGCAATGGCACAAACTGGGGGAATACTTGTTTTGAGCACTGTACCAGACCCTGAAAATTATTTAACTTTTTTCATGAAAATTGACAATGTAAAGTTCAAACAAAAAGTATTGCCGGGTGATACATTAATTTTTAAATGTGATTTGATAACCCCAATAAGAAGAGGTATTTGTCACATGCAAGCTAATGCTTATGCAAATGGAAGACTCGTAGCACAAGCCGAATTGATGGCACAAATTGCAAGAAAACAATAAAGGTTTAGATATTATATATCGAACCACAATAGATTTTAATCTAAGTAATATTAATATAAAAAAGAGCAGATGAATCAACCGTTAGCATACGTTCATCCAGGTGCGAAAATCGCCAAAAATGTTGTAATTGAACCTTTTACAACCATTCATAATAATGTTGTTATTGGGGATGGAACTTGGATAGGATCTAACGTTACGATAATGGAGGGAGCACGAATTGGGAAAAATTGCAATATTTTTCCAGGAGCAGTAATTTCGGCGGTTCCTCAGGACTTAAAGTTTGGCGGGGAAGATTCTTTGGCAATAATTGGGGATAATTGTACTATCAGAGAATGTGTTACTATAAATAGAGGAACTATTGCATCTGGACAAACTACATTAGGGAATAATTGTCTTGTTATGGCAACTGCACATATTGCCCATGATTGTCATATCGGTGATAATGCCATTATTGTAAATGGTGTTGCATTAGCTGGACACGTAATAGTTGGGAAATATGCAGTAATAGGAGGATTGGCAGCAATACATCAATTTATTCATATTGGAGACCATGCGATGGTATCTGGTGGCTCATTGGTTAGAAAAGATGTCCCGCCGTTTACTAAAGCTGCAAAGGAACCATTGTCTTATGTTGGAATCAATTCTGTTGGTTTAAGAAGAAGAGGTTTTACCACTGAAAAAATTAGAGAAATTCAAGAAATATATAGAATTCTTTACCAAAAAAATTACAATACGTCTCAGGCAATGGATATCATTGAAGCAGAAATGGAAGCAACTCCAGAACGTGATGAAATTTTGGACTTTATACGAAATTCTTCCAGAGGGGTAATGAAAGGATATTCTGGAAACTATTAATAAAATTGATTAGTCGTTATTTGTCAATTCGTTTAATCGAAAAACAAATTTCAATAACTCCTGATCGCATTCATCAAATTAACGAATTAACAAATAAACAATAAAATGGCATCTACATCAGATATTAAAAACGGATTGTGCATAAAATACAATAATGATATTTATAAAATTATTGAATTTCTTCATGTGAAACCAGGAAAAGGTCCTGCTTTTGTAAGAACAAAATTAAGAAGTTTGACCAATGGAAAAGTATTAGACAATACATTTTCTGCAGGTCACAAAATTGATGAAGTACGCGTTGAAAATCATAAATTTCAATTTTTATATCCAGAGGGAGATTTATTTCATTTCATGAATGTTGAATCTTTTGAGCAAATTTCTCTAAATAAAAACATATTGGATTCCCCAGATTTATTGAAAGAGGGAGAAAATGTAATGGTAAGTATTAATACAGAAACAGATTTGCCACTTTCTGTGGACATGCCTGCATCAGTAATACTTGAAGTTACTTATGCTGAACCAGGTATTAAAGGGAATACTGCAACAAATGCTACAAAATCTGCAACTGTAGAAACTGGAGCAACTGTAAATGTACCTTTGTTTATTAATGAAGGTGATAAAATTAAAATTGATACTACATCTGGTTCTTACATGGAACGAGTTAAGGAATAGTTGTCACTGTTTAGTGTTTGGTTTAATTGCAAACTGAACATTAAACACTGATTTCTGAATACTATATTTATGAAATTTCCAAAGGTTTATTCTTTACAAGATATTGCAAATTTACTTCAATGCGAATTTGTTGGAGATCCTTTGTTTCCAATTTATGGCATGAATGAAATTCATGTTGTAGAATCTGGCGATATCGTTTTTGTAGATCATCCAAAATATTATGATAAGGCTTTACAATCTGAAGCTACGATTGTTTTAATTAACAAAAAAGTAGATTGTCCAGAAGGAAAAGCTTTGTTGATTTCCGATGATCCTTTTAGAGATTTTAATGTATTGACCAAACACTTCATGCCTTTTGTGCAAGCAAATCTTTCTGTTTCTGCTTCCGCTAAAATTGGAAAAGGAACTATAATTCAACCAAATGCTTTCATTGGAAATAATGTTGTTATTGGAGAAAATTGCTTGATTCATGCTAATGTTTCTATTTATGATCACACAATAATTGGAAATAATGTAATTATTCATTCTGGTACCGTTTTAGGGGCTGATGCTTTTTATTATAAAAAAAGACCAGATGGTTACGACCAATTGATTTCAGGTGGGAGAGTTGTAATTGAAGATAATGTTGGAATCGGAGCTCTCTGTACTATTGATAAAGGTGTTACTGGCGATACTACCATCGGGGCTGGAACCAAAATTGACAATCAAGTTCATGTAGGTCATGATACTGTAATTGGAAAAAAATGTTTAATAGCTTCGCAAACCGGAATTGCAGGTTGTGTTATAATTGAAGATGAAGTAACCATTTGGGGGCAAGTGGGTACAACAAGTGGTATTACAATAGGAGCAAAAGCAGTAATTCTGGGTCAAACTGGTGTTACAAAATCAGTAGAAGGTGGTAAAAGTTATTTCGGAACTCCTATAGAAGAGTCTAGAGAGAAGTTGAAACAACTGGCTAATATTAAAAAAATTCCTGAAATTTTAAATAAAATAAAATAAGATGTCTGCTAAAGAGATAGTAAAAAAATTCTATAAATCAGATGCCTTTATTAGCGTAGAGGTTATGAAGGAATACTTGCACCCGGAGTTTATTCTGGATTGGCATAGTAGTAAAGGGTTTATTCAAATGGATTATAATTCTTTGATTGATTTGACAACAGAAATAAGTAGAGCTTATGTGAGAACAAAAGCGCGAATTACTCATATTATTGAAGAAAATAATTTGGTTTCGGTTCGTTTTTCTCACTATGTTAAGACTATTGAAAACCCTAGAGAAGAAATGTTATTGGCTCATATTATGATTATTTGGGAAATAAAAGACAATAAATTATATCGAGGCTATCAGATGAGTCAAGTGTTGTAATTGTAATTATTTTTAAAAAAAGTACAAAATAATTACAAAAGGCTTACTTTTGCATCACAATTTTAAAAACTACATAAAAAATATATCATGAGTGTTTTAGTTAATAAAGATTCCAAAATTATTGTTCAAGGATTTACAGGCAGTGAAGGTACTTTCCATGCTTCTCAAATGATTGAATACGGTACAAATGTTGTTGGAGGAGTTACTCCGGGAAAAGGAGGAACAACTCATCTAGAACTTCCTGTTTTTAATACTGTAAAAGATGCAGTTGAGCAAGCTGGAGCAGATACAACCATCATTTTTGTACCACCTGCTTTCGCTGCAGATGCAATTATGGAAGCTGCAGATGCAGGTATAAAAGTAATTATTGCAATCACTGAAGGAATCCCTGTTGCTGATATGATTAAGGCAAATAGTTATGTAAAAGAAAGAAACGCAAGATTAATTGGTCCAAATTGTCCAGGTGTAATTACTCCAGGAGAAGCTAAAGTTGGAATTATGCCAGGTTTTGTTTTCAAAAAAGGAACTGTTGGTATCGTATCCAAATCAGGTACTTTGACATATGAAGCAGCTGATCAAGTTGTAAAACAAGGATTAGGTATCACAACTGCTATTGGTATAGGTGGAGATCCAATTATTGGAACCACTACTAAAGAAGCTGTTGAATTATTGATGAATGATCCAGAAACCGAATGTATCGTAATGATTGGTGAAATAGGTGGTCAATTAGAAGCTGATGCAGCCAAATGGATTAAAGCAGATGGTAATCGCAAACCGGTTGTTGGTTTTATTGCAGGAGTTACGGCTCCAGCCGGACGTACAATGGGACATGCAGGAGCAATTGTTGGTGGTTCTGATGATACTGCTGAAGCTAAAAAGCAAATCATGAGAGAGAATGGAATTCATGTTGTTGACTCTCCAGCTGAAATTGGAAAGAAAGTAAAAGAAGTATTGGGTTAGTTTTCAATATTTTAAAAATAAAAATGCCAAAATGCCTCACGATTTTGTGGGGCATTTTTTTAATTATAAAAAATATGTACAAAGAATTAGAAAAGTTTACAGTAAAAGGGAATTTTACGTTTACACAGGAAGATAGTTTAGATGAAGTTTGTAACGCTTCAGAAACAGGGAGTGGAGTTTTCATTGTTTATGGTATTGCTGAAGGTGCCAAAGAATTGATTATGGTCGGGTCAACAGGAACCGTTCAAAACGATGGAACTTTAAAAAGTAAAAATGGCGGATTACATGATAAAATTGTAAATGGTCATCAATTTGCAAAAACGGGAAGAAAATATTCTTGGCCTGCCCAAATGAAAATTGAAAATATTGGTGCATTGGAAGTTTTTTGGTATGAAACTTTTAATGGAAATGTAAAAGGAATTCCAACTACGGTAGAAGGTCAAATTTTGCAAAATTTCTTGGATGAAAATGGAAAATTACCAAAATGGAATGTAGCTTTTTAATGTTGTCATTTAGATTTAAAAAAGGCTTTGCAAATTTGCGAAGCCTTTTTTATTTTGTTTTACAATGAAAATTTATTTTTGTTTAAAATCAACCGATAATGAATTTACACAATACCTTTGACCGGTCTTTGTAGGTCCATCATCAAAAACATGGCCCAAATGGCCACCACAATTGGCACAAACAATTTCAGTGCGTTTCATACCATGTGTTAAATCTGATATGTATTCTACTTTTCCAGGAATGGACTCATCGAATGAAGGCCAACCGCAATGAGCGTCAAATTTAGAATTGCTCTCAAACAATGGTTCCCCACAACCACCACAACAATAGGTTCCATTTTCATAATGCAGGTTGTATTTTCCTGTATGTGGATATTCAGTGCCTTTCTGACGAAGAATTCTATATCGTTCAGGTCCTAATTCTTCTTCCCATTCTTTTTCGGACTTTATAAAAGGATATTTCATGCTCTTTATTTTTTAATAAAATTAATGATTTTTTCAATTACCAGAGGGTCTGCAAGAATTTTTCTGTGCCCGAGTTCTTTGGTCAACATTAATTCTCCATTTTTAAGATGCTCATAAATATGTATTCCGGCTTTTACAGGAACTTCAGGATCGTTTTCATCATGAATAACTAAAATGGGAATAGTAGTTTTTGAAGCCGCTTTGTATGCACTAAAATCATCCATTTTCTCACCGTATTTTTTTTCAAAATACAAACGCAACGATTGACTGAATTCTGGTTTTAATTCTAATTTGGCTATAAAATCATCCAGTATATCTTGTACAATATCCCCACTTCCAATAATTACTGCACGATTAACCTGAAAACCTTCTTTTATAGCATTCAAAACAGACATCCCGCCTAAAGAATGGCCGATTGCAATTTCAAAAGGTCCATATAATTTATCAATTTCAATTATGGATGCAATAAAATCGACCATGATTGTTGAATGTCCAGGTGATTTTCCATGAGCCGGCGCATCAAAACTTAAGGTTGAATATCCTAATTTTAATAATTCATCAGCAATTTTAGACAGTTGGGTTCCCCTGCCAGACCATCCATGTACCAGTAAAACTTTCTTGTCACTTTTGCCATATTCGTAAATATTAATTTTCTTATTAATTGAAGGAATAAGTATTAATTTTTGAAAACTTTTTTTATCCATCTCCAATTCCCTTTTTGGAGCTTTATGTTTTATAGGAGTTGTGAATAATTTGGAAGCATAAATCGTACCTAAATAGGAAGATAAAAAAGAGATAAATCGACTTGAGAGTACTATAAATCTAGGAATTTTTAAAGGCTTTAGCTGATTTGAAGTGTTTTTTGTCATATTAATAAAATTATCGAATTGTCTTTAAAAATTAATTTTTTTTAACTAAATTTAAAAAACATAAAATTACTATAAATTTAATGTTAATATAATTTAATTTCATACTATAAAAATAGTATTTTATTGAATTTTGTACGCAATTGATAAGTAAGATCACGTCATAATCAAATAAGAATAAAAGGTAATTCATGGAAATATTTCACATTGGAGCAGAATGTTACCCAGTAGCAAAAGTGGGTGGTTTAGCCGATGTAATTGGAGCATTGCCAAAATACCAAAGCAGTACAGAAAATCAGGTTCGTGTCGTCATTCCGTGTTATCAAACAGTATTTAGATTAGAGAATGATTTTGAATGTGTGCATTGGGGTAAATTAAAATTGGGCAACTTTAATTTTCCTTTTAGTGTTTTGAAAGAAATATCAAATAAGTTGGGATTTGAGTTGTATTTAGTTGAGATACCTGAGCTTTTTGACCGACCCAATATTTATAATTATAGAGATGATATAGAGCGATTTTTATCGTTTCAAATTGCAACATTAGATTGGATCACAGGAAGAAGTTCGATTCCAGATATCATTCATTGTCACGATCATCATACGGCATTAATTCCTTTTATGAATAAATATTGTCCAAAATATGAAAAGCTAAGAGAAATACCCACACTGATTACCATTCATAACGGTTTATATCAAGGAATATTTTCTTTTAACAAATTATATTATTTGCCTGAATTTGATTTAATTCATGTTAAAGAATTAGAATGGGGGAATTGTATAAATTCTTTAGCAGCAGCGATAAAATGTGCAGATGAAGTCACAACGGTTTCACCTAGTTATCTCAATGAAATCAATAATTCGAATAATGGTTTGGAAACACTATTTCAACAGTTTCGTCACAAATCAAGAGGTATTCTTAATGGAATTGACATCGATGTTTGGGATTCCAATAAAGATCCAATGATTGAAAACAATTATTCGATAGAAACAATTGCTGATGGAAAACAAAAAAATAAAGAGTATTTATGTTCGCTTTTCAATTTGGATGCGTCAAAACCACTTTTTTGTTTTATAGGACGATTATATTATGAAAAAGGAGCCGATTTGCTGCCAGAGGTAGTTTTATCAGCTTTAACAACATACAAAGAAGAAATAAATATTTTAATTTTAGGACATGGAGACGTCGAATTAGAAAATCAACTTTCACATTTGCTTTCTGAATTTAGTGGAAATTATAATGTTTACATAGGTTACAATGAAGAATTAGCACATAAAACGTATGCTGGTTCCGATTTTATTTTAATTCCGTCACGAGTAGAGCCTTGCGGATTAAATCAGATGTATGCTATGCGATATGGAACAATACCAATTGTCAGAAGAACAGGAGGATTAAAAGACACTGTCGTTGATTTTGAAGATAATGGAAACGGAATTTGTCATGATAATGCTTCAGTTGAAGATATTTGTGATTCTATTCAAAGAGCTATCGATTTATATAAAAATAAAGAAATTATAGATCAAATTAGAATAAAAGGAATGAATACAAACCATTCTTGGGAAACCGTAAGCCAAGAATATATAGAATTATATAATTTAATTATTACAAAGAGGTATGAAAGCTAAAAGGAAAAAAGTTATCGCTATTATTTTAGGAGGTGGTCAAGGTTCAAGATTGTATCCCTTAACGGCCAGAAGGTCTAAACCTGCGGTCCCAATTGGAGGGAAATATAGATTGGTTGATATTCCAATTTCAAATTGTATGAATTCAGACATTTATAAAATGTTTGTATTGACACAATTTAATTCGGCATCTTTAAATGCGCATATCAAAAACACTTATAATTTCAGTATTTTTAGTCAGTCGTTTGTTGATATTTTGGCTGCTGAGCAAACGCCTGATAATCCAACTTGGTTTCAAGGAACTGCAGATGCTGTACGACAATGTATGCCTCACTTTTTAAATCATGATTTTGATTATGCTTTGATTCTTTCTGGTGATCAATTATATCAAATGGATTTTAACGAAATGCTTGAAGCACATATTGATGCAGAAGCCGACATTACTATCGCCACTTTGCCTGTAAATGACAAGGATGCCCCTGAGTTTGGTATATTGAAAACCAATTCGGAAAGTTGTATTGATTGTTTTATAGAAAAACCAGCTAAGGAGTTATTACCCGATTGGAAATCAGAAGTGAGTGATGAAATGAAGAACCAAGGGAAACATTATTTGGCTTCAATGGGTATTTATATTTTTAATAGAAAATTATTAATCGAATTGATGGCTGATCCAGATACAAAAGATTTTGGAAAAGAAATCATACCTCAGGCTGTTGGAAATAAAAAATTATTGAGCTATCAATACGAGGGTTACTGGACTGATATTGGTAATATAGACTCCTTTTTTGAAGCCAATATTGGTTTGACGGATGATATTCCAAAATTTAATCTATTTGATAATGATAATAAAATCTATACCAGACCTCGTTTATTATCTCCGTCCAAGTTCCATAAAACAATGGTAGAAAGGTCCTTAATTTCTGAGGGTTGTATCATTCATGCCAAAGCCATTACCAAATCTGTTATTGGGAATAGATCTCGAATAGGAGAGGACACTGTCATTCAGCATTGTTATGTAATGGGGAATGATTTCTATCAGAATATTGATGATATTAATGAAGATAATAAAAATGGTATACCATTAATAGGCATAGGGGAAAGATGTTTTATTGATAATGCTATTGTCGATAAAAACTGTAGAATCGGTAACGATGTGTATGTAAAAGGAGGTAAACACTTGGAAGATACAACAAATGAATTGTATTGTGTAAAAGAAGGAATTATTGTAATTCGAAAAGGAGCCATAATCCCAAATAATTTTATTATAAAATAAGTATTTCCCTTGAATTATCTTCCTAGATATTTCAAAAATGAAGATTAATTACACCAAATAGATAGTACAATTTATCGTACGATCTATTTGGTGTAACTAGTATTTAGCCGTACTACTGTCAATAATGCAAGAGAAAAACGAGTTATTCCTGTAAATTGATTTATAATTCATAAAAAATAATGCTTAGTAAATCAAATTAATAGAATATTTGTATTTTTTTAAATTAATTTTAATAAATATTTAATATTTACTAAATTACATGTTCAATTTAACTAACACCATGCAAAATCAAACCCGAATAATTATAGAAAATGTTTTACCACAACTCAATGGTGGTAGCTTTGTCATTAAAAGAATTGTTGGCCAAAAAATACTTGTTACAGCTGATGTATTTTCAGATGGACATGATGTTATCGAATGTTGCGTAAAATTCAAACACGAATCTGAAAAAAAGTGGCAAGAGGTTCGAATGACTCCTACTCAGAATGATGAATGGTTTGCAGAATTTCAAGTCAATAAACAAGGAAAGTTTACCTATTTTGTAGAAGGCTGGGTAGATTATGCCTTAAACTGGCAACATGGCACAGAACGCAAAATTAATGACAATCAATATGTAAAGTCAGAATTATTGGAAGGTGCAGAATATGTTCGTGCTATTCTCAATTTAGTTGATGCTTCCGATAATGAATATCTCAATCGACTTGTTTATTATTTTACAACCGAGTCAGAATATGATAATGCCGTTAGAGAAACAAAATCGGAAGAATTGATCCGGATTTTCAAAAAATACCCAATACGTCTTTTAGAAAATAAATCAATAGATTTAGAAGTCTATGTAGATCGAAAAAAGGCATTATTCAGCACTTGGTATGAATTTTTTCCACGTTCAGCTTCGACCGAAGAAGGAAAACACGGAACTTTCAAAGATTGCGAAAGATTGCTTCCTAGAGTTGCAGAAATGGGATTTGATACGCTCTATTTTCCGCCAATTCATCCGATTGGTGAAGTCAATAGAAAAGGAAAAAACAATGCTACAAATGCCGAATATGGCGATGTTGGCTCTCCCTGGGGAATTGGTTCTCATCACGGCGGACACAAATCTACCCATCCCGAATTAGGAACGATTGAAGATTTCAAAGAATTAGTAAAAAAAGCACAAGATTTAGGAATCGAAGTGGCCATGGATTATGCTTTGCAAGCCGCGCCAGATCATCCATATGTAAAAGATTTTCCGCAATGGTTTAAATGGAGACCAGACGGGACAGTTCAATATGCCGAAAATCCTCCTAAAAAATACCAAGACATTCAACCTATTTATTTTGAAAGTTCCGACTGGAAAAATCTTTGGAAAGAATTACTAGATGTCGCTTTATTTTGGATTGAAGAATGTAATATTAAAATCTACAGAGTTGATAATCCACATACAAAACCCTTTTATTTCTGGGGTTGGTTGATATCTGAAATCAAAAAAAAGCATCCCGATGTTTTGTTTTTGGCTGAAGCTTTTACACGTCCAAAAATCATGAACGAATTGGCAAAACAAGGTTTTAGTCAATCGTATACTTATTTTACATGGAGAAATTCTAAAAAAGAATTGACTGAATACGTAGAAGAGTTAACCCAAACCGAACAAAAAGAATTTTACAGACCTAATTTTTGGCCCAATACACCCGACATTAATCCTTTTGCATTGCAAAATGGAAATGAATCGGTGCATTTGCAAAAATATTTTTTGGCTGCCACATTGAGTTCAAATGTTGGAATTTATGGTCCTGTTTTTGAATATAGGGTCAGTACGCCAATGGCTCCTGGTAAAGAAGAATATTTAGATTCTGAAAAATACCAATGTTACAAATGGGACTGGACTATTCAAAACAAACTGACCACCCTAATTACCAGAATTAATACTATTCGAAAAGAACAAATTTCGTTGCAACAGACCAATAATATTGTTTTTTGTGAGACCAACAATGATCAGGTAATGGCATACTATAAGTTTGATGACGACAAACAGGATGAAACACTGATGATTGTAAGTTTGGATGCATTTCATACGGCCAAAGCAATGGTAAAATTGCCTTTAGACAAAATTGGAAGTCAACATATACAAGTTACCGATTTGATTACCGGAAATACCTATTCATGGAATAATGAATGGAATTATGTAGAACTTCCTTCCGAATTGCCTTTTCATTTATTTAAAATTCAGAAATAATGGCAGACAAAATTAACGAAGCCGAATATCAAAACCCATTTGTATTTCACACTGATTGGGAAGCTGCTCTTGAAGACGAAAATTTCAATAAAATTTTTGCTTCCGATATTTTAGAAAACTACATAATCAATAAAAGGTGGTATGGTGGTAAGGCCAGCACCTTAAAATATATTGAGATTGTTCATTCTTTTAAAATCTCATCAAATGATAATACCTATTACGGCGTTTTATTGGAAGTTAATTTTAAAGAAGCCTTTTATCAGCATTATTTTATGCCATTGGCATTTATGTCTGAAGAGGATTTAGATACCAATACTGTTATTGCTCCAGTTAAAATGAACGAAAAGGAGGGATATCTTGTAGATGCTTTACATCAGGAGGATTTTAGAAAATTACTTTTTGACAAGATCATCCATTCCAAAAAAAATGAGGAATCAAAAGTTACCTTTCACAAAGGAAAAGCATTGCATACCAAGGAATATGTTTCGTCCCATTTTATGGGAGTGGAACAAAGTAATACTTCTATTGTTTATAATGATAACCTGGTTCTAAAAATCTTCAGAAGAATTTACATCAGCATGAATCCTGATTATGAAATCAGTCGTTTCCTGACCGAAAGAATGAATTTTAAACATTCACCTGCCTATACTGGAAGCATTAGTATAGTTTCGTCTGAGGGAAACATCACTCTTGGCTTGATGCAAGAAATGGTGCCTAATCAAGGCGATGCATGGAAATATATGCTGGAAGAAGTAGATCGAATTTTTGACAATTTGAATACCAAAAAGATTTCAATCAGTAGACTTCCGGATATAGAATTATTCAAAAGATTAAGGTTGAATGACGTCCCTCATGAAATTATTGATTGGGCAGGGTTAAGTATTTTTCTAAAAATTCAAACTTTGGCAACGCGAACAGCCGAAATGCATATTGCTTTGGGTAGTGACATTCATGAAACTGCCTTTACACCACTTACTTATAATGGAGATTATTCGGTTTGGTTAAAAAACAGATTGACTTATCAGTTTCAAAACCGCTTGAATATTTTAGAAAATAATTTGCACAAGTTGGATGGATTAGCATTAGAACTGGCGAATCAATTTTTGGATCACAAAAAAGAAATTAGAAAAGCATTCCTTGATTTTGACTGGACACAGATGAAATCAGAACGTATTCGTATTCATGGAGACTATCATTTGGGACAGGTTTTAGTAAACGGGGATGATTTTTATATACTTGATTTTGAAGGAGAACCGGAAAGTACCATTCGCGATCGGAAAGTGAAACAGCCTCCTTTAAAAGATGTTGCCGGAATGTTTCGTTCTTTTCATTATGCTATTTATGCTACTATTTTCAACAGCAATGATAAATATCCTTATGAACAAGACGAACTTTTTAAGGCTGGTGAAATTTTATACAAATATTTTGTAGGCGTTTTTCTGAACACCTATACTGAAGTAGCTCAAGGTGGAAATCTAAATATTGGCTATATAAAAGAGATTGATTTTTTATTGAAATATTGCCTCTTGGAAAAAGCCATCTATGAATTGGGTTACGAATTAAATTCCAGACCGAGATGGTCAGTTATTCCTTTGAGAGGAATTGCCAGTATAATGAATTTTAAATAAGAATTAGTTGATTACAATTTCAACAAAAAATAAAACACAAAAATGAACAAAGTACAAACCTATTCGCTTTTTACAGATTTTGACATTGATTTATTCAAGGCAGGAAAACATTTTAGACTTTATGAAAAATTAGGGGCACATCTTATTGAAGTTGATGGAGTAAAAGGAGTTTATTTTGCTGTATGGGCACCATCGGCAAGAACGGTTTCGGTAGTTGGAGACTTTAATTTCTGGATTCAGGGGGATCATCAATTGCAGGTGCGTTGGGATTCATCTGGAATTTGGGAGGGTTTTATTCCCGGAATAGAACAAGGAACAACTTACAAATATAAAATACAATCCAACAATGGTGGAATCATTACCGAAAAAGCAGATCCATTTGCTTTTTATTGTGAAAAACCACCTCATACTGCTTCTGTCGTTTGGGATCTGGAACATAAGTGGAACGACAAAAAATGGATGCAAACCCGCAAAGAGCATAATGATTTGGATAAACCGTATTCGGTTTATGAAGTGCACTTGGGTTCCTGGAAAAGACATGGTGAAGAAAATAGATTTTTGACTTATCTAGAATTTGCTGAAGATTTGGTTAAATATGTAAAAGAGACAGGCTTTACACATGTAGAGTTCATGCCAGTTATGGAATATCCGTATGATCCATCATGGGGGTACCAATTAGTGGGCTATTTTGCACCAACATCCCGTTTTGGAACTCCTCAAGAATTTATGGTTCTAGTTGATAAATTACATGAAGCTGGTATTGGAGTGATTTTGGATTGGGTTCCTTCGCATTTTCCTGATGATGCTCATGGTTTGGGATTTTTTGATGGATCGAATTTATTTGAACATCCAGATCGCAGAAAAGGTTATCATCCAGACTGGAAAAGTTTGGTTTTTAATTATGGACGAAATGAAGTTCGTTCTTTCTTAATCAGTAACGCATTGTTTTGGTTACAACATTATCATATAGACGGGCTTAGAGTAGATGCGGTTGCTTCTATGTTGTATTTGGATTATTCCAGAGAAGAAGGGGAGTGGGAACCAAATATATATGGTGGAAGGGAAAACTTGGATACGATTAGTTTTTTGAAAGATTTTAATGAAGCGGTATATGCCAATTATGAAGGCGTACAAACCATTGCTGAAGAAAGTACTTCTTTTCCAATGGTTTCAAGACCTACATTCGTTGGAGGTTTAGGCTTTGGAATGAAATGGATGATGGGTTGGATGCACGATACTCTAGAATACTTTCAAAAAGAGACCGTGTATAGAAAATACCATCAAAATGATTTGACTTTCTCCATGACTTATACTTATACCGAGAATTTCATGCTACCGCTTTCACATGATGAAGTGGTTTATGGCAAAAAATCTATTCTAGGAAGAATGCCAGGAGATGAGTGGCAGAAATTTGCTAATCTTCGTTTGCTTTACGGCTATATGTTTACGCATCCCGGAACCAAATTATTGTTTATGGGAGCTGAATTTGGACAAAGTAGCGAATGGAATTTTGAAAGCAGTTTGGATTGGCATCTATTGCAATACCCATTCCATAACGGCATAAAATTGGTAATTACCAAGCTTAATGAATTGTACAAAACAGAGCCAGCTTTGCATGAAAAACAATTTAATCAAGAAGGTTTTGAGTGGATTAATTATTCTGATCATGAAAATGCTGTAATGTCTTTTATTCGAAAAGGAAACAATCCTAAAGATGATTTGATTGTGGTACTCAATTTTACGCAAGTTGTGCGAGAGAATTACCGAATAGGTCTGCCCAAAACAGGAAAACTTGTAGAAGTATTCAACAGTGATTCGGTTGATTTTGGCGGCAGTGGAGTTGTAAACACAAACAAATCAAAAGTGGAATCAATTCCTTTTGATGGAAAAGATTATTCTGTTGCTTTACTCTTGCCTCCATTGGCAGTTTTGGTGCATAAATTTGCATAGATATAAATTATTCATTTTTAAATCATCCTTGGATAATTCAAATGAAATTATTCAAGGATGATTTTCATTTATAAACCAATAAAAATGAAACATTCTTTTTATATTCTGTAATTTACTTAAACAGCTAAATTTATATTTTTATAAATAAATAAATAAATTAAAATTATGAATAAGCAGAATATAATGATAGTGGTTTGCACCATCGGATTGTTTTTGTCATGTGCGACTAATCCAGTTACAGGAGGGAAGAATTTAAATTTCGTATCGAACAGCCAGTTGTTTGCATCGTCATTTCAGGAGTATGATTCTTTTTTAAAGGAAAACAAAGTAATATCAGGGACACCAGATGCAAATAAAGTAACGGAAGTTGGAATGAAAATTGCGGCTGCAGCACAGAAATATTTAACTTCGATTGGCCAGCCAGAATATTTAAAAGAGTATCGGTGGGAGTACAAATTGGTTGAAAATAAAGAAGTAAATGCTTGGTGCATGCCGGGTGGAAAAATTGTAGTATATACCGGTATCCTGCCTGTTACGAAAAATGATGCAGGTTTGGCCACAGTATTGGGACATGAGGTTTCTCATGCATTGGCCAATCACGGAGCACAAAGAATGAGTGCTGCTCAATTACAAAGTTTAGGAGCGGTTGGTGTTGCAGTTGCAACAGGAAACCAAAGTGCAGAGAATCAACAAATGTGGCAACAATATTATGGAATTGGTTCTGAAGTTGGAGTGATGCTGCCTTTTAGCAGAAGTTATGAAAATGAAGCTGATAAAATAGGACTTACCTTGATGGCTATTGCAGGATATAATCCTGATGATGCAATTGTTTTTTGGAGTAGGATGGCAGCGGAATCCTCAGGACAAAAGCCACCTGAATTTTTGAGTACGCATCCATCTGATGCCTCGAGGATTGCAAATTTAAAAGCTTTGGTTCCTGGAGCAAAAGCTACAGCAGCTAAGTTTGGTGTAGTATTTAAATGAAGAAAATACAATTGAAAAAATAGCTTAAAAACCATTTCGAATGAAATGGTTTTTTTATTGGTAAGTTTTTATTTTCGATGGAAAGAAAAATGGAGTTATTTAAAATTGATAAAATGGGATTGTTTACAAACCATTAAATTACCTAATATTTAAAATAAAAAAATGCAATTGTTCTTAAAAATAGATACTTTAGCATGATAAAAAAGATAAAACATGGAGCAATTACAAAAAGGGAGTAAAAAATTATTAAATGCTTGGGCATTTTACGATTGGGCAAATTCTGTCTATCCATTGGTGATTTCATCTGCCATATTTCCTATTTTTTATGAATCTTTATTTTCCGATAGAGATCATTATATTGAAGTTTTCGGTCTGAGTCTAAAAAATTCTGCATTAATTAGCTTTGTAACAGCTGCCGCTTTTTTGATGGTTGCTTTATTTTCTCCTTTATTATCAGGAATAGCAGATTATGTTGGTAATAAAAAATCTTTCATGAAATTCTTCTGTTATGTTGGAGCCCTTTCTTGTATTGGTTTGAATTGGTTTAGTTTAGAAAATATATACGTTGGGTTATTCTTTTACTTTTTTGGTTTAATTGGTTTTTGGGGAAGTTTGGTATTTTATAACTCCTATTTGCCAGATATTGCTTATCCCGAACAACAAGATGCTGTAAGTGCCAAAGGATACTCTTTGGGATACATAGGCAGTGTGATTTTGTTAATTGTAAATCTTGCTATGGTAATGATGCCCGATACATTTGGAATCACAGGAAGTAAAGGCGAAGCTGCAATGAAAGCCATGAGATATTCCTTTATTATGGTTGGTATTTGGTGGATACTTTTCAGTCAATACTCTTATTACTTTTTGCCAAAAGGGAATAAAAATGCTGATCGAAAAGTAACCAAAGCAGTTGTTTTTAATGGTTTCAAAGAATTAAAAAAAGTTTGGGGGCTATTGGAAGCCAATATTTCCTTGAAAAGATACTTGCTTAGTTTTTTTGTTTACAGTATGGCTGTTCAAACAGTGATGCTTATTGCCACTTATTTTGGTTCGCAAGAAATAGCTTGGGAGTCTAAAAGCCAAAGCCAAACGGGATTGATTATCTGTATTTTATTAATCCAGATTATTGCTGTTATAGGTGCTATTTTGACATCAAAAGCATCAGCAAAATTTGGAAATATCCCAACGTTAATAGTTATCAATTGCTTTTGGGTGGTGCTTTGTGCTGCAGCTTATTTTATAGTATCGCCTAATCAGTTTTATATCATGGCTGCACTTGTAGGGCTTGTAATGGGGGGGATTCAAGCATTATCTCGTTCTACTTATTCTAAACTTTTGCCGGAAACGGAAGATACAGCTTCCTTTTTTAGTTTTTATGATGTTACCGAAAAAATTGGAATTGTAATTGGAATGTGTGTTTATGGCATTATTGATCAAATCACAGGAAGTCCAAGACTGGCTATTGTATTTCTAGCTGTGTTTTTTGTGATTGGTGTTGTCTTATTGCGAAAAGTACCAAAAAAACAAATAATCTAGACCAGTAAGTATAAATGGAGTTGCAATAACTGTAAATGACCGAGCAAGAACAGTAATTGTATTTGTATAAAAAAACAGTTTAGTATTATTTCATTAAACATTTATCGGCAGAACAAAAAATAGAGGCTTTATAACTAAATAAAGCCTCTTTTTATTTTATATTTTTAGAATTACATCTTCGAAATTTCACCAGAACCACTCACTTTGGTGTCTTTGGATTCAGGATTTCCTTTGTAAGCAATGTCTCCAGAACCGGAAACTCTTGCATATAAATTTTGGCTGCAATTTACTTTCATATCACCCGAACCTGAAATCGTCAAATTAGCACTTTTGGTAATTAAATCTGCTGCATCAACATCACCGGAACCCGATATTTTGGATACAAAATTATCTGAACTTCCAGTTAAAACAACATCTCCCGACCCGCTTAAGTTGGCTTCAAAATCTGTTGTTTTAACATCTAAAGTCAAATCACCCGAACCCGATAATTTAGCTGTAAATTTTGAGCCCACAATAGTATTTTTGGACTTAAGATCTCCAGATCCCGAAAGCGAAACGAAACTGATTTGTTCAAAGGGCACAGTCAATACAATCTCTTTATTGGTGTTGATATTTACATTTTTTTCAGTGTAAATTTTCAATACATTTCCATCTACTTCCACTTTTACATATGGCAATAAATTTTCTTCGCCTTTTATCGATATTGCGCCTTCTTTTCCAGAAACCAAAACCACATCAAAGAAACCAGAAACGTTTATTTCGTCATATCCTGACGTAGTTCGCTTCTCTGTGATTACTTTTCCGTTACCTTTTACTTTTTTATTTGTCCATTGTGCATTTGCAATTGTTGTAATAAACAAAGCTGCTAAAACGAATAATTGAATTGTTTTTTTCATTTTGTAGTGATTAAAATTATAGATTGATTATTGAAACCTCTTTTGCCATAAATTATTGTCCTTCATTTTTATACAATTTCACATTGCCATAATCCGAAGTGATGGTCATCTTGTTTACTCCTTTTTTCTTGAAAAAGCCACTAACTTTTTTCGTATTATTGGTTTCTTCTCTGGAATTTACACTCAATTCATTGTCATATTTAAAATCGGCATATTTTACAGAAACATCAAAATCAAAAACATAATTGGATTGAAAACCGACATCAACGCCTGTGTATCCGGCAATTATGGTGACATTATTGGCTTTGGCCTGAATAGCATCTATGGAAACATTGCTGTATTTGGTGTATAACTTCATTTGATTGGACAAAGTACCAATATCAATGGTCAAATAATTCCCATTAGCGTCCAATGAGTTTACTTTTTTAATTTTTACACTTCCATATTTGCTGTTGTATTTTACATCATTGCCTTCGGTGATTTCAATTTCGGAATAATCTGAAAGCAAATCGAGTTTGGACACTTCATCAATTTTTAATCCGGAATATTTTGAAGTTACCGTTCCGTTTTTTAAGTATTCGATAGTAGAATTGGAACAATAGCCAATTTGGATTGTGTTGCTGTTTCCGTTTAACTTCCCTAAATTAATCTTCCCGTATTTACAATTAATATCTGTAGTCGAAAAAAGGTCGGAAGTACCAATGTTTCCATACTTATTATTCAGTTTTACCGACCCGTTTTTTGGAATTTTTATGGTATAATTGATTTCAAAATTGTTGTTTCTTCCATTGTTTTTAGTACTGGTATTTGTAAAAACTGTTTTGGCTGTAACCATGTTTTTTAAACCAATAAAATCCACGTCGATTCCGTCTAGTTTTTGATTGACCCATTTTTCGTTATCTCCGCTCACTTTAATAAGTACTTCAATTTCTATTTTATCCTCATTCCAAGTCGTAACAAAAATGGTTCCGTAAGAGTTATCAATGTTGATTCCGGCATCGCTGTTTACATTATAAGCTTTGCTAATGGTTTTCTGTTTTGAATAGGTAAAATCATCGTTTGAAAATCCTAAAAAAGGAATTAAAAAAAGTAGTAAGAATATGTTATATTGTTTTTTCATCATTTAATGTTTTAAATTTTTCTGTTTCTTCAATATGTTGCAAAACATTTTGCAAAAATGAAATTCGGGTTTGTAAGTTGCTTATCATAGCATAAATAATTGGCTTGCTTTCGCCATTTACTTCCAATTCATGCTTAATTTTTTCATAATCGCTATCCAATGCTTTCATTTGTTGCAAAGCATCACTTATGATTTTTTCATTTTCTGGGGATTTTTTGGCTTTGATTTGCTCCAGTTGGTGTTCAATCAAAACAGTAAAAATCGAATCGGTTTGCTTGGTTTCTTTAGAGGCAAATTTCAATTCTTTTGGTTTTTCATTGTTGGTGTAAAACAATGTTATCCCAAACACAACAACGACAGATGCAGCAATTGCATAAATAAAACTATAATTCTTTTTTCGTTTCTTGAGAGCCAATTTTTCCGAAAATCGATTTGCATGCTGACTATTCATTTCCTGAATATCCCATTGATTTTCTAAATTTTCAAATAATTGATCTAATTTTTCATTTTCATTTTTCATAACTCATTTAATTTTTTTCTTAAGCTTTCTTTGGCCCTGCTCAGTGTTGTTCTGCAGTTGGCATAACTTATTTTAAGAATTTCGCTTATTTCTTCTTGGTCATAACCTTCGATGTAGAATAAAGTTAGAACCATGCTGTAATTGTATTTTAGGGATTGAATGGTATCCAAAACCTGTTTGACTTTTAAATCATTAAAATCGAATTTTTCTTCCAGATTTGTATCTGTTTCTTCTAGTTTATAAAGTGTTTTTTCAAAATCTTCTGTTTTAAATTGGTTATTTTTTTTGTAAAAATCAATACTGTAATTCACTATGATCCGTTTCAACCATGCACCAAAGGCAACTTCTTGCTTGAAATCATTTATTTTGGTAAATGCCTTCAAAAAGCCTTCTTGCATCACGTCTTCGGCAAAATGTTCATCCTTCACAATTCTATAGGCCACATTATACATCGCCTTGCAATAGCGATTATAAATCTCAAATTGTGCTTTCGGGTTATTCTCTTTGCACAGCGTAACTAATTCTTCGATATTTTGACTGGTCAGATTCAATTAAATAGTAATGATTTTTAGTAAAGACAAGATTATTTTTGGTTTGTTACAGTTTTATAAAAATAGTTCATTTTTTAAATCAATAATTGGTTTAATCGTTAGCTTATATCTAAATTAAGAAGAAAACGTTTATTGGTATTTATTTTGGCACAATGATTGCCTTATTTAGGCTTCAATATAATAGTGTATTTATACATCAATATTAATTCAAAATATTGTTACTATACCTTATATTTGCGTTCCGAATTAAAAAATTAATGACAAAAAGACCTAAATACTACTATGTCAAATCATAAAATACTTACTATTGACAATCTGTCACTTCAAGAATTTGATTCTGAAGCCGAATTAATTCCATTATTGACTCCAGAGGATGAGGAAGAAATGAATAACGAAGAATTACCCGATTCTTTACCTATTTTACCTTTACGTAATACTGTTTTATTTCCCGGAGTAGTTATTCCTATTTCGGCAGGAAGAGATAAATCAATCAAATTGATTAATGACGCCAATGCTGCTGGAAAAGTTATTGGAGTAGTGGCTCAAATTAACGAAGAAGATGAAGATCCTTCATTTGAGGATGTTCATAAAATTGGTACTGTAGCCCGTATTCTTCGCGTTTTAAAAATGCCTGATGGTAACGTTACCGTTATTCTTCAAGGGAAAAAACGCTTTGAATTGGCCGAAATGGTTTCGGAAGAACCTTATTTAAAAGCCAAAATCAAAGAAGTTTCTGAAAAAAGACCTGCTAAAAAAGATTCTGAATTTAATGCCATAATAGATTCGGTAAAAGAATTGGCTGTTCAGATTATAAATGAAAGTCCAAATATTCCATCAGAAGCTACTTTTGCCATAAAAAACATTGGAAGTCCATCGTTTTTAATCAGTTTTGTTTCTTCAAATATGAATTTGTCTGTAAAGGAGAAGCAAGATTTATTGTCTATTAATGGATTAAAAGACCGCGCATTGGAAACCTTGCGTTATATGAATGTGGAGTTGCAAAAACTCGAATTGAAGAATGATATTCAATCTAAAGTTCGTTTTGACTTAGACCAACAGCAAAGAGAATATTTCTTGCACCAGCAAATGAAAACGATTCAGGAAGAATTGGGAGGCGTTTCGCAGGAAGAAGAAATGGACGAAATGAGTCTGAAAGCTAAAACCAAAAAATGGGACGAAAAAACGCAAAAACATTTCGAAAAAGAATTGTCCAAAATGCGCAGAATGAATCCACAAGCTCCTGATTTTGGAATTCAAAGAAATTATTTAGAACTGTTTTTAGAGTTGCCTTGGGGCGAATTTTCAAAAGACAATTTTGATTTGAAGCATGCCCAAAAAGTATTGGACAAAGATCATTTTGGATTGGAAGACGTCAAAAAGAGAATGATTGAACATTTGGCTGTACTTAAATTAAGAAATGATATGAAGTCACCAATCATCTGTTTAACAGGGCCTCCTGGTGTTGGAAAAACATCAATTGGTAGATCTGTTGCCGAGGCGTTAGGAAGAGAATATGTTCGTATCTCATTAGGAGGTTTACGTGATGAAGCTGAAATTCGCGGTCATAGAAAAACCTATATTGGTGCTATGCCAGGGCGAATTATTCAGAGTTTAAAGAAAGCTGGAACCTCTAATCCTGTATTTGTTTTGGACGAAATAGATAAGTTATCTTCTAGTCATAGCGGAGACCCATCATCGGCTTTATTGGAAGTTTTGGATCCAGAACAAAACAATTCTTTTTATGACAATTTCCTTGAAATGGGTTATGATTTGTCGAAAGTAATGTTTATTGCGACTTCCAACAATATGTCGGCTATTCAGCCCGCATTGATTGACCGTATGGAAGTCATCAAAATGTCTGGTTACACAATTGAAGAAAAAGTAGAAATTGCGAGAAAGCATTTGTTCTCTAAACAATTGGCAGCACACGGATTAAAAGCCAAAGATTTGACCATTGGCAAGAAACAATTGGAAAAAATAGTTGAAGGATATACTCGTGAATCGGGTGTTCGTGGCTTGGAAAACAAAATTGCCCAAGTTATCCGAAATGCAGCCAAATCGGTTGCGATGAATGAACCTTATAACAAGAAAGTGACAGATGAGGATATTGTAAAAGTACTCGGAGTTCCTCGTCTAGAAAGAGATAAATATGAAAGTAACGATGTTGCTGGTGTAGTAACAGGATTAGCATGGACAAGTGTTGGCGGTGATATTCTTTTTATTGAATCTTTGATTTCACCGGGTAAAGGTATGATGACCATTACAGGGAATTTAGGAACTGTAATGAAAGAATCAGCTACTATTGCTCTTGAATATATTAAAGCCAATGCTCAATTTTTAGGTTTAAATCCTGAATTATTGTCTAAATACAACATTCATTTACACGTTCCTGAAGGTGCTACTCCAAAGGATGGGCCTAGTGCAGGTATTGCTATGTTGACCTCATTAGTTTCTTTGTTTACTCAAAAACGAGTGAAGAAAAACTTGGCTATGACTGGTGAGATCACTTTGAGAGGAAAAGTATTGCCTGTTGGTGGTATCAAAGAAAAAATATTGGCAGCCAAAAGAGCCAATATCAAAGAGATTATTCTTTGTCATGAAAACAAAAGTGACATCGATGAAATCAAACCCGAATATATGGAGGGGCTTACGTTTCATTATGTAAAAGAAATGAGCGAAGTTTTGGATATTGCGATTACCAAAGAAAATGTCAAAAATGCAAAAGCGTTAAAATAAAATATTTTTTATCCTGATAATTAATTTAGTCAAGATTAAATTCCAAATTCCAAATCTGAATTATCTCAGAGCTATTGGGATTTGGAATTTGTTTTTTTAAATTATTTTCTTTTAAATTTTCGTAAGTTTGATCCCGATAGTTATCGGGAAGTTTTAAACTTTTCTTTTTCAAAAATTGTATGTTCCAAAAAACTTTATTTTACTTTTTACTCTTAATTTGTTCTGTTACTTACGGACAAATAGGAGGGAAGTACACGTATGAGTTTTTGAACTTGATAACTTCGCCAAGGCAAGCCGCGTTAGGTGGAAAAGTAATTACCATTTATGACGAAGATGTCAATCAGCCACTTTTTAATCCTGCTTCAATTAATGAAGAAATGGACAATCATTTGTCCTTAAATTACGGGAATTACTATCAGGAAGTAACTTATGGAACAGCTTCGTATGCTTATACTTACGATCAGCATTTGCAAACATTTCAGGCAGGCGTAAATTATATCAATTACGGAAAATTTGACGGTTATGATGAGAATGGCTTGCCTACTTCATCATTTACGGGAAGCGAAATTGCACTTTCAGTCGGATATGCATATAACATTCCATATACCGATATTCACATTGGTGCGAATGCCAAATTGATTGAATCTACTTTAGAAAGTTACAATTCATTTGGTGCTGCTGTCGATTTAGGAATGGTATTTATTGATGAAAAAAATGATGTGAATTGGGCTTTGACCTTAATGAATATTGGAACCCAATTTACTACTTACGATGGTAGTAGAGAACAATTACCTTTTGAAATCATTGCAGGAGTTTCCCAAGAATTGGAGCATGTGCCAATACGCTGGCATTTTACATTAGAAAATTTGCAACAATGGAATCTGGCTTTTTCCAATCCTGTTCGTTCTGAAACTTCCATTGACGGCAGTGTCACTGAAGAAAATATATCTTTTTTTAATAATGCACTACGACACATGATTTTGGGTGTCGAGCTTTTTCCTAAAAAAGCCTTTAATCTGAGATTGGGATATAATTTTAGAAGAGCCTCTGAATTACAAATTCAAGACCAAAGAAATTTCTCAGGACTCTCATTGGGCTTTGGATTGAAACTGAACAAATTAAAATTTAATTATTCGTATTCTAAATATACTTTGGCAGGAAACACCAGTTTATTTGGGTTGATTATTAATTTTGGGGAGTAATTTTCAGAAGAAAGAGCAAAGAAAATAGAATAAAGACTTTCAATATATTTTTAAAATAAGAACATGAAAAAAATAACCATAGCAATAGATGGGTTTTCATCCACGGGGAAAAGTACTTTGGCTAAACAACTTGCCAAGCATTTAGGATACGTTTATGTAGACACTGGTGCCATGTATCGTGCCGTGACTTTGTTTGCGATGCAAAACAATTGTATCGGAGCTGATTTTTTGGATAAAGAGAAATTGGTAAAAAGCTTGCCTTCTATAAAATTGAGTTTTAAATTCAATCCTGAATTGGGTTTTGCCGAAATGTATTTGAACGATGTGAATGTGGAAACTGAAATCCGAACTTTGGAGGTTTCAAGTTTTGTAAGTGCTGTGGCAGCTATTTCAGAAGTGCGTTCAAAATTGGTAGAACAACAACAGGAAATGGGTGCAGCAAAAGGAATCGTTATGGATGGTAGAGACATAGGAACTGTTGTTTTTCCAAATGCTGAGCTCAAAATATTCATGACCGCTGGAGCAGATACTCGTGCACAAAGACGCTTTGACGAATTGCAGGCAAAAGGCGATTTGGTTTCTTATGAAGAGGTTTTAAAGAATGTGATTGAACGTGATTATGTAGATACTCATAGGGATGATTCTCCTTTGGTGATGGCAGATGATGCTATTGAGGTGGATAATTCTTATTTGGACAGAAAAGAACAATTTGATGTTGTTTTGGAGTTGGTGAATGAAGTCATTAATACTTTGTGATTTTTTTGGTAATCTCAATTTTAATAGTAGATTTACAACTTGCTAAAATCTTCAAAATAATAAAATACAAACCTACTTATGGGAATTAAAAACAGATTGATATTAATGAGTTTTCTTCAATTTTTTGTTTGGGGAGCATGGTTGATTACAATTGCAAATTATTGGTTTGGCACCAAAAACTGGGAAGGTACACAATTTGGGTTGGTCTTTGGAACAATGGGAATTGCGTCACTTTTTATGCCAACCCTTGCGGGTATTATTGCTGACAGGTGGATTAATGCCGAAAAATTATACGGAGGCCTTCAAATTTTATATGGTTTGGTTTTATTTTACTTACCCGAAGTTAGTACTCCAACAACTTTTATTTACATCATGCTTTTGGCAATGTGTTTCTACATGCCAACGATTGCTTTGAGTAATTCGATTTCCTACAATGCATTAAAAACAAATGGTTTGGATGTAGTTAAGAGCTTTCCGCCCATTCGAGTATTTGGAACCATTGGTTTTATAGTAGCGATGTGGATTACCAATTTGACGGGAAATAAGGCGACCGCTTATCAATTTTATATTGCTGGAATTGCTGCTATTATATTAGGAATCTATTCTTTTACATTACCTAAATGCAAGCCGCAACGATTGACAAAAGAGAACGCCTCGTTAACGGAGATTTTGGGATTGGAATCTTTCAAATTATTTGCCAATTACAAAATGGCTTTGTTCTTTATTTTCTCTATGTTTTTGGGGGGAGCTTTGCAATTGACGAATGCTTATGGTGATGTATTTTTGGATGAGTTTAAACATTTTCCAAAATATGCCGATTCGTTTGTGGTGAAATATTCTACTATTATCATGTCGATTTCTCAGATTTCGGAGACTTTATTTATATTGGCTATTCCGTTTTTCTTGAAGCGTTTTGGAATCAAACAAGTAATGCTTATAAGTATGCTGGCTTGGGTATTGCGTTTTGGTCTTTTTGCTTTTGGCGATCCTGTGCAGGGATTGTGGATGATTATTTTGTCTTGTATTGTGTATGGAATGGCTTTTGACTTCTTTAATATATCTGGATCTTTGTTTGTAGAAACACATACCGATGCCAAAAACCGTTCTTCGGCTCAAGGTATGTTTATGATGATGACCAATGGAGTAGGAGCAATATTGGGAAGTTTTACCTCGGGTTGGGCGATTGACCGCTTTTTTACGAAGTCTTTTGGTAGTACAACAGATTTGGCTTCTTTTTTGCAAACAGATGTCACAAATCCAAAGCTTTTGGATTTTGTAAAAAGCCAAGGAAATTCAATTACAACAGATGGTTTGTTTGATAAAGTAATTTTGATGAAAGACTGGCATAGCATTTGGTTGGCTTTTGCAATCTATTCATTGATTATTGCTATAGCGTTTGCAATTTTGTTTAAACATGAACACAATCCTAATGAAGTGGAGAATGTGATTCATTAATGATTCATTTCTACGATATACATCCTGACAGATTTTTGAAATCTGTTAGGATTTTTACTTAAAAAAACAATTTATGATAAAAAATATTTTAGGAGTAATCACGGGTTATGTCATTTTTGTAATAAGTTCTGTACTCTTCTTTAAACTTTCTGGTGTTAAACCACATTCTGAAGCTTCTGCTGTTTTCATGTTTTTGACATTTGTTTACGGGACAGTTTTTTCATTCCTTAGCGGACTAGTAACTCAAATTATTGCCAAAACAAAGAACTTAAAAGTGAATTATGCGCTTTTTTTTATTGTGGCTAGTTTTGCAACTTTTTCCCTTTTTAAATCTGATGGTAGCTCTTGGACTCAGATATTGGCCATCTTTGTTTTTGCTCCAATTTCGATTTTAGGTGGTTTGTTTATAATCAAAAAAACAATATAACCTAAGTAGCCCCGATAGAAGTAAAAATCCTTATAAGCCGGGGTTCGGCTTATAAGATTGCAACGGATAGCGGGAACAATGTCAATAAATATGCCTAATCATTCGCTCCTGAACCTTTTTTTGCTTCTTTTTATATTTCTTGTAAATATCTCGGTTTAAATATTTTGCCATATTAAATAAATGAATTACTTTTGCACACCTTTTGGTGGATAGGAGTTTCCTTTAGGTATCAATAATTTACGTAAAACAACTTCTGTATTTTTCTATCGCATGAAGAAACTCGAGAAAAAACAGAATACAAATTTTTTATCAGCATGTCTGAACAATTAAAATCACAAGAAGAGTTTTTAGCAAATTTTAACTGGCATAACTTCGAAGAAGGTATCGATGCAGTAGATGAGAAAAACTTATTGGAATTCGAAGAACTAGTATCAAAAACTTTTATTGCAACTGACCAAGAAGAAGTAGTTGAAGGAGTAGTTGTAAGAATCACAGATAGAGACGTTATCGTTGATATCAACGCAAAATCGGAAGGTGTTATTTCATTAAACGAATTCCGTTACAACCCAGCTTTAAAAGTAGGTGATAAAGTAGAAGTATTAATTGACATCCGTGAGGACAAAACTGGTCAATTGGTATTATCTCACAGAAAAGCACGTACTATCAAATCTTGGGATAGAGTTATTTCGGCTAACGAAACAGGAGAAATCGTTAATGGTTTTGTAAAATGCAGAACTAAAGGTGGTATGATTGTTGACGTTTTCGGAATCGAAGCTTTCTTACCAGGATCTCAAATTGATGTTAAGCCAATTAGAGACTACGATGTATATGTAAACAAAATGATGGAATTCAAAGTGGTAAAAATCAACCACGAATTCAAAAATGTTGTTGTTTCTCATAAAGCGCTTATTGAAGCGGATATTGAAGTACAGAAAAAAGAAATCATCGGTCAATTACAAAAAGGACAAGTATTAGAAGGTGTTGTTAAAAACATTACTTCTTATGGTGTGTTTATTGACTTAGGTGGTGTTGACGGATTAATTCACATTACTGACCTTTCTTGGAGTCGTATTAACCACCCAAGTGAAGTTCTTGAATTAGACCAAAAATTAAACGTTGTAATCCTTGATTTCGATGATGAGAAAACAAGAATTCAATTAGGATTGAAACAATTGAACGCTCACCCATGGGATGCTTTGAACGCTGATTTAAAAATTGGTGACAAAGTAAACGGTAAAGTAGTTGTAATCGCTGATTACGGTGCATTTATCGAAGTTGCTGAAGGTGTTGAAGGTTTAATCCACGTTTCTGAAATGTCATGGTCAACTCATTTACGTTCTGCTCAAGATTTCGTAAAAGTTGGAGATGTTGTTGAGGCTGTTATCTTAACTTTAGATAGAGATGACCGTAAAATGTCATTAGGTATCAAACAATTGACTCAAGATCCTTGGACTGATATCACTGCTAAATACCCAGTAGGTTCTAAACATACAGGTATCGTTAGAAACTTTACAAACTTTGGAATTTTCGTAGAATTAGAAGAAGGAATTGATGGATTAATCTACATTTCTGACTTATCTTGGACTAAGAAAATCAAACACCCATCTGAATTTGTAAATGTTGGTGAAAAACTTGACGTAGTTGTGTTAGAATTAGATGTTGACGGACGTAAATTATCTTTAGGTCACAAACAAACTACTGCTAATCCTTGGGATCAATATGAAGATTCTTTCGCAGTTGGAACTATCCACACAGGTGAAATTTCTGAAATTGTTGACAAAGGAGCTACTGTAGAATTCGGAGATGATATCGTTGCTTTCATTCCTACTCGTCACCTTGAAAAAGAAGATGGTAAGAAATTGAAAAAAGGAGATTCTGCTGATTTCAAAGTAATTGAATTCAACAAAGAATTCAAAAGAGTAGTTGCATCTCACACTGCTATCTTCCGTGAAGAAGAAGAGAAAAACGTGAAAGCTGCAACTGAAAATACTTCATCTGCATCTACTACAAATGCACCAGCTGCAACTTTAGGAGATAATAATGATGTATTGGCTGCATTGAAAGCTAAAATGGAAAAATCAGAGAAAAAATAATTTCTTGATTTTTTGAATATAGAAAGCCCCACAGCAATGTGGGGCTTTTTTTGTGATTATTTTATTTTTTTTAATAAGAAAAAATGCTATCTAAATACAAAAGTATATATTTGTTTTCTAAATATTTACTTATGAAAAAAATCTACTTTTTGGTATTGGCTTTTTGTTTTTTTAATGGATTGAATGCGCAGATTATTAATTTTCCGGATGCTAATTTTAAAGCGAAGTTGTTGGCTGCAAATTCTAGTAATACAATTGCATCAACACAAACACCGATTTATAGAGCTAGTAATGGTGTTTGGGTAGTTTCTTCTTATCATACGATCGATACCAATAACAATGGCGAAATTGAAGTTAGCGAAGCACTTACTATAAAAAAATTAGATGTTGGTGGAGCGTCAATAAGTGATTTAACTGGTATTGAAAAATTTGCAAATCTGATTTATTTGAGTTGTCGTGCTAATCAATTAACTGGCTTAAATGTTTCAAGTTTAATTAATTTAAAAAGTTTAAATTGTAGTTCTAGTCAATTACCAAGTTTAAATATTTCGGGTTTGACTAATTTACAAGAATTACATTGTGATTCTAACCAATTGACAAGTTTGAGTGTTTTAGGTTTAACTAATTTGCGAACTTTATATTGTCCAAATAATCAATTATCCAGTTTAAATGTTTCAGGATTAAATAATTTAAAAGAATTCTCTTGTAACAACAATCAATTGTCTAGTTTAAATGTTTCGAATTTATTTAACCTGCAAAATTTGAATTGCTATTCCAATCGATTACCTAGTTTAAATGTTTCTGGTTGTATTAATTTGCTAAAGTTAGAATGTTTTTTTAACGAATTGTCTAGTTTAAGTTTTTTAGGTTGTAATAATTTACAAGAGATTAACTGTAATTCTAATCAACTATCTAGTTTAAATGTTTCGAATTTAACTAAATTACAAGTTTTGACTTGTATTGGTAATCAATTAACAAGCTTGAATGTTACAGGTTGTACAAATTTAGAAAATTTGCATTGTTATCAAAATCAATTGGTTGATTTGGATCTTTCAGGTTTAACCACTTTGACAGATTTGCGATGTCCTAATAATAAGTTGTCGAGTTTAAATGTTTCAAATTTAACTAATTTAACTTATTTGATTTGTGAGTATAATCAATTAACAAGTTTGAATGTTTCGGATTTGACAAATATGCAGGTTTTGAGTTGTCAAAATAATCAACTAACAAGTTTATTTATTAAAAGCAATAATTTAAGATGGGTAACCTTAGATTTTCAAAACAATGATAATTTAAAGTATGTTTGTGCAGATGAAGAAGATGTAACCTTAATACAGAATAAAATTAATCAATACGGTTATTCAGCTACTTGTCACGTAAATGCTTATTGTACTTTTGTTCCTGGAGGCACTTTTTATAAGATCCAAGGCAGTACTCGTTTAGATACAAATAAAAACGGTTGTGATGCTCTAGATACTGTTTACCCAAATCTAAAATTAAGTATTACAGACGGTAAAACAACTGGAAATTTCATTTCAAATGCTTCGGGTGACTACTCCATTCCAGTTCAGGCAGGAAATCATATTATAACTCCAGTTTTAGAAAATCCAACCTATTTTACTATTTCTCCAACTTTGGTAAATGTTACCTTCCCAACTGATGCAAGCCCTTTTACTCAAAATTTTTGTGTTACTGCAAATGGCTTGCATCCGGATTTAGAGCTTTTACTTATACCAATTGATAGAGCAAGACCTGGCTTTGATTCAAAGTATAAATTGGTGTATAAAAACAAAGGGAATATAGTACAATCAGGAACTGTAAATTTGGCTTTTGATGATGCTGTTTTGGATGTAGTGGTTTCGAATCCTATAGTTTCTAGTCAAAACACAAATAGTTTATCTTGGAATTTCTCCGATTTAAAGCCTTTTGAAACTCGTGAAATTACTTTTACTTTAAATGTAAATGGTCCAATGGAAGTACCTGCGGTAAATGCGGGGGATATTCTACATTATACTGCCACAGTAAACTCAGCTGATGTTGATGAAAATCCAAATGATAATATGTTTGTTTTTAATCATACAGTTGTAGGCTCTTTAGATCCAAATGACAAAACGTGTTTAGAAGGTGATGTTATTACTCCTAGCTTAATAGGCGAATATGTTCATTATTTAATTCGTTTTGAAAATACTGGAACTTTTCCAGCTCAAAATATTGTAGTAAAAGATATGATTGATTTATCAAAATTTGATATTTCGACTTTGGTTCCTACCGATGCCAGCCATTCGTACATCATTAAAATTTCTGAAGGCAATAAAGTAGAATTTATCTTTGAAAATATCAATCTTCCTTTTGATGATGCCAACAATGATGGTTTTATTGCATTTAAAATAAAAACGAAACCTACATTGGTTGTAGGTGATTCATTTGATAACGAAGCTAACATCTATTTTGATTATAATTTTCCTGTATTGACCAATAAAGCTACATCTACTTTTAAAACTTTAGGAACACAAGATTTTGAGTTTTCTAATTATTTTAAAGTGTATCCAATTCCAGCGTATGAAGTTTTAAACATTTCTGCAATTCAGAATATCGAAATTCAATCCATTGCTGTTTATGACATTTTAGGACAAATGGTACTTGCACTTCCTAAATTAAAAGATACCTCAAAAATTGATGTATCTAATTTAAGAACGGGTAATTATTTTATAAATATAAAATCAGACAAAGGAAGTTCAAGTATAAAATTTATTAAAAACTAAATTAAAAAATTATTTCTTTAATTTTTTGAATATAGAAAGCTCCACAGCAATGTGGGCTTTTTTTTGTGGTTATTTTTTTATTTTTTTTTAATAAGAAAAAGTGTTAAATAATTTCAAAAGTATATATTTGCTTTTCTAAATATTTACTTATGAAAAAAATCTACTTTTTTGTATTGTCTTTTTGTTTTTTTAATGGTTTGAATGCACAGGTTATAAATTTTCCGGATGTGAATTTTAAAGCACAATTAGTAGATTCGGATGGATATTATTCTAATATAGGATATAATTCAGATTATCAATCAATAAGAATTGATGCTAATTTTAATGGTGAAATTGAGGTTAGTGAAGCTTTGAATATTTATGGTTTGGATCTTGAATCTTTTTCAAACATTTCCGACTTAACTGGTATTGAATATTTTTCAAATTTATTTTTTTTAAATTGTAATTATAATAAAATAAAATCGTTAAATCTCAATGGTTTGTCAAACTTAAATTATTTAAGATGTACAAACAATCTATTAACTTCTTTAGATGTACGTAGTAATAAGAATTTATATTTATTAGAATGTGCTAGCAACGAAATCATTTCATTACAAATAGAAAATTTATCCAAACTTACTGAACTAGTGTGTTATAACAATAAACTTACTTCACTTGATTTAACAGGCCTTATAAATATTAATAAGATAGATTGTTCTGGAAACCAGATTAACTCATTAGATTTCAGTAGTTTAGATAATATTCGACAAGTCATTTGTGTTAATAATAATTTAACAGCACTGAATCTTAAAAATGGGCATATAGATTCAATTGCTTTTTACGGTAATCCTAATCTAAAATACATATGTACAGATGAAGAAGAAGTAACAGCTATTGAAAAATTAAAAAATGACTTAGGGTATGCAACGTGTAATATAAATACATATTGTTCTTTTAATCCTGGAGGAGTCAATTATATAATTAATGGTACACAAAAATATGACGGTAATAAAAATGGTTGTGATGTGTCAGATTTACCAGCCGCAAATATAAAATTTATTATTTCAGATGGAACGGAAACAGGAACTGTAATCACTAATGATTCCGGTAATTATTCTATTAAAGTTAAAGAAGGGACTTATACAATTACTCCAATAATAGAAAACCCAAATTATTTTTCAATTTTTCCAACTTCTTTTAATGTTACCTTTCCAACAGGCGCAAGTCCTTTCATACAAGATTTTTGTATAACACCAACTGCTTCGCATAAAGATCTGGAGATTACTTTAATTCCTCTAGGAGTAGCAAGGCCAGGTTTTGATACGGATTATAAATTGGTTTACAAAAACAAGGGTAATGTTGCACAATCAGGAACTGTAAATTTGGCTTTTGATGATGCTGTTTTAGATTTAGTAATTTCAAATCCTGTAGTTTCTAGTCAAAATGCAAATAATTTATCTTGGAATTTCATTAATTTAAAACCATTTGAAACTCGAGAAATTACTTTTACTTTAAATGTAAATAGTCCGATGGAAACTCCAGCAGTTAATAGTGGAGCCATTTTGCATTATAGTGCTACAATAAACTCATCAGACACAGACGAAATTCCAAGTGACAATACATTTGTTTTTGACCACAAAGTCGTCGGTTCATTCGATCCAAATGACAAAACGTGTTTAGAAGGCGATATTATTACTCCTAGCCTAATTGGCGAATATGTTCATTATTTAATTCGTTTTGAAAATACAGGAAATTATCCCGCACAGAATATTGTTGTAAAAGATATGATTGACTTGTCAAAATTTGATATTTCGACTTTGGTCCCAACCGATGCCAGTCATTCCTATACCACTAAAATTTCTGAAGGCAATAAAGTGGAGTTTATTTTAGAAAATGTTAATCTTCCTTTTGATGATGCAAGTAATGATGGTTATGTTGCTTTTAAAATAAAAACGAAACCTACATTGGTTGTAGGTGATTCATTTGATAACGAAGCTAACATCTATTTTGATTATAATTTTCCTGTATTGACCAATAAAGCTACATCTACTTTTAAAACTTTAGGAACACAAGATTTTGAGTTTTCTAATTATTTTAAAGTGTATCCAATTCCAGCGTATGAAGTTTTAAACATTTCTGCAATTCAGAATATCGAAATTCAATCCATTGCTGTTTATGACATTTTAGGACAAATGGTACTTGCACTTCCTAATTTAAAAGATACATCAAAAATTGATGTGTCTCATTTAAGTACGGGTAATTATTTTATAAATATAAAATCAGACAAAGGAAGTTCAAGTCTGAAATTTATTAAAAAGTAAGTTTAAAGAAATCTGAGAAAAAATAATTTCTTGATTTTTTGAATATAGAAATCCCCATCACGTTTTTTACAGCGAGATGGGGATTTTTTTATGAATATTTTAATTTTTTTAACAAGAAAAAATGCTTACTAAATTCAAAAAGTATATATTTGCTTTTCTAAATATTTACTTATGAAAAAAATCTACTTTTTGTTTTTGGCTTTTTGTTTTTTTAATTGTTTGTGCGCACAGGTTATTAATTTTCCCGATGCAAATTTTAAGAACGCATTAATAGCATCCAATGAAACGAATATTTTAAGAGCCCAAGATGAATTTAAGAACTATATAAAAATTGACTCAAACAATGATGGAGAGATTGATGTGGATGAAGCTTCGATTGTTGTTTATTTATATCTTGGATTGTCATCAATTTCATCTTTAGAGGGAATTTCAAATTTTCCCAATCTTATTTACCTGCAATGTTCTAATAATTCTATTTCATCACTGGAAGTAAACTCCCTAACTAAACTTGAAGAACTTTATTGTAATGATAATCTGCTTACATCTTTAGATGTTAGTGCCTTAAAAAATATTAAAACTTTATATGTGAGCAACAATAAAATTGAAACACTCAATTTCGATGGTTTAATGAACTTGGAATTTTTAATGTTCGATGGAAATAAAATAAAATCATTAGATATCAGCAGTTTTCCAAATTTAATTGGATTAGCGTGCGGTCGAAACGAACTTACTTCAATAAAGGTCGGTTCTTTAAAGGAAATGTTATTTTTGTATTGCAGTGATAATCAATTAACTACATTAGATTTGACTGGTTTACCAAAACTTAATTCTTTTGAATGTGACAATAATCAACTACTTACTTCATTATTTCTAAAAAATGGGATAAATGAACCCTATATGACTTTCAGAAGCACTCCAAATTTGGAGTATATATGTATTGATGATTCACAATTCACTGAAGTTCAAAAGCTAGTTTCTCAATATAATTACACTAATTGCCAAATTAATTCCTATTGTTCTTTTAATCCTGGAGGAATCTATTATACTGTTGATGGAAATAGTAGATTTGATAGTAATTCTAATGGGTGTGACGCATCTGATTTCAATTATTCAAATTTAAATTTTAATATAACTGATGGTACTCATAGTGGAAATTTTATATCAGACACATCAGGAAATTATTCTATGTCTG
This sequence comes from Flavobacterium sp. N3904, assembly GCF_025947305.1. Taxonomy (NCBI): domain Bacteria; kingdom Pseudomonadati; phylum Bacteroidota; class Flavobacteriia; order Flavobacteriales; family Flavobacteriaceae; genus Flavobacterium; species Flavobacterium sp. N3904. The sequence continues at coordinate 3,051,658 of NZ_CP110009.1, forward strand.
TTCAAGAGGGAACTCATACTATTACTCCAATTCTAGAAAACCCATCTTATTATAGCGTTTCACCAACTTCTATAACTGTAAATTTTCCAACACAATCAAGTCCATTTACTCAATATTTTTGTATTACTCCAAATGGCATTCATAACGATTTAGAAATAACTATTTTGCCAATAGCTCCTGCAAGGCCGGGTTTTGACGTAACTTATAAAATTATTTATAAAAATGAAGGTACAAGTGTTCAATCAGGTTCAGTTTCTCTGAGTTTTAATGATGCCGTTTTAGATTTTATTACTGCTGTACCTATAGTAAATAGCCAAGTTACGGACAAACTAACTTGGGATTACACCAATTTGCGACCTCTTGAAAGTCGCGTAATAACGGTTACTTTGAACGTTAATTCGCCTATGGGAACTCCCGCAGTAAATATTGGAGATCGTTTGAGTTTTAATGCAATAGTCACACCTGTAATGGGTGATGAAAAACCAGTTGACAATGTTGCGGCTTTGCGCCAAATTGTGGTAGGTTCTTTAGACCCGAATGACAAAACTTGTTTAGAAGGCGATGTTATTACTCCAAGTTTAATAGGCGAATATGTGAATTACTTAATTCGTTTTGAAAATACTGGAACTTATCCTGCTCAAAACATTGTTGTAAAAGATATGATTGACTTGTCAAAATTTGATATTTCGACTTTGGTTCCAACAAGTTCCAGTCATTCCTATACCACTAAAATTTCTGATGGCAATAAAGTGGAGTTTATTTTTGAAAATGTTAATCTTCCTTTTGATGATGCCAACAATGATGGTTTTATTGCATTTAAAATCAAAACAAAACCAACTTTGGCAGTAGGGGATTCCTTTGAGAATGAAGCAAACATCTATTTTGATTATAATTTTCCTGTTTTGACCAATAGAGCTACATCTACTTTTAAAACTTTGGGAACACAGGATTTTGAATTTTCTAATTATTTTAGTGTATATCCAAGTCCCACAAATGATATTTTGAATATAGGAATGAAAAATTCTATCGAAATTGAATCTATAGCTGTTTATGATATTTTGGGGCAATTGGTTCTAGCGATTCCTGATGCTCAAAAGGTCTCCACAATTGATGTTTCCAAATTAAATATTGGGAATTATTTCTTGAGAATGAAGACCAATAAAGGAATTTCAAGCATGAAGTTTATCAAACAATAAGTACTTATGAAAAAAATATACTTTTTGCTTATTGGAATCATGACTTTTAGTGGGGTTAGTGCTCAAATTATTAATATTCCTGATGCCAATTTTAAGGCGAAATTATTAAGCTCTAATGAAAATAGTTTTGTTGCTGTAGACGTTGTAGGCAATAAAATTAGAATTGATATTAATAATAACAATGAAATTGAAATTAATGAAGCTTTACTTGTTAGTGGATTAAATATTGATTCTGCAAATATTTCTAATTTGACAGGACTTGAAAACTTTAATAATCTTGAAACATTGCAATGTCTTGGTAATTTAGTAACTGATTTAGATGCGTCCAAATTAAGTAATCTTAAAGCGTTATATTGTTATAATAATAGACTACTAAGCATAAATGTGGTTGGATTAGAAAACTTAGAAACACTTGAAATTGGTAATAATCCACTGTCAGAAATAAATTTAAATGGACTGAAAAGGCTTAAAACGTTAAATTGTTATAGTTGCAATTTGATTAATTTAAATTTAGACGGATTAAGTAATCTTGAATTTTTAAATTGTATTAATAATCAATTAATAAATATAAATACTTCTGGGACTGTCAATTTAAAAGATATAAGATGTGAAAATAATAAATTGGGGAGTGTAAATATTTCTGAATGTATTAATCTTGAAGTTTTTGATTGTAATAACAATCAAATTGAAAGTTTAAATATGAATGGTTTGGTGCATATGACAACATTAATTTGTAACGATAATCAATTAACCACTATGAGTCTAATCGGCTTATCAAATGTTGTTTATTTGAAATGTTTTAATAATAATATTCAAAGTTTAGATTTAACCCCTTTAAAAAATCTTGTTTATTTATATTGCAATAATAATAAATTGACTAGTTTAGATTTAACAGGATTGAGCAAATTATTATTTATACACTGTGAAGAAAATCAATTAACAACTTTAGATTTATCTAGTGTTGCATATATATATGATTTATTATGTGTTAATAATAAATTAGTATCACTTAATTTAAAGAATGGGAGCTCTGATAGCCAACTGCTTTTTGGGCAGAATCCAGATTTAAAATTTATCTGTATTGATGAAAGTCAGACTGAGTATGTCACTTTATTGATGAATATATTTGGTATAAAAAATTGTGCTATAAATTCTTACTGTTCCTTCACACCAGGAGGAATTTACTATACGACTCAAGGAAATAGTAAAGTGGATATTGACAATAATGGATGTGATAATAATGATTTCAATTATTCAAATTTAAACTTGAAGATAACAGATGGTATACATAGTGGAAATTTTATTTCTGACACATCAGGAAATTATTCCATTCCTGTTCAAGAAGGAACGCATACTATTACTCCAATTATAGAAAATCCTACTTATTTTACAGTTTCACCATCTTCAGTAACTGTAACTTTTTCATCACAAACAAGTCCATTTACTCAAGATTTTTGTATCACTCCAAATGGTATTCATAATGATTTAGAAATAACTATTTTGCCAACAGCTCCAGCAAGACCAGGTTTTGACGCAACCTATAAAATTATTTATAAAAATAAAGGAACGAGTGTTCAATCAGGATCGGTTTCTTTAAGTTTTAATGAAGCTGTTTTAGATTATATTATTGCTGTACCTTTAGTAAATAGCCAAGTTAAGGACAAACTAACTTGGGATTACACCAATTTGCAACCTTATGAGAGCCGAGAAGTAACAGTCATTTTAAACGTCAATTCGCCTATGGAAACTCCCGCTGTGAATATTGGAGATCGTTTGAGTTTTAATGCATTGATTACACCTGTAACAGGTGATGAAAAGCCGGTAGACAATGCCGCGGCTTTGCGCCAAAGTGTGGTAGGTTCTTTTGATCCGAATGACAAAACCTGTTTGGAAGGAGATATTATTACTCCAAGTTTAATTGGTGAATACGTGAATTATTTGATTCGTTTTGAGAATACGGGAACTTATCCAGCCGAAAATATTGTGGTAAAAGATATGATTGATCTGTCAAAATTTGATATTTCGACTTTGGTTCCTACCAAATCCAGTCATGATTTTGTGACCAAAATATCAGATGGAAACAAAGTGGAGTTTATTTTCGAAAAGATCAATCTTCCTTTTGATGATGCCAATAATGACGGATATATTGCTTTCAAAATAAAAACTTTGCCAACACTTGCAGTTGGTGATTCTTTTGAAAACGAAGCAAACATCTATTTTGATTATAATTTTCCTATTCTGACCAATAAAGCTACATCTACTTTTAAAACTTTGGGAACACAGGATTTTGAATTTTCTAATTATTTTAGTGTATATCCAAGTCCCGCAAATGATATTTTGAATATAGGAATGAAAAATTCGATTGAGGTAGAATCTATAGCTGTTTATGATATTTTGGGGCAATTGGTTATAGCGGTTCCTGATGCTCAAAAGGTCTCCACAATTGATGTTTCTAAACTGATTACAGGTACTTACTTTTTGAAAATGAAAACGAGTAAAGGAACTTCAAGCGTGAAGTTTATCAAACAATAAGAATTATACTTATGAAAAAAATATACTTTTTACTTATTGGAATTTTCTCTTTTAGTGGGGTTTATGCTCAAGCAATTGATATTCCTGATGCAAATTTTAAGTTTTGGTTATTATACGCAGATACAGACAATACAATAGCTAAAGATGTTAATGGGAACAATATTAATATTGATTTAAATAATAATAATCAAATTGAAATTGCTGAAGCGTTAAACGTCTATACTCTTGATCTTAGAAATAAAGCTATAAATGATTTAACAGGAATTTCATTCTTTACAAATTTAATAGTTTTAAATTGTCAAGAAAATTCTATCACAAACTTAGATGTTTCTACATTGAATCATCTTAAAGGTTTATATTGTATTTACAGTAATGTTACTAATTTAAATGTAAGCGGACTAATTTATCTAGAAAATCTAGAAATTTCTCAAAACAGTTTAACAATATTAAATTTAAATAATCTTGTAAGCCTTAAACATTTAAGTTGTGCGAATAATAATCTTTCAGCTGTTGATTTATCAGGATTAACAAGTTTAGAATCAATTATACTTTTAAATAATAAAATAAAGACTGCTCAAATTGATGGATTAAAAAAACTTGAATCTATTGATATTTCAACTAATGAATTAACTGAATTAAATTTATCAGGATTAAATAATCTAAAGGCATTAAATTGTCGAGAAAATAAATTGTTAGAGTTAGATTTATCAACAACACCCAATTTAATTGATTTATATTGTTCTGGTAATGATCTTACAGATTTAGATTTAAAAGGCCTAAAAATCGAAAAGCTGTTTTGTGATGGAAATAATTTAAATAATCTTGATTTGAAAGGAATTGAGACTATTCAATATTTGGATTGTGGGTTTAATAAATTAACAAATCTTGATTTGACAGATCAAATAAATTTAAATTATTTAGATTGCACTCACACCTCTTTAAAAGAGTTAAATCTTAATAATTGTACTAAATTGTATGAGTTAAACTGTGGGTTTAATGATCAATTAAATGTTTTGTTTATTAAAAATAATGTTTTTTCATATGACTATTCTTTTTCACCATGTCCAAATCTCAAATTTATTTGTACTACAGATGAACTTATAGAACATTATAAATGGATTATTGGAACTAGTCTTGATCTTTCTAATTTGGAAATTAATTCCTACTGTTCATTTGTTCCCGGTGGTACTTTTTATAATATTCAAGGAAACAGCAAACTAGATACAAATAATAATGGATGTGATGCATTTGATTTCAATTATCTAAATTTAAAATTGAAGGTAACAGATGGTATACATAGTGGAAATTTTATTTCTGACACATCAGGAAATTATTCCATTCCTGTTCAAGAAGGAACGCATACTATTACTCCAATTTTAGAAAATCCTACTTATTTTGCCATTTCGCCATCTTCAATAAGTATTACTTTTCCAACTCAATCAAGTCCATTTGTGCAAGATTTTTGTATCACTCCAAATGGTATTCATAATGATTTAGAAATTACTATTTTGCCAACAGCTCCAGCAAGACCAGGTTTTGACGCGACCTATAAAATTATTTATAAAAATAAAGGAAATAGTGTCCAATCAGGATCCGTTTCTTTAAGTTTTAATGAAGCTGTTTTAGATTATATTATTGCTGTACCTTTAGTAAATAGCCAAGTTAAGGACAAACTAACTTGGGATTACACCAATTTGCAACCTTTTGAAAGTCGCGAAATAACAGTCATTTTAAACGTCAATTCACCTATGGAAACTCCCGCAGTGAATAATGGAGATCGTTTAAGTTTTAATGCATTGATTACACCTGTAACAGGTGATGAAAAGCCGGTAGACAATGCCGCGGCTTTGCGCCAAAGTGTGGTAAGTTCTTTTGATCCGAATGACAAAACCTGTTTGGAAGGAGATATTATTACTCCAAGTTTAATTGGTGAATACGTGAATTATTTGATTCGTTTTGAGAATACGGGAACTTATCCAGCCGAAAATATTGTGATAAAAGATATGATTGATCTGTCAAAATTTGATATTTCGACTTTGGTTCCTACCAAATCCAGTCATGATTTTGTGACCAAAATATCAGATGGAAACAAAGTCGAGTTTATTTTCGAAAAGATCAATCTTCCTTTTGATGATGCCAATAATGACGGCTATATTGCTTTCAAAATAAAAACTTTGCCAACACTTGCAGTTGGTGATTCTTTTGAAAACGAAGCAAACATCTATTTTGATTATAATTTTCCTATTCTGACCAATAAAGCTACATCTACTTTTAAAACTTTGGGAACACAGGATTTTGAATTTTCTAATTATTTTAGTGTATATCCAAGTCCTGCCAATGATATTTTGAATATAGGAATGAAAAATTCGATTGAGGTAGAATCTATAGCTGTTTATGATATTTTGGGGCAATTGGTTATAGCGGTTCCTAGTGCTCAAAAAGTTTCAACAATTGATATTTCTAAACTGATTACAGGTACTTACTTTTTGAAAATGAAGACCAATAAAGGAGCTTCGACTGTGAAATTTATAAAAAAATAAAAGGCTAGAATTAAAATTTTAGCTGCTTGGATTGTTTGAAGTAGTTTTTTTTATGAGATCGAAAAAGTCTATGTTAGCCCAGATTGAAGCAAGTATGCTTTTGTGCCGGTGTTCGGAAAAAAAAATACTGTGGAAAGCAGGAGAGGAGTTGATTAAAAATCGGATGATGTGCTCCAAAAAAATAAATTATCTCTTTAGCGCAAAATGAGATTTAAACTCTTTTGTGATTCCATTTTCAGTAAAGTTTACTTTAAACCAATAATCGGTTGAGGGCAAAGGATATCCGTTGTAGGATCCATCCCATCCAAGAACAGCAGAATTGATTTGCTTTAGCAGTTTCCCGTAACGGTCGAAAATATAAATTACTGGATTGGATTGGGGTTCAAATCCAATGATATTCCAAGTGTCATTATAACCATCACCGTTCGGAGTAAAGAATTTTGGATATCCCAATACTATAATTTTTTTGCTTAAATTGGTACAACCACTAGTGTCTCTAATATTTATTGTATGCGTTCCTGCCGAAACTTCAGAGAAAATAGTTGAAGTTTGAAATGTTCCGTTGTCAAGTTGGTATTCATAATTTCCATTTCCTTGCAGAATTTGAATCGTAATCGTTGCATCGTTATTAAAACTGGTGGTTTGTATTATGTCAAAAGTGGCTGAATTTGAAAAAGTTTCTATAACGGTAGCTTCGGTTACCGATGACGAACAATTTGTAGTTTTATTGGTGGCAATAACGGAATAGGTTCCTTTTTCGGATGTTTTCAAAGTACTGCTAATTGAATTGTTGATAGGATTTCTATTCAAAAACCATTTAAAATTATAATCGGCATTATTTAATCTTGAATCTAACGTATAGGATTGAATAACTGCTTTTGTGTTTTTATCAATACAAATCATTCCGTTATCCAATAAAGGTATGGGTTTTGAGTGAATCGTAATTGTTAATTTGCCGGTATTGGAGCATTGAGCTGCATCTGGTATAAAGGTATATTCTGAAGTTGCCGAGTTATTTAAAATGGGTGACCAAGTTCCTGAAATACTGTTATTGGAGACTAAAGGAAGGGCAGCAAGTGTTTCTCCAGAACAAATAGGAGCTATTGGAGTAAATGTTGGAATTACTTTGGGATTAACAGGTATAGTGAATTTGGTAGTATTAGCACACTGACCCGCGTTTGGAGTAAAGGTATATTCTGTAGTTATCATATTATTTAAAGCTGGTGCCCAAATTCCCGAAATAGAATTGTTGGACAATAGTGGAAGAGCACTTAATGTTTCTCCCGAACAAATTGGATTAATTGGATTAAATGTTGGTGTTGTTTTGGGATTAACGTTAATAGTTAGTTTGATTGTATTAGCACACTGATCTGTATCTGGTGTAAAAGTGTATTCTGTAGTTATCAGATTATTAAAAGCCGGTGCCCAAATTCCCGAAATAGAATTGTTGGACAATAGCGGAAGAGCAGTTAATGTTTCTCCTATGCAAATTGGATCAATTGCAGCAAATGTTGGTGTTGTTTTGGGATTAACGTTTATAGTTAGTTTGGTTGTAGTAGCACATTGACCTGTGTCTGGTGTAAAAGTATATTCTGTAGTTATCACATTATTTAAAGCTGGTGACCAAATTCCTAAAATAGAATTGTTGGACAATACAGGAAGAGCTGGCAATGTTTCGCCAATGCAAATGGGAGTGATTGGAGTAAATGTTGGTGTTGTTTTTTGGGTTACGGTAATTGATCCATTTATGTTTACGCTTGCACCGCAGCCACCTGAGGTACTTATAGTGTAATTGAATATTCCTGAAACAGTTGCAATTCCTTTAATAGTAAATGTATTTCCAACTAAGCTGGTTGTTAAACCTGCTGGTAAACTTCCTGCAGTTATTGAGGCATTTGTAGCATCACCGCCAATTGTTAAAATTATATCTGAAATTGCTGTTTTTTCGCAAATTTGTTGCGAAACAGCTCCCTGTTTTAAAGACAATGTGGGCGTAGTTATACAAGTATCAAGTATACAGGATATTGAATTTGGACCAAAACATTCAGCAGGCGTACCTATTGGGGTAACAATTATTAAGACAGTTTCACCGGGAGCCACATTTGGAACAGTATACGAATATACTTTTCCAACAAATCCAACATTTACAGGTGTATTATTTCCTATTTTGTATTCAACAGAAAACTCAGCAGATCCTAAAGCCAACCAATCAAAAGTGATAGAATTTGAGGTTTTGGTGCCACAATAAAGAGAGGGAGACGCAATAGTACCAAATTGTATTTTTATATCATCAGAAACTGGGCATCCGATTCCAATTGGTGTCGCTTTCACACCATAAGTCCCAGATTGATTAACAATTATTTGAGGACCTGTTTCAAATGGAATTACCGCGCCATTGTATGTCCATTCATGTATAATCGAGGGATTTAATCCGGTTTTTAAAGTATAATTTGTTGTTGAACATATTTTTATGTCTTCTCCTAAATTAATTCCTGGAGAACTAAAACTAGCCCCTTCGATAAATACAGCCGAGTCATACAGATTATCGCCAACATTTGCTATAGCTAACTTGATATGATAGGTTTGTCCACATTGAACATCAGCATTTGCTGCCAAAAGTCCCGTAAAACCATCATATTGGATAGAAGTTCCTCCTTCATTATTCACATAATACGCACAATATTCACAAGGGCCAGCATTTGCATTTCCATTATTCAAATTATTAATGGATACAGGAAGAGTTGTACTTGGTATTAAAGCTATATTTTGTGCACTGCCAGTAAAAGGACCTGTTATTCCAGGACCACTCATAAAGAATCCAAAATTATCATTATAGGAGTCGTTTACAAATTCTGGATATTCATCTGAGGCAAAGACAAAATTAAAAGTCAATTTATTGCCTACCGGAATGAAATCAAATTCTAGAATAGCCACATTTTTGATAATTTGATTATTGGTCAAAATCGATAAATCGGCATCGCCTTCAAAGGTATTTGATGTTGGCAAAGTAGCTAAGGAACGATCATTAGGACCTTTGGCAATTATTGCATTTCCGGTGCTTAAAATAAGCCCGTTGTTTATGCCGATATTGGTAGTGGAGCCGTTTGAAAATTGTCCTATTTGATCGTTTATGGCATTTGCATTGGCAGACGAACCATTAAATTTTATATTCGAAATATTGATACCTTGTCCCAATAATACATTTTGAGCTAGTTGCAGTGGTGTTTGTGTCGTATTATCAACTACTAATTGTGCATTTATCACCCAATTGGAGATCATTAAAAGAACAAAAAATATCTTTTTCATTTATTACTTTAAGAGAATAATTTTATTTGAGCAAATATAATTAACCCATTGTAGATATTTTAGTTTTCTTACTAAATTATTAATAAAAATTAAAGCAGGAAATTGCTCTTACAAGAACATTAATTAGTTTAATATACTACATTTACAGTTCAAATTCTATTTTATGAAGAAATATTACTTTTTGTTTTTTGTGCTACTGTTGATGATTAAAGTTAATGGACAAATTATTGAGTTTAAGAGTTTAAATTTTAAGGCCCGATTATTAATTGCTAATACAGATAATGAGATTGCAAAAGATTTTTCAGGCAATTATATTAAAATAGATGAAAATAATGATTCAGAAATACAAGTAGATGAAGCTTTAAAAATAAGTGCTCTAGATTTATCTTCTTCCTATCTTGTTGATATGTATGGTATTGAGTATTTTACCAATTTAAAAAGTTTAATATGTTGGAATACTCAAATAACTAGTTTGAATATAAGTTCTTTGAAAGAATTAACATATTTAGATTGTTCTAGAAATTTTATTGAAAGCTTAGACGTTAGTCCTCTTAAAAATTTGGAAACCTTGGTTTGTGCACAAGGCATACTAAATTCTGTAAATGTTTCAGGATTAGATAAACTTCATCATTTACATCTAGATTACAATTTATTAAGTGATTTAAATCTATCGGGACTTTTAAGTTTAAAGCATATTCAATGTCAAAATAATAAATTAAAAAAATTAGACCTAACAGGTTTAACAAAATTAGAAGATTTAATTTGCAATGATAACCAGATTGAGAGTTTTACCAATCTTACAGACTGTGTTAGCCTATATAGAATGTGGGTACATAATAATTTATTAATGGATGTTAATCTTTCAAAATGTACAAAATTGTTTGAGTTATGGGCTGATAATAATAAACTAAAGACTATTAATTTGACAGGGTTGTTAAATATTAAAAATGCTAGTCTAGGAAATAATGAATTAGTTTCAATGGAATTAATAGGAACTACTAATATTGATTTTATACGATTGTCTGACAATAATTTAAGCTTTATAGATTTGTCTGGTTTTGTAAATATGACTGGAATTGAATGCCGAGGTAATAATAATCTTGTTTCAATTTTTGCCAAAAATGGGAGAGATGAATATTTAGATATTATAAATTGCCCAAATCTAAAATATATTTGTAACGATGATATACAAAATTCTCAACTTGAAAGATATTTAGCATACAATAATTATACGAATATAGCTGTGAATTCTTATTGCACATTTGAACCTGGAGGTGTTTTTTATAACATTCAAGGAAAAAGTACTTTTGATAGCAATAGTAATGGCTATGATATTAATGATGCTAAATTTTCAAGTTTGAATCTTGAGATAACAAACGGTGTTCAAAAAGGTAATGTTATATCTAATATATCAGGAAATTATGACATTCCAGTTGGACAAGGCACTCATACTATCACTCCAATTATAGAAAATCCAACTTATTTTACTGTTTCACCAGCATCAGTAAGTATTACTTTTCCAACTGCAGTAAGTCCATTTACTCAAAATTTTTGTGTTACTCCAAATGGCTCACATCAAGATTTAGAAGTTACTATTTTGCCTCTTGTTCCGGCTAGGCCAGGCTTTGATGCAACTTATAAAATTATATTTAAAAATAAAGGAAATCAACTAAAATCCGGAACTGTTACTCTCGATTTTAATGATGGTGTTTTAGATTATGTTTCATCAACTCCTGCTATTACAAGTCAAACGGTTAATAAATTGGTTTGGAATTATGTTGATTTGCAGCCTTTTGAATCAAGAGAAATTACTTTTAAATTAAACGTCAATTCACCAATGGAAACGCCACCAGTTAATATAGACGATCGTCTGAGTTTTAATGCATTGGTAACTCCACTAATAGATGATGAAAAACCTGTGGATAATTCTTTTGCTTTGCGCCAAAAAGTCGTAGGTTCTTACGATCCAAATGACAAAACCTGTATAGAAGGTCCTGTTATTACGCCAAGTTTAATTGGAGAATACGTGCATTATTTAATCCGTTTTGAAAATACTGGAACTTATCCAGCACAAAATATTGTTGTAAAAGATATGATTGACTTGTCAAAATTTGATATTTCAACTTTGGTTCCAACAAGTTCAAGTCATTCGTACATCACTAAAATCTCAGATGGAAACAAAGTGGAGTTTATTTTTGAAAATATCAATCTTCCTTTTGACAATGCCAATAATGACGGTTTTATTGCTTTCAAAATAAAAACTTTGCCAACACTTGTTGTTGGTGATTCTTTTGAAAATGAAGCGAATATTTATTTTGATTATAATTTTCCGATTTTGACAAATAAAGCAACATCTACTTTTAAAACTTTAGGAACACAAGATTTTGAGTTTTCAAAATACGTTAGTGTTTATCCAATTCCTGCTACAACTGTTTTGAATATTTCAGCAAAAAGCACTATCGAAATTCAATCCATTGCTATTTATGATGTTTTAGGTCAACTAGTACTTGTAATTCCTAACGCGGAAAAAACTACTTCAGTTGATATCTCAATTTTAAGAACAGGGAATTATTTTATAAAAATAAAATCAGATAAGGGGAGTTCGAGCTTGAAATTTATTAAAGATTAAATTTAATAGATTTAATTTTAGTAAAAATGGAAAAATCAGAGAAAAAAAATCTTAGATTTTTTGAATAATAGGAAGCCCCGCAAATTGTGGAGCTTTTTTTTGTTTAATTAAAAAAATCATTTTTTATGTAAAAACATGTTAATGTAAGGTTAACTTAATAAAAAAAGGTTATTTTTGGATAAAAATCAATAAAAATATATGGTTTCAAAACTATTTTTCCCTATAAAAATTAGGACCTATACATTTTTTTATGCTTTATCACTTTTATTTTGTTGCAACATAATTAATGCACAATGTGGAGGTACAGATAATGCACTTACTGTTTGTGATATTGCAAATCCATTAAGTAAAACAGTAGATCTTAACCCTTTATTAGGTACTTATACTGCTGGCGGAACATGGAATGATGATGATAAATCGGGTGGACTGAATAAAAATTCAGGTATTCTTAATGCTCAACAAATTAAAAAAAGTGGTACTTATCATTATACTTATACCGTACTTGGAGTTTCGGGCTGTATTGATAATAATGCTGTTATAACCGTTACTATTGGCGGTTATACTGGTGTCCCCGCCCCAAATGCCTCTATTTGTAGTAGTGAAACTGCTTTTAATTTGTTTCAGGTTTTTGATGGAAATTCACTTGCACCCCAAATTGGAGGAGTTTGGCATGATGATGATAATTCTGGAGGATTATCCAATAATATTTTAAATGCCTCTGTTCCTGTCGCCGATGATACCTATTCCTATACATATACAATAGATGCAATTGGATCATGTCCTGCACCTCCACCTTCTACTATTTTTGTTTCTATTTACCGTTCACCAGAAGCTGGAACATCAACTAATCTGTTAATATGTTCAGATCAATTAAGTTCCTATACCAATTTTGATTTAAATACAAAATTAAGTGGTGCTGATTCTGGAGGGACTTGGACAGAATCTGGAACTTCAGAAATAAGTGACGATACGGATTCAACTATTGATATACAAAATATTTATAATACCAAAGGTGCAGGTACTTATAGGTTTACCTATACTGTGGCGTCAAATAATACTGTTTGCATCAATCAATCTTCTAGTGTTGATATTATAATAAAAAAACAACTTGATTTTACAGGAACAACTTTAGCTGTTTACTCAGATATTTGTGAAAATGAAATTGCTACTGCCAGGTATATTGCCGTTCTGACACAAAGTAATCAAGTTATTCCAGACGGAATTTACGTTATTACTTATGCAATTTCGGGTGTTAGTATACCATTAATTGCTGTCCGAAGTTTTACTAATGGTACATCGTCGTTTCCAATACCTTCGAGCAATTTTCAACAAGTTAAAAATTATACGATAAGTATTTTAAATATAACGGAAAATCTTAGTTTTGGTATCTGTACTAATACGATTGGAACCATTGAAGATGTCCTCCACATTTTTCCAATTCCAAAAATAGACAATGCTACTCTTACAATTGCTCCTGTTTGTCAAACTTTCGGAGCATTAGTTGAATTTTCCGGAATTTCAAATCTTGCGGATGGGAATTATGATATTACATATAACATAAATGGTAGTAATACAGCAACGGCAATTCCAGCTGTTCTTACTATTACAGGAGGACTAGGTTCATTTACTATTCCAAAAACTTTGATTTCAAATATTGGTGTAAACTCAATTATAATTACCAAAATAACCAACACTATAACTGGTTGTTCCAATGTATCAACACTTACAAAATTTTTTACAGTTAATCCATTACCAGACATTACTAAAATGGTAGTTGGTATAAATGATGTATGTCAAGGTCTTCCAACCAATGTCAATTTATCTGGATTGGGCACTTTGACTTCAATTTCTATCGATTACACAATTTCAGGAGTAAACACAGTAGCTTCCCAGACTATTCCTTTAGCAGTAACTGCTGGTAGAACAAGTTTTTTTATACCAGCGTCAAATATTCCAAATGTGGGTGTGACCACTTTTACAATTACGAATGTTACCAATACTTTAACGGGATGCTCTGTTGCAACTTTAAATAATAAAAACTTTACTGTAAATGCAATTCCGGTTACTCCTATAGCTACTGATCAAAAATTTTGTAGTTCTGATAATGCGACAGTTGCTGATTTGATCCCTCAAGGAAATCAATATCAATGGTTTGATTCGCTACCAAGTACAGTTCCATTATTAAACTCAACATCATTGGTTTCTGGGAATTATTATGTTAAAGAAGTTAATACACTAACGGGATGTGAATCTGGTTTAAAAATGATTGATGTAATTATTAATACTACACCTCAGATTAACAGCGCTACTTTAAAAATAGATCCAATTTGTCAAACTTTTGGAGCATTAGTAGAATTTTCCGGGACATCAAATCTTACTGATGGGAATTATGACATTCTTTATAATTTAACTGGAAGTAATACAGGAACTGCAATTCCTGCTGTTCTAAGTGTTACAGGAGGATTAGGCTCTTTTAGCATTCCTTCAGCTTTGATTCCTAATCCGGGTTTAAATAGCATTACAATTACCAAAATAACCAATTCTATAACCGGTTGCACCAATTCATCAACGCTTTCAAAGAGTTTTACAGTAAATCCATTGCCTAATATTACAAATTTGGCTGTTGCTATAAATGATGTATGCCAAGGCTTTCCAACTAATGTTAATTTAACCGGACTGGGTACTTTGACATCTATCACTATTGATTATACAATTTCAGGAGTAAACACAGTTGGTTCTCAGGATATTCCTTTAACAGTGGTTGCGGGCGGAACCAGTTTTGTTATACCTGCAACTGATATTCCCAATGTAGGTTTGACCACTTTCACCATTACGAATGTTACTAATGCCTTAACGGGTTGTTCGATATCTACTATAAATAATAAAAGTTTTACTGTAAATACTATTCCGGCTACTCCTTTAGCTTCTGATCAAAAATTTTGTAGCTCTGATAATGCGACAGTTGCTGATTTAATTCCTCAAGGAAATCAATATGAATGGTTTGATTCGCTTGCAAGTACAGTTCCATTATTAAATTCAACACCATTGGTTTCTGGAAATTATTATGTTAAAGAAGTAAATACACTAACAGGCTGCGAATCTAGTTTGAAATCTATAGTTGTTCAAATAAATACCACGCCTCAAATTAATAATGCAACATTGACCATTGCACCAATTTGCCAAGGTTTTAATGCTGTAGTTAATTTTTCGGGGACTTCCAATCTTGCAGATGGGAATTATAATATTCTTTACAATCTAAGTGGCAGTAATGTTGCAACAGCTGTACCGGCAACCTTGACAGTAACAAGCGGTTTGGCCTCGTTTACTATTGCGGCTAATTTAATCGAAAATGCAGGAAATACAACAATTGCCATTATCAATATTACAAACACATCAACAAATTGTACAAATACATCAACGTTATCAAAAGTCTTTGTTGTAAATGCTTTACCAGATATTTCCAATATGGTTGTGACAATAAAAGATGGATGTTTGGGGCAACCTATAAATGTTCAGCTTTCGGGATTAGGAACATTAACAAATATAACATTGACATATTCAGTATCTGGATCAAATACAATAAGTTCACAGATAATTCCTTTGGTTGTAAGTAATGGAAACACTAGTTTTTTGATTCCAGCATCCAACCTTGGTAATATAGGGATGAATACATTGGTGATTACAGATTTGACAAATACTGGAAATAGTTGTTCTACTACCATAACTTCAGTTTCTAAGAATTTTTCAATTAATCCAATTCCTAGTAATCCAACGGCAAACAATCAAGAGTTCTGCGAAACAGATTTAGCAACTGTTGCTAATTTATTACCAAACGGAAATCAATACAAATGGTTTGATTCTGCAACTAGCAACACACCATTATCTTCTGGTACACTTTTGGTGTCTGCCGATTATTTTGTAAAAGAAATAAATTTGACTACTGGTTGTGAATCTGGAGCAACACAAATAAGTGTAGTTATAAATGTAGTTCAAGCGCCAGTTTTAAAACCAAATGGACAAGAATTTTGCGGAGCAGACAAACCAACAATTCAAAGTTTGTCAAACAACACCAATTCAAATGGAAATTTAGTTTGGTACAATGCAGCTTCCAACGGGACTTTACTTGCCAATACTGATTTATTGATTGAAGGGGCTACTTATTACGGTTTCGATTTTAACACAATTACAAATTGTTATTCCAATCCTTTACCAGTCACCGTTTCACTTACCGATTGTACCGCAACACCGGATAATTTTATTATTCCTAGTGGATTTTCTCCGAATGATGACGGCGTTAATGACACTTTCCAAATTGTAAATATCGAATTTTTATATCCAAACTATACATTGGAAATTTTTAACAGATATGGGAATGTTTTATTCAAAGGGAATATTAGTAAACCAGCTTGGGATGGGAAAAATTCTAATTCAAACTTTATAGATGGTAATGCACCATCAGGCGTCTATTTTTATATTATCAATTATAATAAAGATAAATTGCGACCAAAGCAAGGAAGCCTTTATTTAAACCGATAATTTATTACTTAAAATATATTCAAATGAAGAAATTATTATTTCTTGTGTTTTTTTTCCTTTCGATACTAAAGGTTGTTGGACAACAAGATCCATTATATACGCAATACATGTATAACATGAGTGTTGTAAACCCTGCATACGCAACTGCTACACCATCAGTTTTAAATCTGGGGACTTTGTACCGGACACAATGGGTTGGAGTGGAGGGAGCTCCAAAAACATTTACCCTTTTTGCACATACTCCAATAAATGACAAACTGGAAACTGGTTTTTCATTAATTTCAGATGATATCGGTGATGGCGCCAAAAAAGAAACTAATTTTTATGCGGATATCGCTTATATTGTTCAATTAAATGAAACGCAAAAACTTTCTTTTGGTGTTAAAGCTGGAATAACTTCTTTGAATACCAATTTTAATGGTTTTGTTTTAAATAGCGGAGACGCAACAACCGATAAAGCATTTGCAGAAAACGTAAACAAAACATTGCCAAATCTCGGTGTAGGAGCCTATTATTTTACCGATAATTATTATGTTGGATTTTCTGCTCCAAATTTACTTTCAGCCGAGCATATAAAAGAGAGGTCTGAGATAAGTTCGCTGGGGATTCAAAATATTCACTCTTTTTTGACTGGAGGTTATGTTTTTAATATCAATGATGCTTTCAAATTCAAACCTGCAGTTATGGCGATTTTTGTAAAAGGAGCTCCCGTTTCATTAGATTTTACTGCAAACGTTTTGTACAATGATAAGTTTGAATTGGGCGTTGCCTATCGAGTTGATGATTCTGTAAATATTTTAATGAATATCAATGTATTGCCAAATTTCAGAGTGGGTTATTCGTATGATTATACCCTTTCAAATTTGAGTCAGTTCAGTTCAGGATCTCATGAATTTGTTTTATTGTATAATTTAGATTTCTTAGGAAAAGGATATGATAAATCACCAAGGTTCTTCTAAAAAAGTAAATATGAAAAGAATATTCTTAATCCTAATCGTATTTTCGATACAGTTTATATACAGTCAGCAACAACAAGATTTGCAGCGAGCCAATCGCTTGTATGACAAAACATATTATAGTGCAGCCATTCCTTTGTATGAAAAAATAAGTGCAACAAATCAAAGCGTTGAAGTCATTCGAAAACTTGGAAATTGCTATTATTTCACTAGTGATTATGAGAACGCTCAGGGGCAATATCATCTATTAATGTCAAAATCGGGAGTAAATCTTACTGAACAAGATTATTTTAGATATTCCGAAACACTTAAAGCAACAGGAAAATATGCCGAAGCAAATAACGTAATGCGTAATTATCTTGTTGCTTCAAATAATAAAGAAGCTGTTGAAAAATTGGATAAGGGTATCAATACTTTAAATAATGTCTCTGCAATTGGAAATCGATTTGAAATAAAAAATCTGTCAATTAATACCATAAATTCTGAATTTGGAGCTGTAGTTTTGGGAGATAATTTAGTTTTTGCGGCTGTTAAAAAGAAGCCCAATTTATTCGATAAAACCTATAAATGGAACAATGAAACTTATCTGAATTTAGTTTCTATTCCGATAAAAAATGTCAATGAAAGCGATTCTATTGTCAACTATTTTTCGAAAGAATTAAAATCTCCAATGCACGAATCCAATGCTATTTTTACTAAAGATGGTAAGACAATGTATTTTACCAGAAACAATTCAAACGACGGAAGAAGAGAAAAAAATACTGATAAAGTTTCGACTATTCAAATCTTCAAAGCTGAATTTGTTGATAATAAATGGACAAATATTAAAGCGCTACCTTTTAATAGCCCCAATTATTCGGTTGAACATCCTGCTTTAAGTCCAGATGAGCAAACATTGTATTTTGCTTCGGATATGCCGGGGACATTGGGTTCATTTGATATTTTTAGTGTTACAATAAATGGAAATACTTATGGAACACCAGTAAATTTAGGAAATACAATTAATACAACGCAGAGAGAACAATTTCCTTTTGTTTCCAATGATAACAAATTGTATTTTTCATCGAATGGGCATGAGGGCTACGGATCTTTGGATGTTTTTGTATCCGATATTCAAAATAATTCATATTCTGAAGCTTCGAATGTTGGACTTCCTGTAAATTCTGGTTATGATGATTTTGCCTTTTATATGAATCCAGATTCGAAAGAGGGTTATTTTTCTTCAAATAGGCCAGGAGGAAAGGGCAATGACGATATTTATTCGCTAAAAGAAATAAAACCATTACTGATAGAAAATTGTAAACAATATATTGCTGGAATTGTAACAGATACTGATACGCAGCTAGCATTAGAAAATGCAATTGTTATTCTAAAAAATGCATCTAATCAAGAAGTTGAAAAAGCAATCACTGCAACAGATGGAAAATTTGCTTTTACCGCTGGATGCGAAACAAATTATTCAGTATTTGTAACCAGAGAAAATTATACCGAGAATTCAAGGAATTTAAAAATTTCCAGTGAAAGATATAAATCCAATGATGCTTCAATGGACATTCGATCAATAGAAGCCATAAAAAAAGGGGAACAAATCGCTTTGGAACAAAAGAAAGCAGCCGATTTAATTCTTGCTCAGCAATTGAAAGCTGCAGAATTGTTAGCTCTTCAACAAAAGAAAACTGCCGACGCTATTGCGCTAAAAGAGAAAAAAGCAGCCGATGCCATTGCTAAAAAGAATAATGCAATTGAGCTTGAAGAAAAAAGACTGGCCGATTTAGCAGCACTTCAACAGCTTAAAAAAGAAAAAATTACTGCTGACCAAAAGCGAAAAGAATTGGATGCCATCCAGAAAAAACAAAAAATGGATGCTATTGTTGCTGCAGAAAAAGATGTTGTAAAACAAAAAGATCGATTAATTATAAAAACCGATCCCATCTATTTTGATTATAATATGTGGTACATTCGAAAAGAATCAAAAACTATTTTGAATCGAGTTGTCGAATTGATGAAAAAATACCCAGAGATGGTTGTTGAAATTGGTTCACACACCGATAATCGTGGAAATGCCAAATTTAATTTAGATCTTTCTCAAAAACGTGCCGATGCTACGAGAACGTATATTATAGAACAAGGAATCGTTAAAAGCAGAATTTTCGGAAAAGGATATGGAGAAAGCGTTCCAATTGTAAAATGCATTCCAGAAAATTCATGCGATGAAGAGCAACATGAATTGAATCGAAGAAGTGAATTTGTGATTAAAAATTTATAGTGTAAAAATTTAAATTCTAAAAGTCCCAATCCTTTATTGAATTGGGACTTTTTTTGGGAATAAAAATATAGGTTTAAATAAATTTATTTTTAATGTATTGATAATTAATAAAATATTTTTATTTTTTTAAAACCAAAATCGAGTTTCTATCGTAAATGCTTTTATAAATAACTTATAAAACAGATTTTATGAAAACTAGAAAAATTTTATCGATTGCATTATTTGCATTAGTGTTTGGAGCTACTTCTTTTGCTCAAAAAAGTGTTATGGTTGGTGGAGCTGAAATGTATCCTACCAAAAATATTATTCAAAATGCTATGAACTCCAAAGAGCATACAACATTAGTGGCAGCAGTAAAAGCCGCAGGATTAGTTGAAACTTTAGAAAGCACAGGTCCATTCACCGTTTTTGCCCCAACAAATGAAGCTTTTGATAAATTGCCTAAAGGAACAGTAGACACATTATTGAAACCAGAGAATTTAAAAATGCTGCAAAGTATTCTTACTTACCATGTTGTTGCAGGAAAAATGAGTTCAGCTGATTTGCAAAAAGCGATTAAGGCAGGAAACGGAAAAGCGATGTTAAAAACTGTAAATGGAGGAATGTTAACTATTTCTATGAAAGGGAAACAGCTAATTCTTACCGATGAAAACGGTGGAAATTCTATGGTAACTATTGCAGATGTTTTTCAATCAAATGGAGTTATTTTTGTTATAGATGCGGTTTTGATGCCAAAGCAAAAATAATTTATTAGTAACCTACGATTATAAAAAAATCCTAATTCAATCTGAATTAGGATTTTTTTTGTTTTTAAAGAACAGGATTATTTATCTTAAACTTGCTCCAAGTTCCGTTTCAAAATTATTTTTCAATTTGCTCATGATTGAATCTATTTGGGTGTCCTCCAAAGTTTTTGTGAGATCCTGAATGATAAAGCTCAATGCGTATGATTTTTTTCCCTCGGGTAAATTTTTCCCTTCGTATACGTCAAACAAATTAATGTCTTTTAATAAAGATTTTTCTGTTTGTCTTGCGATCTTGTAAATACTGTCATACGTAACATTTTGATCTATCAATAATGCTAAATCTCTGCGAACTTCAGGGTATTTGGGAATGTCAGTATATTTAATTTTGCTTGACATTAATTTTAAAACGGTTGCCCAATTGAAATCAGCATAGAAAACGTCTTGTTTGATTCCAAAATGCTTCAATATAGATTTTTTCACCAATCCAAATTCTACAATAGTTTCACTTCCCAATGCAAAAGCAATTCCTTCAGAAAAAATATCTGAATTTACAGCAGCACTTTTAGTTTTAGAAATTCCAAGTCGAGATATTATACTTTCTACGTATCCTTTAAACAAAAAGAAATCAGAAGGTTTTTGAGCATTTGTCCAATTTTCTTGGTTTCTGTTTCCAGTTTGAAAAAGAGTTAGATGCTTTATTTCTTCATAACCAGCAAGGAATTTGTGGTATGATTTTCCGAATTCAAAAAGTTTTAAATCCGAATTTTTTCTGTTTATGTTATACGATATAGCTTCCAATCCAGAGAACAATAACGATTGGCGCATGGAGGCCAAATCACTGCTTAATGGGTTCAACATGGTTACATTGTGCTCTTCTTTCAATATTTGGGAAAGTTGAACATACGAAGCTGTGGTCAATGAATTGGCCATCATCTCGTTAAAACCTAACGAATTTAGTTGTGTCGCAATACTATTTTGTACTTTATAATCTTCGTTTCTGGGTGAATTTGAAACGGTTGCATTCAATTTTTTTGAAAATATAATATTGTTATAACCGTACACTCTCAAAATTTCTTCGATTACATCAATTTCTCTTTGTACATCTACTCTATACGCAGGAATCGTCAAACCCAATCCGGCATCCGAAACGCTGTTTATTTTAATTTCTAAAGAAGCCAAAATTTGTTTGATTGTATCTTTTGGTAATTCTTCACCAATAATTCTTGCTACATTTTTAAAATTTAAAAATACAGGAAAGTCTTCTATCTTTTTTTGGTAAATATCAATGATGTCAGATGTTATTTCGCCTCCTGCAACTTCAATAATTAATAAAGCAGCTCTTTTTAATGCATATTCTGTAATAGTTGGGTCAATTCCTCTTTCGAATCTAAAAGAAGCGTCTGTATTAAGTTGGTGTCTTTTGGCCGATTTACGAATACTTACGGGATTAAAATAGGCACTTTCCAGAAAAATGGCATTTGTAGTTTCTGAAACTCCAGATTTTAAACCTCCAAATACTCCTGCAATACACATAGGACCTTTTTCGTCACAAATCATTAAATCTTCTTCGTGCAGCGTTCTTTCTATATCATCTAAAGTCTTGAATTTTGTTCCGGATGGAAGTGTCTGTACGCTTATTTTTCCACTTATTTTTCCTGCATCAAAAGCATGTAGCGGTTGTCCCAAATCATGCAGAACATAATTGGTCACGTCAACAATATTGTTCTTTGGATTAATTCCAATGGCTTTCAATCGGTTTTTTAACCAATCTGGAGATTCCTTTACTGTAATTCCAGAAATAGTAACGCCGCAATATCTTGGAGCAAGATGAATGTCTTTTACGTCGACATCAATTTTTAATGTTCTTTTGTCAACTCTGAAATTACTTACTGACGGTGTTATTAATTCTACATTAATTCCAGTCTGTATCAATCCAGCCCTTAAATCACGTGCGGTTCCAAGATGACTCATGGCATCAGCACGATTTGGGGTTAATCCTATTTCAAAAACTTCGTCATTTTCTATTTTAAAAACAGTAGATGCTAAAGTTCCTGCAGGAATCGTTTCGTCAAGAACCATAATTCCGTCATGGTTTTCACCAAGACCCAATTCATCTTCTGCACAAATCATTCCATGACTTTCCTGTCCTCTAATTTTTCCTTTTTTTATGGTGAAGGAGTTTCCGTCTTTATCGTATAAAATAGTTCCGATAGTTGCAACAGGAACTTTTTGACCTGAAGCTACATTGCTGGCTCCGCAAACAATTTGCAATGGAATTCCATCTCCAAGATCAACTGTTGTAATTTTTAAACGATCGGCATCTGGATGTGGTATGCAAGTAAGAACATGTCCTACTACAATACCTTCCAAACCACCTTTTACCGATTGGTATTTTTCGACTACTTCTACTTCAAGTCCCAAATCCGTAAGCAATGCCGAAGTTTCATCGGATTTCCAGTCTATTTTAATGAACTGTTTTAACCAGTTGTATGATATTTTCATTTAATGATGTTTTTTACAAAATTACTTCGTCCGTTCGCCCTACCGGCTCGGGTGCAAATATAATCAATGTTTCTTGAGGTTCAAAGTTAGTGAGTGCCAAAAATCAATTCTATTGTAACAAATTTTGCTGCACTTTTTAAATCAATTCCTCTACATGTTTTTTGATGTTTTCGGCAATTTTCTTTGTTGGCAAATCATTATCGTCATAACCAAAAGGATCTTCAATTTCTTCGGAAATTAATTCGATGCTTGCTAATACAAAAAAAATAAAAGTGACTACCGGAATTACATAATACCCCAAAGTAAAAGAATATGGAAAGGGTAGTGTTAAAACAAAAATAAATATAAATTTTTTGATAAAAATACTGTAAGAATAGGGGATTGGTGTGTTTTTAATCCTCTCGCAAGCACCGCAAATATCAGTAAAAGATTGAATTTCATTGTTTAAAATAATCAATTGGTCTCCCGAAATTTTATGTATGACATACAAATCATTTATCTTTTGAAATAACATTTTAGCGATTTGATTTGGTCTGTGTTTGTGATTATCCAGAGCTAAATCTACATGATCAAATAATTGCATACTCGTTTCTTCGTCTTTCAAATGTTTGTTTAGCATCGAAGCATAACTTGGAATTAATTTTCTAAAATATGCTAAATCCTTTTCATCTTTCAATATGACAGAAAGTTTAATGGCTAGATTTCGACTATTATTGACCAAAGCTCCCCATAATTTTCTCCCTTCCCACCAACGGTCATAAGCCGAATTAATGCGATAGGCCAAAAGCAATGAGATAACAAAACCCAATGTGATATGAATTACAAAAAGGTTTTTAACATGACTGGTTTCGTCTAGTTTGAAATAATCCAACTCTAAATAAGCAATCGCACCCGAATATAATCCAACGAAGAGTAAAATTGGCGAAAATTCTTTAATTGATTTCGATTGGTGTAAACTAAAGATGTAAGTGAACCAAATTTTTGGATTGTACGATATCATTCTGTTTTTTTTTTGAAGTCGAAAAAATTAAAAATTAAGATTACCCGCTAATTCTCTTAATGTTATTTCAGATAATTTTGCCTGAAATTGGGCGTTACTTAATCGTATTTTGGCGTTGATGTAATTTAATTGAGCGGCTCTAAACTCAACCGAAGTTATAGTCCCAATTCTGAATTTTTCAGCAGTTATTTGAAGATTCTGTTTTGAAATATCAACATTATTAATTTCTAAATCTATTAAACTTAAATTGATTGTATACGTTTGAAATGCGATTGTCAATTCCGAGTTTAAAATGGTTTTTTGTTGCTCTATTGCCAAAGTGGAATTGTCGACTTGCATGGATGCAATTTTTTCATTTCTATTTTGGGCATTTCCATCAAATAAATTTAAGGAAGCCGTAAAACCATAATTTAAGCCTCTTGCCGATGACTGGGTTGTAAAACCAAGACTTGAATTAGTATCATTAAAATTGTATCCTGTATTTAATTTAATTGTTGGATATCGTTCCCCTTTTACTTGCTTCAATTGCAATTCTGATACTTTTTTATTGATGATTTGTATTTCTAATTCTGGATTTTGCTTTTCTGCTAATGCCATTAGTTCGTCAAACTGCAGTTTACGGTCTACATTTATTACTTGAGAAACTTTAAAATCTGCTTTTAAATTTCTTGCTAATAGCTGATTCAGTAGGGTTTTGGTATTCGAATAGGTTTGTTTTTGTTTTAATAAATTACCAAGGTCGGTATTCAAATCTACTTGAGCATTCAACATATCCAATTTTGATCCTTTTCCTATGGTATACCTGTTTTTGGTGAATTCTAATCTTTTTTGAGAAATAACAATGGTTGAATCCAAATCGGTTAGTTGTTGTTGCTGTTGCACCAAATCATAATAGACCGAATTAACATTGCTTATTTTGTTGATAATGGTCAATTTTAATTGCGCATCACCCATTTTTTGCAATTCTTTTAATTGATCGTATTTTGCAAACATTTTTAAACCGTCAAAAATGGTCCAGTCCAATCCAACACCATAGTTTAGATTATTGTTTTCTGCATTTTTTAAATTAATTTCTGTACCATCCGACCTTGTTTGGTTCGTGTTTTGAATACTATTATTATCTGTAACCAATGCACTTATTGATGGTAACATTCCTGCATTACCAATAGCTACATTGGCTTGATCAATTTTTAAATTATTAGCAGCAATTTTTATTTCAAAATTATTCTCTAATGCTATTTTTACAGCATTTTCGAGAGTCAAGATTTCTTGTGCATTTCCTATTGCAAAGCAAAAGAAAAACAAAAAGAGACTTTTAAAAAACAGTTTTGTATTCATGTTATTTTTTTAAGGTAGATGCTAAGTCACTAAGCGGCTAAGATTCTAAGTTAAGTTTTTATTTTTCTTCTAAACACCCGTTTGTTTATATTTCCTTTTACGGATATATACTTAAAAAGCTTTCCAAAAACTTAGTAAATTGGAGTCTTAAATTATTTTTTTACTTCGTTTTCATATTCATCAATATGATCAAATTCTGGATAATGTTTTCTGGCTTTAGACCACATTAAATATAAAGCCGGAATTACAAATAAAGTAAGGACCAAAGAGAAAATTGTTCCTCCCACGATAACAACCCCCATTCCAATTCTACTTGTGGCAGCCGCACCTAGTGACAAAGCAATTGGCAATGCTCCCAATGAAATAGCCAAACTCGTCATCAAAATAGGGCGTAACCTTGACTCTGAAGCTTCCAAAATGGCTTCCAGTTTTGGTTTTCCCTGTTCCCGCAATTGATTGGCAAATTCAACAATTAAAATTCCGTTTTTGGTAACCAATCCAATAAGCATAATGGTTCCAATTTGGCTAAAAATATTCCACGTTTGGTTGAATAACCAAAGTGAAAATAATGCCCCGGCAACTGCCATTGGTACTGTTAAAATAATAATGAAAGGATCGACAAAACTTTCAAATTGAGCCGCTAATATTAGAAAAATTAATAATAAAGCCAATCCAAATGCGAAAGAAGTATTCGAACTACTTTCGACAAAATCTCTCGATTCTCCACCTAAATCAGTGGTAAATGAATCATCCAGCACTTTGGCTTTGATTTCATTCATCGCATCAATTCCATCGCTTAAACTTTTTCCTGGAGCGAGGCCTGCAGAAACTGTGGCCGACATATATCTGTTATTATGGTACAATTGAGGCGGATTACTTTGTTCTTCAATTTTAACCACATTGTCCATTTGAATCAATTCTCCTTTGTTGTTTTTGACATACATCGATGTCAAATCCAACGGTTTGGAACGATCTTGTCTTTCAAACTGACCAATTACTTGATATTGTTTTCCGTTTCTGATAAAATAGCCAAAACGCTGCCCGCTTAAGGAAAGTTGTAAGGTTTGGGCAACATCTTTCACCGATATTCCTAAACTTTCGGCTTTGGCTCTATCAATCGAAACATTGATTTCTGGTTTATTGAATTTTAAATTCACATCCGTAACAGAAAAGACATCACTTTTTGCAGCCTCATCCATAAACAAAGGAATTTTTTCTCTTAGCTTTTCAAAATTGGGCGCTTGAATAATATACTGAACCGGTAAACCACCACGTCTGTTTACGGCGATAGTAGGCTGTTCAATTACTGATGTTTTGGCCTCCGAATACTGACTGGTCAATTTGGTTAATTTATCGGCAATTTCCTTTTGTGACATTTTTCTTTGATCCGGTTCCACCAATGAAACCCGAATAAAACCACTGTTTACAGAAGATGAGTTAAAACCTGGGGAGGTAATCACCAAACTCACTTTCTTTTCTGGAATAGAATCATCTACCAATTTGGAAACTTCCTGCATAAAACGATCCGTATAATCGTAGGAGGATCCTTCAGGAGTAGTCATACGCATCACGAAGCCACTTCGGTCATCATAAGGAGCCGTCTCTTTTTTTAGAATATTAAAAAATAAATATATCAATCCAAAACATACGATAAGAATTGGAAAACTTAACCATTTTCTCTTCATAAAACGTTCCAATGCATTGGCATAAGTGCTATTCAACTTTTGAAAATAAGGTTCAGTACGAATATAGAACTTTGATTTTTTTTGTTCACCACCTTTCATCAAGTAGGCGTTTAGCATCGGGGTCAATGTCAAAGACACAAAAGCTGAAATCAATACGGCAGCTCCAATGACCACCCCAAACTCTCGAAACAATCTTCCGACAAAACCTTCGAGGAAAATAACCGGTAAAAATA